>NZ_LMLK01000004.1:0-150361 GCF_001422605.1 Erwinia sp. Leaf53
CTACGACGTTGATAGGCCGGGTGTGTAAGCGCAGCGATGCGTTGAGCTAACCGGTACTAATGACCCGTGAGGCTTAACCTTACAACGCCAGAAGCGTTCTGGTRGCGTTCGAGAGACGCAAAGATTTTCAGCTTGTTTTACCGGATAACAAATTTGTAGGAAACGGAAGATTTTGCGCTGAGGCAAGGCGGCAAGCGAAGGCAGAGAAGGAGCATACGTTGGTATGTGACTGAACTGACGAGCGCAGCCAACGCGGCATCAGCACAAAAGATTCGTTTCAGACACCAAGATTTGCCTGGCGGCTTTAGCGCGGTGGTCCCACCTGACCCCATGCCGAACTCAGAAGTGAAACGCCGTAGCGCCGATGGTAGTGTGGGGCCTCCCCATGCGAGAGTAGGGAACTGCCAGGCATCAAATTAAGCAATAAGCCTCATGCGAAAGCATGGGGCTTTTTTGCGTCTTCAGCCCGGTGGTCCCGCCTGACCCCATGCCGGACTCAGAAGTGAAACGCCGTAGCGCCGAGGGTAGTGTGGGGCCTCCCCATGCGAGAGCAGGACAAAATGGCCGGGAGCCATTTTGAACGGCGCTCAGCGCCGGCCCGAAGGGTGGCCCACAGGGATGTGGGCCATAAACTGCCAGGCATCAAACAAAGAATAACCCCGACCGAAAGGCCGGGGTTTTTTCTTTTGCAAAAAACACGATAAAAAACCCCTGCCGTAACGGCTCATTCCCCTCCGTTTTCCCTCTTCACTGGTCAAAAAATCAGATTTTAAACGCAAAACCCGCCGCTCCGGACCGGGCTGATGACTCATCCGTGGTCCGAATAAAAAGTGATGGCGCGTACCCGGCAGCGCTTCCGCCCCTGCCGCAGCACCGGCCGAGCCGGAGNCCCCTGCCGTAACGGCTCATTCCCCTCCGTTTTCCCTCTTCACTGGTCAAAAAATCAGATTTTAAACGCAAAACCCGCCGCTCCGGACCGGGCTGATGACTCATCCGTGGTCCGAATAAAAAGTGATGGCGCTTTATTGTGCTCCGGCTATAAAAACCGGCGGAAAATGGCGGATGGTGCGCGTCTGAAAGAGGGTCTTTAAGCTATTTTCTGCAGGCATTGAATCATTAACCCTCTTAATCACCTGTTAGATAATTAATTTCTCATAAAATTAGTGAGATAAATGGCTCAGGCAGAGATTCTCATCCTGTTATAAAGGCTAAAATACCCCCTGAAGCGTGTCAGATATGGAGTAAAGAGGTCTGTTTCCGGCGATTATCTGTCAATTAAATCTTCTGGCTGGTTAATATTGTCAAAAGCCCGTCCGGTGAGGCTAAATTCCACGCTGTGCCCGCCCGCCTGCTGTAAGAAGAGCAGCAGTTTACGCTCTCCCCGTGCCAGATACTGCGCCAGTAAACCCGCCAGATCCCGGTGCAGTAGCGCCAGCGTGGGGTGATCGCGCTGTTCCGCACGTGCCCAAACCGCCTTCGCCAGTCCCTTATGCCGCCACAGATGTTCCACCAGATTGTCCGGCAGATGCGGCGTATCGCAGGAACTGAAGGCCAGCCACTCTGTTTCTGCCTGTAGCAGTGCGCTCAGCATGCCGGCCAGCGGACCGGGAAAGTCCGCCAGCGTATCGCGTATCACCGGCAGGCCACTCTGTTGATATAACGCAATATTGCGGTTGGCATTAATCCATACCCTGTCTACCTGGGGCCGTAAGCGGTACAACACGTGTTGATACAACGGCTGGTTACGATACAGCAGCAGCCCTTTATCGTTGCCGCCCATTCTGCTGCCACGCCCGCCGGCAAGGATCACACCGGTGATTGTGGCTTTATCCGCAGCGGAAAACAGACTCATGATCACTGTCCTTAGCTGATGAAAAGAGTTCCCTGCCGGCAATCGGGCAGGGGCTGACAGAGGAAGAATACTATGAAATATCACCGACTCAATGAGCTTATTACCCTGTTACAGCCCGCGTGGCAGGAGCAGCCCGACCTGAACCTGCTGGAGTTTTTACAGCAGATGGCCGATGACGCCGGCTTTACGCAGCCGCTGGCCACGCTGAGCGATGACGCGCTGATCTATCATCTTAAAATGCGCAGCGCGGCTGATACGGCGGTTATCCCCGGTTTAGCCAAAGACTATGAGGATGATTTTAAGACCGCCTTACTGCGGGCTCGCGGCATAATTAAGGAGTAAATCGGCCGTAGCCGGCATGACGACCGGCGTTTAATGATATTCTTGCAGGCACATTTCCCGTAAGAGCATGCCGGATGAAAGAACCTGCCTTTAACTTTGACACGCTGACGCCAGACGCCATTCTCGATGCGCTGTGGGATAGCGGGATCCGCGTGGAATCCGGCCTGACGGCGCTGAACAGCTACGAAAACCGCGTCTACCAGTTCGCCGATGAAGATAAACGGCGCTATGTCGCCAAATTTTATCGACCACAGCGCTGGTCACAGGCGCAAATCGCCGAGGAGCATCAGTTCACCGCCGAGCTGTTCGCCGATGAGGTGCCTGTCGCAGCCCCGCTGACGCTGGGCGGCACCACCTTGCAACAGCATCAGGGGTTCTGGTTTGCGGTCTTTCCCAGCCTCGGCGGCCGCCAGTATGAAACGGATAACTACGATCAGCTGGAGTGGGTTGGACGTTATCTCGGGCGCATTCATCAGACCGGCCGTAAAAAAATCTTCACCGATCGGCCGACGATGGGATTACAGGAGTATATCGACCAGCCCTTAGCCACGCTGGCCGCCAGCGATCTGGTGCCTGCCGGGCTGAAAGATAATTTACTGACCAGCGTGGAGCGCCTGCGCACAACTTTACAAAACAGCTGGCATACTCAGTGGCAGCCGCTGCGTCTGCAC
The DNA here is from genome assembly GCF_001422605.1 of Erwinia sp. Leaf53. NCBI lineage: Bacteria > Pseudomonadati > Pseudomonadota > Gammaproteobacteria > Enterobacterales > Erwiniaceae > Erwinia > Erwinia sp. Leaf53. The sequence goes on from NZ_LMLK01000004.1 coordinate 2,866, forward strand.
GGTGACTGTCACCCTGGCAATATTCTCTGGCGTGATGGCCCGCTGTTTGTCGATCTGGACGACGCGCGCAATGGCCCGGCAGTGCAGGATCTGTGGATGCTGATCAACGGCGATCGCCAGGAACAGCGTCTGCAGTGGGATATTCTGCTGGAGGCCTACCGTGAATTCAGCGACTTTGACGAACATGAATTGTCACTGATTGAACCTTTACGTGCTATGCGGATGGTTTATTATCTGGCATGGGTGGTACGCCGTTGGCACGATCCGGCTTTCCCGGGCAGTTTCCCGTGGATGACGGATGAAGATTTCTGGCGTCGTCAGATTTCCATTTTTACTGAACAGGACCGGATTTTGCAGGAACCTCCGCTGCAGTTAATGCCAGGTTACCCGCTGTGATAGTCCTTTTGTTCACCTACTGATCCGTTACGAGGAGAGAGTTTCACAATGAAAAAGATTTTGTTTGCGCTGGTCGGCATGGTTCTGGCTTTCAGCGCTTCCGCTGCACAATTTACCGATGGCAAAGAGTATGTGACGCTGGATAAACCAGCTACCGGTGAACCTCAGGTGCTGGAGTTCTTCTCATTCTTCTGTCCACACTGCTTTGAGTTTGAAGAAGTCTGGCACGTGAGTGATGCGGTAAAGAAAAACCTGCCTGCGGACGTTAAGGTCGCCAAATATCACGTTGAATTCCTCGGCGGCGATCTGGGTAAAACCGTGACCCAGGCCTGGGCGGTAGCAATGGCGCTGGGCGTGGAAGATAAAGTTACGGCACCGCTGTTTGACGGTATTCAGAAAAGCCAGACCATCACCGATGCGGCCAGCCTGAAGGCGGCCTTTGTGAAAGCTGCCGGCATCAAACCAGAAGATTACGACGCGGCCTGGAACAGCTTTGTCGTTAAATCACTGGTTGCTCAGCAGGAGAAAGCTGCAGCCGATCTGGATTTGCGCGGCGTGCCGGCGATGTTCGTTAACGGAAAATATATGGTTAACAACGGCGGTCTCGACACCAGCTCAATGGACAACTATGTGCAGGGCTTTGCGAACGTGGTGAAGTTCCTGGTCAGCCAGAAGTAAGCTCAACGGTCAGATTATCGCCGGCCATGAGCCGGCGTTTTTTTATCGTTATGGAATGAACGTGGTGAAATTGTGCTTTCTCCAGCCATATATCGCGTTATACCGCTTTATATCTTTGACTTATATCCACAAATGAAAAATGTCGAAAAAGTCAGATTGTCTTATTCAGAATTAAATTAACCTTATGATTATTAGAATAAATAGTGATAATTGCTGATGCTGTTATCGGTTCCTGCCATCCGATCAGAAAAATTACACACAAACTTATCCACAGAACCTCATTGCGCGCCATGCCGCAGTAATTGCATCACATCCTGAATAATCGCCGTTGCGATTTCCTGTTTTATGCCCGGCTGTGGCATCCTTACACCCATCGAAGCAACCCGGAAGAACGTGACCCCCTATGGCTGAAATTGCAGAAAACCCGCTGATCCTGGTAGATGGATCCTCCTACCTGTACCGCGCTTATCATGCTTTCCCCCCGCTAACCAACGCAGCCGGGGAACCGACCGGCGCCATGTATGGTGTGCTGAACATGCTGCGCAGCCTGCTGCTGCAATATAAGCCAAGCCACGTCGCCGTGGTGTTTGACGCTAAGGGTAAAACGTTCCGCGACGAATTATTTGAGGCCTATAAATCCCATCGCCCGCCGATGCCTGACGACCTGCGCGCGCAGATTGAACCGCTGCACGCGATGGTGAAAGCGATGGGGCTGCCGCTGCTGGCCGTGCCGGGCGTCGAGGCCGATGATGTGATCGGCACGCTGGCGCTGGCGGCGGAAAAAATGGGTAAACCGGTGCTGATTAGCACCGGTGACAAAGATATGGCCCAGCTGGTATCGCCGGACGTCACGCTGATCAATACCATGAACAACGCCATTCTTGGCCCGGACGAGGTGGAAGCCAAATACGGTATCCCACCGTCACTGATCATCGATTTCCTCGCGCTGATGGGCGACTCCTCCGATAACATTCCGGGTGTGGCCGGCGTGGGGGAGAAAACGGCGCAGGCGCTGTTGCAGGGATTAGGCGGCATTAAAGAGATTTACGCTAATCTGGACAAGGTGGCCACGCTGACCTTCCGTGGGGCAAAAACCATGGCCGCCAAACTGGAACAGAGCAGGGAGATGGCCTTCCTCTCGTACCAGCTGGCGACCATCAAAACCGACGTTGAGCTGGAGTTAACCTGCGAGCAGTTGACGGTGACTGAACCGGCGGTGGAAGCGCTGCTGGAGCTGTTTAAACACTACGAATTTAAGCGCTGGATCGTCGATCTGGAAGAGGGTAAATGGCTGCAGGGCAATCGTGGCAACGCGTCAGCGAAAAAAGTTGCCGCAGTGGAGCAGCAGACAGATACCGCCTCTGAGCCAGCCGAATCGGTGAGTACGCTCTCCGCTGACGGCTATGTCACCATTCTGGATCAGGCGACGTTCGACAGCTGGCTGCAGAAGTTGCAGAACAGCGAGCTGTTTGCCTTTGATCTGGAAACCGACTCGCTCGATACCCTCAGCGCCAACATCGTCGGACTCTCTTTTGCGGTAGCGCCGGGAGAGGCTGCCTATCTGCCGGTGGCACACGACTATCTTGATGCGCCGGAGCAGCTGGACCGCAGCGAGGTGCTGGCACGGCTGAAGCCGCTGCTGGAAGACGCGGGTGCGTTGAAGGTCGGGCAGAACCTCAAGTACGACCGCGGCGTGCTGCAGCGCTATGACATTGAGCTGCGCGGCATCCGTTTCGATACCATGCTTGAATCCTACGCGCTGAACAGCGTCGCCGGCCGCCACGATATGGATACGCTGGCGGCACGCTGGCTGAACCATAAGACGGTCACCTTTGAGGAGATTGCCGGTAAAGGGAAGAACCAGCTGACCTTTAATCAGATCGCGCTCGAGCAGGCCAGCCATTATGCGGCGGAAGACGCCGACGTCACCCTGCAGCTGCATCTGAAAATGTGGCCGCTGCTGGCGGCAGAAACCGGACCGAAGCAGGTGTTCGAGCAGGTTGAGATGCCGCTGGTGCCGGTGATCTCACGTATTGAGCGTAACGGCGTGCTGATCGACCAGGCGATTCTTGCGGCGCACTCGCAGGAGCTGGGCAACCGTCTGGCCGAGCTGGAAAAACAGGCGCACGATCTGGCCGGCGAACCGTTTAACCTCTCATCGCCTAAGCAGCTGCAGACCATTCTGTTTGAAAAGCAGGGCATCAAGCCGACCAAAAAAACCCCGGGCGGCGCGCCGTCTACCAGTGAGGAGGTGCTGGCGGAGCTGGCGCTCGACTATCCGCTGCCGAAGGTGATTCTGGAGCATCGCGGGCTGTCGAAGCTGAAGTCGACCTACACCGACAAGCTGCCGCAGATGATCAACCCGGTCAGCAAGCGGGTGCACACCTCCTATCACCAGACGGTAACGGCCACCGGGCGCCTCTCCTCCAGCGATCCGAACCTGCAGAATATCCCGGTGCGCAACGATGAGGGTCGGCGCATCCGGCAGGCCTTTATCGCTCCTCAGGGGCACGTGATCCTGGCGGCGGACTACTCGCAGATTGAGCTACGTATCATGGCGCACCTGTCGCAGGATAAGGGACTGCTTACTGCATTTGCCAGCGAGCAGGACATTCACCGCGCCACCGCCGCCGAAGTGTTTGGCGTCGCGCTGGACAAGGTAAGTGGTGAGCAGCGCCGTAGCGCGAAAGCGATTAACTTTGGCCTGATTTACGGTATGAGCGCCTTTGGCCTGTCGCGCCAGCTCAATATTCCGGCCGGTGAAGCGAAGAAGTATATGGACCTCTACTTCCAGCGCTATCCGGGCGTGCTGCAGTATATGGAGCGCACCCGCGAGCAGGCCGCGGAGAAAGGCTACGTTGAGACGCTGGACGGCCGTCGTCTCTACCTGCCGGACATCAACGCCAGCAATGCCATCCGTCGCAAAGCGGCGGAACGTGCCGCGATCAACGCACCGATGCAGGGTACCGCCGCGGACATTATCAAACGGGCGATGATTGCGGTGGATGACTGGCTGAGCTCCACGCCGGATTCAGACGTCACCATGATTATGCAGGTACACGATGAACTGGTGTTTGAAGTCCGTGCTGACGCGGTTGAGGCGGCGACGGCAAAAATTCGTCAGCTGATGGAGAGCAGCATGACGCTGGACGTGCCGCTGCGCGTTGAGGTCGGCGTAGGTAATAACTGGGATGAAGCGCACTAAGGCGCTGCTAACACGGGCCATGCTCCGGTCTGTTCTTCAGGCCGGATGGCCCGATCGGTCATAAGAAAATCGTACGGATTAATCGGTTCAGCAACGGCCACAATGGACCTGTGGAGAAAAATGCAGCTAAGCGTTTCAAGCAAAAGCATTTTTTTAGTAATTAAGCTACAGGATTGCTGTCGTTATGTGACTTATGTTGGATTAATCCGGTCGTTTTCTGAAAATTTACTACAGAAAACCCTTTTGACCGCTCAAAAAATCAGGTAAAGTTCGTCGCGTAGGGTACAGAGGTAAGATGTTCTATCTTTCAGACCTTTTACTTCACGTAATCGGATTTGGCTGAATATTTAGCCGCCCCAGTCACGCTGTGACTGGGGCGTTTTTTATTGTGTTTCTTCTGCGTCTTCTTCCACCGCCGGTGGGATCTCGCGATACCAGCTGTCCAGCTTCTGGCTGAGCTTATCCACGCCAATCTTCTTCAGCGATGAAAACATCTCCACCTGCACGTTGCCGACAAACCCTTTCGCGGTTTCGCGTACGGCGTTTAGCTGCGCTTTGCGTGCGCCAGAAGCCAGCTTATCGGCCTTCGTCAGCAGCACCAGCACTTCGATCCCGCTCTGTACCGCCCATTTGATCATCTGCTGATCGAGATCTTTTAGCGGATGGCGAATATCCATCAGCACCACCAGCCCCTTCAGGCACTGCCGCTCCTGCAGATACTCTGCCAGCGCGCGCTGCCATTTCAGCTTCATCTCTTCCGGCACTTCGGCATAACCATAGCCAGGCAGGTCGACGAGGCGATAACCTTCGGCCACCTGGAACAGGTTAATCAGCTGGGTGCGTCCAGGCGTTTTACTGGTACGCGCCAGGCTTTTCTGATTGGTCAGCGTATTCAGCGCGCTGGATTTTCCCGCATTGGAACGCCCGGCGAACGCCACCTCAATACCGGTATCGGAGGGCAGGTGGCGAATATCGGGGGCGCTGGTAACAAAATGAGTAAGGTGATAATTCCAGCCAGACAAAATAGATACTCCAGAAAAAAGGGCAATTGCGTTGATTATACCCTGTATGACGCTAAAGCGCCCGGTAAGAGACAGGCCAGCATTGCTGCTGTAAGAGATTTGCCATCAGTATTGACAGTACTCTCTGATTTTAAAAAAATTATAAAACTTTATTGTTATATTTTTCAGTCAGTTAATTATGACCTGATAAGTGAAATAGTAAATTATCAGGCAGTCACCTTGTGAGACTGGCTCCGTCGTCTAAAGTAGATACCGGAAACAGGATGTTTTCCTTCAGGATGAAGCGCTCAGGGAACATCAGGATGATGGCGGGCGGTACAGGAGTGGGCAGAGGCAAAGGAAAACAGGGACGTTGGCTGCTAAAAAGGACATTGATACTGTAAATCCTTCTGTAGAAGGTGCGAAAAAAGGCGACAGGGTGACCTGCCGCCTTTTTTCTTGCTGCGCTTTCTGCTAGATTCCGGCGCAATTCTATACTGAAGATAAACGTCTGAGATCAGAAACCATGAAGCAACCAGCACACGCACCCCAGGGTAAAAAACCAGCACGGGTAAAACGCAAGTCCCGCGAAGAACTTAATCAGGAAGCGCGCGATCGCAAGCGTAATAAAAAAGGCAGTGGTAACGTCTCCGGCAGCCGGGCTAATCCGGTTGCTGAGAAACCGAAAAGCGGCAGCAGCAGTGCGGCAAAAGACCCGCGCATCGGCAGCAAAAAGCCGATCGCCCTCGGTGCTGACGTGCCGGCCAGCAAACCGCTGAAGCCGGCAAAAGCTGCGAAACCAGCACCTGAAAAGAAACGCCTGTCACCGGAAGAAGAGCTGACGGCGCTGGAAAGCGATCCGCGTCTGGATACGCTGCTGGATCGTCTGGAGAACGGCGAAACGCTGTCTGCGGAAGATCAGGCCTGGCTGGATCAGTCGCTGGACCGTATCGACGTGCTGATGGAGCAGCTGGGTATCGCGCTGGATGATGATGAAGAAGCGAAAGATGAGCAGGCAGAAGAAGATATGTACCGTCTGCTGAAGGGCGGCCAGTAAGCCCGTCAGCGCCTTGCCCACCCGGAGGACGTCAGTTCCTCCGTCTGGTTTTCCGACGTCAACCTTGCGGCAGCGCAATCTGCGCTGCCTCCTCAGTAAGATATCTCTGACCATGATTTGGCCTGGATCAATTATTGCGTTAATTCTGCTGAGCTGGCTGGGTTGGCTGTTGGTTAAACTACAACGGCTGGCGCACAAGAAAGCCCGTTTGCGCCGCAGGTTGGTTAGCCGGCAGCTCCCCGCTGTACGGCGACCACCTCCGGGGCGAAAACGGTGAGTCACCATGAACAGGCAAGATATTGAGTGGGATCTCCCGCTGATCCAGAAATACAACACCTCCGGCCCACGTTACACCTCTTATCCTACCGCGCTGGAGTTTCATCAGGATTATGATGACCGGATGTTCCGGCTGGCCGTTCAGCGTTACCCCGATCGCCCATTGTCGCTCTATCTGCATATCCCGTTCTGCCACCGTCTCTGCTATTTTTGCGGCTGTAACAAGCAGGTGACCCGCCAGCAGCACAAGGCCGACAGCTATCTGGATGCACTGGTGCGTGAAATCAGCGACCGTGCACCGCTGTTCGCGCGGCGTCAGGTCAGCCAGATCCACTGGGGCGGCGGTACGCCAACCTTCCTTAACCCGGCGCAGATTAGCCGGCTGATGCACTGCCTGCGTCAGCACTTCATCATCAACGCCGACGCGGAGATCTCGATTGAGATTGACCCGCGCGAGATAGCACTTGATATGCTGGACCACCTGCGCGCCGAAGGCTTTAACCGGCTGAGTATGGGGGTGCAGGATTTTAACAAGCAGGTGCAGGAGAAGGTTAACCGGGTACAGGATGAGGCGTTTATCTTTGCGCTGGTGGCGCGCGCGCGTCAGCTGGGCTTCGCCTCCACCAGCATCGACCTGATCTACGGCCTGCCGGCACAGACCCCGCAGAGCTTCGCCTTCACCCTCGAAAAGGTGGTGGCGCTTAACCCCGATCGCCTCAGCGTGTTCAGCTACGCGCACATGCCCAGCCTGTTTGCCGCCCAGCGTAAAATTCACGAACGGGACCTGCCGGGAGCACAGCAGAAGCTGGAGATCCTGCAGCACACTATCAGCACGCTGACCGCGCAGGGCTATCAGTTTATCGGCATGGACCATTTTGCCCGCCACGACGATGAGCTGGCGCTCGCCCAGCGCAGCGGCCAGCTGCACCGTAATTTCCAGGGCTATACCACGCACGCCGGCAGCGACCTGCTGGGAATGGGCGTGTCGGCTATCAGCTACCTCGGCGACAGCTATGCGCAGAATCATAAAGAGCTGAAGGCGTATTACGGGCAGATCCACGCCGGGCACAGCGCGCTTTGGCGCGGGCTGCAGCTGAGCGATGACGACCGCCTGCGCGGTGAGGTGATCAAAAGCCTGATCTGCAATTTCTCACTGTCGTTCAACGCGATTGAAGCCGGGTATGGCATCGATTTCCGGCGCTATTTTGCCGACGAGCTACGGCAGCTGGCTCCGCTGGTGGCTGACGGGCTGGTAGAGCAGCACGCAGAGGGGCTACAGGTGACCGCTAAGGGCCGCATGCTGGTTCGTCATGTCTGCATGTGCTTTGACAGTTACCTGCGGCAGAACGCCGCAGAGACGCGATTTTCGCGGGTGATCTGACAAAAAAAGACGGGCGCCTGCGCGTCCCGCCTCTCTCACGGCTTCTCTGATCCAGCGGCGCGTTTCTCCACCTCTTCAGTCGCCGGCGGTGAGGACGTACTTTATCCCCGGTTTGCCGCCGTGGCTTACTCCATCCCCAGCTCTTTCAGCTTACGGGTCAGCGTATTACGCCCCCAGCCCAGCAGCCGAGCCGCTTCCTGCTTGTGCCCATGGGTGTGGCGCAGGGCGGTGGTCAGCAGCGTGCGTTCCATCTCCGGCTGTGCTTCGGAAAGCAGGTTTTGATGACCGGAACGCAGCGCGCGGTCGGCCCACTGCGCCAGCAGCGTGGCCCAGCTGTCCGGCAGCGACTGCGTCGGGCTGTCCGGCGTGGCGGTTTCAAACAGCTCCGGCGGCAGGTCCTGGATCAGCACCTCCTGACCGGCGGCCATCACCGTCAGCCAGCGGCAGGTATTCTCCAGCTGGCGCACGTTGCCGGACCAGTGCAGGCGCGTCAGCGCGGTTTCGGTCTCCGGGTGCAGAATTTTCGCCTCCACGCCCAGCTCCCGTGCTGCCACCTGCAGGAAGTAGCGCGCCAGCCGTGGAATATCCTCACGGCGCTCGCGCAGCGGCGGCAGATGTACGCGGATCACGTTCAGGCGGTGGAACAGATCCTCACGGAACTTGCCCTCCTGCACGCGCAGCTCCAGGTTCTGGTGGGTGGCGGCAATAATGCGCACGTCCACTTTCACCGCCGCGTAGCCACCCACCCGGTAGAACTGCCCGTCGGCCAGCACGCGCAGCAGGCGCGTCTGCACGTCCAGCGGCATATCACCGATCTCATCAAGGAACAGCGTGCCGCCGTCGGCCTGCTCAAAGCGGCCCTGACGGATCTGATTGGCACCGGTAAATGCGCCTTTCTCATGACCAAACAGCTCGGACTCGATCAGGTCTTTCGGGATTGCCGCCATATTCAGCGCGATAAACGGGGATTTCGCCCGCGGGCTGTGGCGGTGCAGGGCATGCGCCACCAGCTCTTTACCGGTACCTGACTCGCCGTTGATCAGCACGCTGATCGACGAACGTGACAGGCGGCCGATAATGCGAAACACGTCCTGCATCGCCGGTGCTTCACCGATGATATCGGCGGTCGGGCCGCTGACCGGCTGGTTACGCGGCTGCTGCTGCTCCTGATAATGGCTGATGGCGCGCTCGACCAGCGCCACCGCTTCATCAATATCAAACGGCTTGGGCAGATAATCAAACGCCCCCTGCTGGTAGGCGCTGACCGCGGCCTCCAGATCGGAGTGGGCGGTCATAATAATCACCGGCAGCATCGGGTGGCGCTGTTTGATCTGCTTCAGCAGCGCCAGCCCGTCCATCCCCGGCATACGAATGTCTGATAACAAAACGTCCGGGGTTTTACTGGCGAGGGCATCAAGCACCTCGCTGGCGCTGTCAAAGGTGGTACAGCTTAAACCGGCTCCAGTGAGCGCACGTTCAAGCACCCAGCGGATGGAGCTATCGTCATCGACGACCCAGACTATCCCTCGTTGCATAGAAACCTCACTGGCGAATAGGCAAGTAAACAGAAAATTCAGTGTGGCCCGGCCAGCTCTTAAATTCGATCTTGCCGGAGTGCTGGTCAATCAGGCTGCGGGCAATAGATAAACCCAGCCCGGTGCCGCCTTCGCGGCCGCTGACCATCGGGTAAAACAGCGTGTCCTGCAGCTGCGCAGGAATACCCGGGCCATCATCTTCAACATCAATACGCGCCACCAGGCGGTAGCGGGTACCGTGCAGCGTCAGCTGAAAGGCGGTACGGGTGCGCAGGGTGATGGTGCCGCCGGCGTCGCCTAACGCCTGCAGTGCGTTACGCACCACGTTCAGCAGCACCTGCTCGATCTGGTCCGGATCGTGGGGCAGTTCGGGCAGGCTCGGATCGTAGTCACGTACCAGCGACACGTTGTCCGGCAGCTCCATCGACACCAGATTGACCACCCGTTCGGCGACCTGGTGAATGCTCTGGGTGACGTGCATGCCGGGTTGTTGCGGGCCCAGCAGCCGGTCCACCAGGTTGCGCAGGCGATCGGCCTGCTCAATGATCACTTTGGTGTATTCGGTTAACGATGGATCGGGCAGCGCTTTCGCCAGCAGCTGTGCGGCCCCGCGCAGGCCACCGAGCGGGTTTTTGATCTCATGGGCCAGCCCGCGAACCAGATCGCGCGCGGCCACCTGCTGAGCGTGTTGCAGCTGTTCCTGGCTGAGACGGCGCTGGTTGTCCATCGGCGCCATCTCCAGCAGGATCAATCCATCCTGCTGGCGCTGGGCGGTCAGCGACATAATGTGTGCCCGACTGTCGACCACCAGCGTCACTTCACTGTCGGTAAAGCCCTGACCTGCATCCAGGTTCTCAAGCATTACCGCAATATTCAGGGAAAAATAGCCCATCAGCTCCGGCAGCGGCGTGCCGTACAGCTTACGGGAACTTTGCGCCAGCAACTGCTGAGCGGCGGGATTGGCGTAATGAACCGCCAGATCGCTATCAACCAGTAAAATACTGTTGATCAGAGAATTGAGAATCTGCCCAGCATCGGGCTGCGTGCCAGCTGCCATACAGCGTTCTCCTGCGTGAATTATTTGCACCATGTTGGTGCATTATAGTCTCACAGCCCGTTTTTCGTCGCGTTTGACGACGCCGGGCGGAGAAAAAAGCCCATCCGGAGATGGGCTGAAGTTTCCACGGCAACAAAATCCCGGGCTCCGTTGCGGCGGCAGATCAACCACTGTCGCAACGTCACCGGGTGAACTACGTAAAATTAAACGCTGTAGTACAGTTCGAACTCAACCGGGTGCGGAGTCATACGCACGCGGTCCATCTCTTCCTGACGCAGTGCGATGTAGGCATCGATGGTGTCATCAGTGAACACGCCACCACGGGTCAGGAACTCGCGGTCTTCGTTCAGTGCAGCCAGCGCTTCGTCCAGAGAACCGGCCACTTTTGGAATCTCAGCTTCTTCTTCCGGCGGCAGATCGTACAGGTTTTTGTCCATCGCATCGCCAGGGTGGATCTTGTTGATGATGCCGTCCAGGCCTGCCATCAGCAGTGCCGCGAAGCACAGGTACGGGTTAGCCGCTGGATCCGGGAAGCGTGCTTCGATACGCACCGCTTTCGGGTTGGAAACCACCGGGATACGGATAGAAGCAGAACGGTTACGGGCTGAGTAAGCCAGCATTACCGGAGCTTCGTAGCCTGGGACCAGACGCTTGTATGAGTTGGTGGTCGGGTTAGCCAGGGCGTTGATCGCTTTAGCGTGCTTGATAACACCGCCGATGTAATGCAGCGCCATTTCAGACAGGCCGCCGTATTTGTCGCCAGAGAACAGGTTGGTGCCGCCTTTAGACAGAGACATATGGCAGTGCATACCGGAACCGTTATCACCAAACATTGGTTTTGGCATAAAGGTCGCAGTTTTGCCGTAGGCGTGCGCTACGTTGTGGACAACGTATTTGTAGATCTGAATTTCGTCGGCTTTTTTGGTCATGGTATTGAAGCGGGTGGCCACTTCGTTCTGACCTGCGGTTGCCACTTCGTGGTGGTGAGCTTCAACCACCAGGCCCATCTGCTCCATGGTCAGACACATGGCAGAACGGATGTCCTGTGAAGAGTCGACCGGTGGTACCGGGAAGTAGCCGCCTTTCAGACCCGGACGGTGGCCTTTGTTGCCGCCTTCGTACTCTTTACCGGTGTTCCAGCAGGCTTCGATATCGTCGATAGCCACGTGAGAACCGGAGGTGCTGCTGCCGAAACGGATGTCGTCGAACAGGAAGAACTCTGGCTCAGGTCCGAACAGAACGGTGTCTGCGATGCCGGAAGAGCGCAGGAAGTCCTCTGCACGCTTGGAGATGGAACGTGGGTCACGGTCGTAGCCCTGCAGCGTGCCTGGCTCAAGAATGTCACAACGGATGATCAGGGTAGTGTCCGCGAAGAACGGGTCGATCATTGCTGTGGTCGCGTCTGGCCACAGAACCATGTCGGATTCATTGATGCCTTTCCAGCCACCAATAGAAGAACCGTCAAACATTTTGCCTTCTTCGAAGAAGTCAGCGTTAACCTGATGTGCAGGAATGGTAACGTGCTGCTCTTTACCTTTAGTATCGGTAAAACGCAGGTCAACAAATTTGACTTCGTGCTCATTCATCATCGACAGAACGTGTTCAGCGGACATACTTAACTCTCCTGGATTTTGTTGTCGTCGTGTTTAGAGACCTTCACGGGTGCGCATGGCTCATGACCGCGCTGACTCCGATAATAAAGATCTCTGACAAGCTATCAACCGTTGTGGAAACTGGCATTTTTCGCTTGTATGAACTAAAGCGAAATCTATGCCAACTTTCTAATTACGCCTAAAAAGCGCTATGATGCGCCCTCTCGTAAGACGAGGACTGCACCACGATGGAAATCGCGCACCATTTTGGTGCCATTGAGTGATAAATGGGCACTGTTTTGGTGCAATTTTTCGACTCAGTGCAATGTTTGCACTGAAAATGGCTGCAAAAGCAATCCGGACAGTTATCTTTAGATGAAATTTGTGATCCTGTTCAGTCCTTCGATTAATCCGTGTACAATAGCGCGCTATTTCTAAATGCCTGAGGCAAAGCTGTGATCGAAAATTTGCGTAACATCGCCATTATTGCCCACGTTGACCACGGTAAAACTACCCTGGTTGATAAGTTGCTGCAGCAGTCCGGGACCTTTGACGCCCGCACCGAAGCAACCGAACGCGTAATGGACTCCAACGATTTGGAGAAAGAGCGTGGGATTACCATCCTCGCAAAAAACACCGCCATTAAATGGAACGACTACCGCATCAACATCGTTGATACCCCAGGACACGCCGACTTCGGCGGTGAGGTAGAGCGTGTGATGTCTATGGTCGACTCGGTGCTGCTGGTTGTGGATGCAATGGATGGCCCGATGCCGCAAACCCGCTTCGTGACCAAAAAAGCATTTGCTAATGGTCTGAAGCCGATCGTGGTAATTAACAAAGTTGACCGCCCTGGCGCGCGTCCTGACTGGGTTGTTGACCAGGTCTTCGACCTGTTCGTGAACCTGGACGCGACCGACGAACAGCTCGACTTCCCGATCATCTATGCTTCTGCCCTGAACGGCATCGCCGGCCTGGATCATGAAGATATGGCGGAAGACATGACTCCGCTGTACGAAGCGATCGTGAAACACGTTTCTCCACCACAGGTTGAGCTGGAAGCGCCGCTGCAGATGCAAATCTCCCAGCTGGACTACAACAACTACCTGGGCGTGATCGGTATCGGCCGTATCAAGCGCGGTAAAGTGAAGCCTAACCAGCAGATCACCGTGATCAACAGCGAAGGCAAAACCCGCAACGCGAAAGTCGGTAAAGTTCTGACCCATATGGGCCTGGAGCGTATCGAAGCGAGCGAAGCGGAAGCGGGCGACATCATCGCCATCACCGGTCTGGGTGAGCTGAACATCTCTGACACCATCTGCGACACGCAGAACGTGGAAGCGCTGCCGGCCCTGAGCGTTGATGAACCAACCGTAACCATGTTCTTCTGCGTTAACACCTCTCCGTTCTGTGGTAAAGAAGGTAAGTACGTGACTTCACGTCAGATCCTCGACCGTCTGAACAAAGAGCTGGTGCACAACGTGGCACTGCGTGTTGAAGAAACCCCGGATGCTGATGCCTTCCGCGTGTCAGGTCGTGGTGAACTTCACCTGTCAGTTCTGATCGAAAACATGCGTCGTGAAGGTTTCGAGCTGGCGGTATCCCGTCCGAAAGTTATCTTCCGTGAGCACGAAGGCCGCAAGCAGGAGCCGTTCGAAAACGTGACCCTCGACATCGAAGAGCAGCATCAGGGTTCTGTGATGCAGGCGATGGGCGAGCGTAAAGGCGACATGAAAAACATGGATCCGGATGGCAAGGGCCGCGTACGTCTCGACTACGAAATCCCAAGCCGTGGCCTGATCGGCTTCCGTAACGAATTCATGACCATGACTTCCGGTACCGGCCTGCTGTACTCCACCTTCAGCCACTACGACGACGTGCGTCCGGGCGAAGTGGGCCAGCGCCAGAACGGCGTGCTGATCTCTAACGGCCAGGGTAAAGCGGTTGCGTTCGCCCTGTTCAGCCTGCAGGATCGCGGTAAGCTGTTCCTCGGCCACGGTGCGGAAGTGTATGAAGGCCAGATCATCGGTATTCACTCACGTTCTAACGACCTGACCGTGAACTGCCTGACCGGTAAGAAGCTGACCAACATGCGTGCGTCCGGTACTGACGAAGCCACCACCCTGGTTCCGCCACAGAAGATGACCCTCGAGCAGGCGCTTGAGTTCATCGATGATGACGAACTGGTAGAAGTGACCCCGGCTTCCGTACGTATCCGTAAACGTCACCTGACTGAAAACGACCGTAAACGCGCTGGCCGCGGCCCGAAAGAGTAAGTTCTTTCCCGGGTAACAACGTCGATAAGGCCGGATAATCTCCGGCCTTTTTTTTCGCCCCGCTTTTCCTGCGCCTCACCTGTTCAGCCTGCCATTTTCCCGCTAGAGTGAATAACTCACCGGAGCAAAAGGAGCCGACCATGCTGTATATCTTTGATTTAGGTAACGTCATTGTTGATATTGATTTCAACCGGGTGCTTGGGGTCTGGAGCGATCTCGGGCGGGTGCCGTTAGCCACGCTGCAAAGCCATTTTAAAATGGACGACAGCTTCCACCAGCATGAGCGCGGTGAGATTAGCGACGCGCTGTTCGCGGAAAAAATGTCTGAACAGCTGGATATCGCGCTGAGCTTTGAGCAGTTTGCGGCAGGCTGGCAGGCGGTATTTGTCGGCGTGCGTCCGGAAGTAATTGCCATCATGCATAAACTTCGCGAGCAGGGCGACCGGGTGGTGATCCTCTCCAATACCAACCGTCTGCACTACAGCTTCTGGCCATCGCAGTATCCGGAAGTGCTACAGGCCGCCGATAAAATCTATCAGTCGCAGGATATGGGTGTGCGTAAGCCGGAAGCGGCGATCTACCAGCGGCTGCTGAATGAAGAGGATGTCTCTGCGGAAGAGGCGATCTTCTTCGACGATAACCTCGAGAACGTTGAGGCCGCGCGCGCGCTGGGGATCCACAGCGTACACGTCACCGATAAGCATGTGGTGCCCACCTTTTTTGCCGATCGTAAATAATGACCGGCCGGGTTAACCACTATCGCCACCGCCTGCGCGCTTTCTGGTCGTGGATGAAGCTGCTGTGGCAGCGAATTGATGACGACGGCATGACCACGCTGGCGGGTAACCTCGCTTACGTGTCGCTGCTGTCGCTGGTGCCGCTGATTGCGGTGGTGTTTGCGCTGTTTGCGGCTTTTCCGATGTTCTCGGAGGTCAGCGTTCAGCTGAAGAGCTTTGTCTTCAATAACTTTGTGCCGGCCGCCGGCAACGTCATTCAGAGCTATCTGGAGCAGTTTGTCGCCAACGTTAATAAAATGACCGCGGTCGGTATCGGCGGCCTGATCTTCACCGCGCTGCTGCTGATGTACTCAATAGACTCGGCGCTGAATGCCATCTGGCGCAGCGCGCGCAAGCGGCCGCTGGTCTACTCGTTTGCCATTTACTGGATGATCCTGACGCTGGGGCCGCTGCTGGCTGGGGCCAGCCTGGCGATCAGCTCTTACGTGCTCTCATTACACTGGGCCACGGTCAGCGGCGTCAGCGGCGCGCTGGATATGCTGCTGCGGCTGTTCCCGCTGCTGCTCTCCTGCATGGCCTTCTGGCTGCTGTACAGCATTGTGCCTACCGCGCAGGTGGCGGGGCGCGATGCGCTGATCGGCGCGCTGGTGGCCGGGGCGCTGTTCGAACTCGGCAAAAAAGCCTTTGCGCTGTATGTTACGATGTTCCCGTCTTATCAGCTGATTTATGGCGTACTGGCGGTGATACCCATCCTTTTTCTATGGGTTTACTGGACCTGGTGTATTGTCTTACTGGGGGCTGAAATCACCGCCACCCTTGGCGACTACCGTCGCCTGAAACAAGAAGAACAAGAACGAGAAAACGAGGAAGTATGATTGCATTAATTCAGCGTGCGCTGTCCGCCAGCGTCGCCGTTGCCGGGGAGACCGTCGGGGAGATTGGCCCGGGGCTGTTGATTTTGCTTGGCGTGGAGAAAGGGGACACCCCCGCGCACGCCGAAAAGCTGGCCGGGAAGGTGCTGGGCTACCGCATCTTCGGCGATGACAATGACAGGATGAATCTCAACGTGCAGCAGGCCGGGGGCAGCCTGCTGGTGGTCTCCCAGTTTACCCTGGCGGCCGATACCAAAAAGGGTATGCGGCCGAGCTTCTCCGGCGGTGCCGCCCCGGACGAAGCCGACCGCCTCTATCAGTACTTTACCGCCTGCTGTCGTGAAAAAGGCATTGCCACTGAAACCGGGCGTTTTGCCGCCGATATGCAGGTCTCGCTGGTCAATGATGGCCCCGTGACCTTCTGGCTACAGGTTTGATGCCGCTGACGGAGCGGCCAGGGAACAGCCGGACAGACTCTGACAGAGAGAACCACTTTATGTATCACCTGCGCGTACCTGAAACAGCTGAAGAGTTAGACGCCTACTACCAGTTCCGCTGGGAGATGCTGCGCAAGCCGCTGCATCAGCCGATGGGCTCCGAGCGCGATGCCTGGGATGCGCTGGCGCACCACCAGATGGTGGTGGATGAACAGGGTAATATCGTCGCCACCGGGCGGCTGTACATCAACGCCGATAACGAAGCGGCGATCCGCTTTATGGCCGTGCACCCTTCCGTGCAGGGCAAAGGGCTGGGCACGCTGGTGGCGATGACGCTGGAGTCGGTGGCGCGTCAGGAGGGGGTTAAGCGGGTGGTGTGCAGCGCCCGTGAAGACGCTGTCGACTTCTTTGCCAAGCTCGGCTACCTCAACGAAGGGGAGATCACCGCCCCGCAAACCACGCCGGTTCGCCACTTCCTGATGATCAAACCGGTGGTGACGCTGGATGATATCCTGCACCGCGCCGACTGGTGCGGGCAGCTGCAGCAGGCCTGGTACGAACATATCCCGCTCAGTGAAAAGATGGGCGTGCGTATTCAGCAGTACACCGGGCAGAAATTTATTACTACCATGCCGGAAACCGGCAACCAGAACCTGCACCACACGCTGTTTGCCGGCAGCCTGTTCTCACTGGCCACTCTGACCGGCTGGGGGCTGATCTGGCTGCTGCTGCGCGAACGCCACCTCGGCGGCACCATCATCCTCGCCGATGCCCATATTCGCTACAGTAAACCGGTCACCGGCAAGCCGATGGCCAGCGCCGACCTCGGCTCGCTGAGCGGCGATCTCGACCGCCTGGCGCGCGGGCGTAAGGCGCGGGTACAGTTGCAGGTGGAGCTGTTTGGCAATGATGAGGTGGGTGCGGTGTTTGAAGGCACCTTTATCGTCCTGCCTGCCGATCCGGACGGTCCGCTGGAGGAAGGGGGCTCGGTCGGGTAACCCGGATACCCACCGCGCTGCTGTTATTAACCGCCCCACTAAGGGCGGTTTGACGCTTTGCCAGCAGATTATACTAATCTACGCTCCCCTGTAATATTTGGCTAAATTACGATTACATTAAAACGCATAGTGGTGATTTTTTCTCCGGGCTATTTAATGTTGTTGTTATTAATTAAAAAACATTCCATCAGCAAAATTTATTTATTAAGTGATTCTGTTATGTAATTTTTTAATAGCTGGGGTTTTTTATGATGTTTTTGTTTTTTTGTGCTGTTTTTTTATCATGTTTAATTTTATCAAATACCTCTGTTTTTACTCTCTGTGAATCAAAATGTCGCATTTTAACTTCCCTTAGATAATAACTTTAATATTTACCCTTTGGTGGTATTTTATTATTCGCATCGTGAGAGCGAGAGCGTGTTTCATTTTACTTAATTAATTCGATTTCAAGGATGTTAAATATGAAGCTAAACAAGTTATTGCAGGCATTGGGATTCGTGACACTAGCGACCTTCACCGGTTATGTGCTGGCTGCGGAAGAGGTCACCCCCCCGGATCCGACCTATAAAGGTACACCGACGCAGGGGCAGATTCTGCTTACCGGAGAGCTGGTGAACTCAGCCTGCGGCCTGGCACCGAACTCCAGCCCGGTGCAGGTTGAATTTGGCCAGATCACGACCGCATCACTGAAGGACAATAAGCGTGCCGGCAATGTGCGGAAGGATATCGAACTGCAGGGCTGCGATACGACAGTGGCGAAAACCGCCACTGTGACCTACACGCCGAACACTGTCGATCCGGCTAACGCCAAACTGGCAGCCTTCACTTCCGGCACCGCCAGCGGTGCCGGCGTGGGTCTGAAGGATAACGGCAACAAGGATGTGGTCTGGGGTACGGCCTCAGCCAAGGTCAACCTGGTGAACGGCGTGACAAAAATCCCGTTTGTCGCCTTTGTTCAGGCGGACTCCGCCAGCGCCAGCAGCGTCGTGGTACCGGGTGCCTTCCAGTCGGCTATCAACTTCCAGATTGACTATCAGTAATGCAGGTGGCCTGGTAGCGCAGGGCCGTAGTCGGGATTGTGCTGCCAAATGGGCAACCTGAGTCGGAGAGAAGATGATCCTAAGCAAAGGGATTTGCGTGCTGCTGCTGTTAGCCCTGTCCGGGCAGGCTGCTGCAGCAGCGGGTGATAAAGCCAGTACACCGGGTGAAATGCGGATCAGCGGAGAAATTGTCGAAGCCCCATGCCGCATTGACTACCCGGATCGCGACCAGTGGCTGGACTTTGGCCCGTTAACGGTCAGGGAGATCCTGCAGCAGTCGGACAGTAACCTGCAGTACGTGTTTCACGTCAGGCTGGTGGGCTGCACGCTGCTCAGCCGTTTCACCTCGGGTCTGAACTGGCATCACGCCCAGGTGACTTTTCTTAGCGATACACCTGGCAGCAGCGATCGCCTGGTCAGCGTGGTGGGCGAAGCAAAAGGTTTTGCCATACGTCTGAGCGCAATTAACGGTGAGCCGATTATATTTGGCCAGCCCACGAACGGGATTGAATTAGTTGACGGCAATAATGTGCTGAATTTTAAAGCCAGCATAGTGCCACTGAGAAAAAATATTACCGCTGGCAGTTTTTATGCCAGCGTACATTTTTTTATGGATTACTTGTGACTACTCAACCGGCGGCGAAGCCATAAACGTTTCGGGGTGGCAAGGATGCGTTGCAGATGAAGTGCATAACGAGAAAAAACATCGGGTTGCTGTTGTTTGAACTGCTACTGCTGCTGGCCAGTGCGGAGACGTCAAGTGCCGCCGATGACCCGGTGGAATTCAGCACCGACGCACTGGATGCGGGCGATCGTAAAAATGTCGATCTCAGCCGCTTTGCTGAAAATAATTTCGTCGCACCCGCGACCTACTTGCTCGATCTGAAAATCAACGGCAACTTTTTTAAGCGGCAGAAGATTACCTATATCGTTTCGCCGGATAACGTGAAACAGAGCCTGGCTTGCCTTCCGGTTGACGTTGTTCAGGCGCTGGCCCTGAAAGAGGAGGCGCTGAACCACGTGCGTAGAATAAGTGACAGCTGTTATGACATCCGCTCAATCCCCAGTGCCTCCCTGAACAATCAACAGGGCAGCCTGGATATCTCTATTCCACAGGCGTGGATGAAGTACAGCGATCCGGATTGGGTACCACCTGAACGCTGGGACAGAGGGATCCCCGGGCTGTTGCTTGACTACAGCGTCAGTGGGCAGACCACCCGCCAGATCAAGGGCGGTGGTGGTTCCAGCACCGATTTTTCCGCTTATGGCCAGGCCGGGATCAACCTCGGTGGCTGGCGGTTACGTGCTCAGTATCAGGGCGACTACTCGGCCCGTGACCACCGGCACCGTTTTGACTGGAACCAGATCTATGCTTACCTGCCGCTACCGCTGCAGGCGGCGAAACTGACGCTGGGCGAAATCTACTCCAACTCGCAGGTGTTCGACACGGTGCGCTTTACCGGTATCAATCTTGCCAGCGACGAGCGTATGCTGCCGCCGAACCTGCAGGGCTATGCGCCGGAGGTTCATGGTATCGCTAAAAGTAACGCCAAAGTAACCGTCAGCCAGAGTGGGCGCACCATCTATGAAACCACCGTACCTGCCGGGCCGTTTAATATTCAGGATCTGAGCAACGCGGTGCGCGGCAAGCTTGACGTTCGCGTTGAGGAGCAGGACGGCAGCGTCAGTACATTTGAGGTCAATACCGCCTCGATCCCTTATCTGACCCGACCCGGCTATATTCGTTACAACACCTCTATCGGTGCGCCTTCACAGTTCAGCCATAAAATTCAGGGGCCCGCCTTTTACACCGGTGACTTCTCATGGGGCCTGAGCAACGCATGGTCGATATACGGCGGGGCGATCCTGTCCGGCAAAAGTTATAACGCCTGGAACCTCGGTGCCGGGCGCGATCTGAATGTCTTTGGCGCGCTGTCGGCGGACGTCACCCAGTCGCTGAGCCAGCTGCCGCATGAAAGCATGCAGCAGGGGATGTCCTTTAAGCTCAGTTACGCCAAGACCTTTGACGAATATAACAGCAGCATTACTTTTGCTGGTTATCGCTTCTCGCAGAAAAAATTTCGCACCCAGGCGCAATACCTCGATGAGCGCTATAGCGATAACCGTTACCCTGGCCACGAAAAAGAGATGTACACCATCACCGGTAATAAAACCTTCTGGGTGGATAACCCGGACTGGCGCACAACGCTGTTCCTCACCTATTCCCACCAGAACTACTGGGATCGCAGCAGCCAGGACCGCTACGGCCTGTCGGTTAGCCGCGCGTTCCGTATTGCCGGCGTGAAGAACATCAGCGCTAACCTGTCGCTGTTCCGTTCGCTCTATCAGGGGTTGCGCGACGACAGCCTGTCACTTTCTGTTTCGATACCGATTGGCGACAGCCGCTGGTCAGGGTATGACCTGCAAGTGCACGGCAAAAAAAGCACCCAGATGGCCTCATACAGCGATAACCGGGACATCAACAACAACTGGCGCCTGCGTGCCGGCGCAGACCAGGATGGCAAGGTGGCGCTTGATGGCTTCTACGAGCACCGCGCCGAGGTGGCTGATATTAATGCCAACCTCAACTACCAGCAGGACCGCTATCTCTCGCTGGGCGGTACGGCGACCGGCGGCATCACCGCTACCCGCTACGGTGTGGCGCTTAACAGCAGCAGCGGTACCCAGGACACGGCACGGGTGATGGTCGATACCGGCGGCGTGGCGGGTGTACCCCTTAACGATAAACAGGCAGTCACCAACCGCTGGGGCCTCGGCGTGGTATCTGATGTGGTCAGCTACAGCAGCTTTGATACCCGCATTGACGTCGACGCGCTGAAGCAGGACGTTGACGCCAGCCATGCTATCGCCACCAGTACGCTGACCGAAGGGGCGATAGGCTACCAGAAATTCTCCGTTACCCAGGGCGAGAAAATGATGGCACAGCTGCGTCTGCAGGGTGGCAGCGCCCCGCCGTTCGGTGCCGACGTGCTCAACGGCGATGGCGTTAACGTGGCGATGGTGATGGATGACGGCCTGGCGTGGCTGGTGGGCATCAAGCCCGGAGAGCAGTTGGACGTGCAGTGGGACGGTAAAACTCACTGTGCGCTGACGGTGCCGAAGATGATTCCGCACGGCCAGGCGCAACTACTGCTGCCGTGCCAGTAAGAGGGAAAGTAATGAACTTAGTTAACAGGAACCTGAATATGAATATATGGAGAGTCAGCAGCAGGCTGCTGGCGTTAACACTGGTTGTCAGCGGCGGCATCGGGGCGGCGCAGGCCGGCATTTCACTGGACCGCACGCGGATGATTATCACCGGTAGCAGTGAGTCAGCCAGCGCCAATCTGAGTAATACCAGCCCGGACGTGCCGTTCCTTGCCCAGGCGTGGGTAGAAGATGCCAGCGGTAAACATATCACCTCACCGTTGCTGGTGCTGCCCGCGCTGCAGCGCATTAACGGCGGCCAGAAAGGGGTGATCCGCGTGACCAAAACCGCCGGTATCAATGCGCTGCCGCAGGATCGTGAAACGCTGTTCTACCTTAACGTGCGTGAGATCCCACCGAAGCCGAAAAAGGCCAACGTGCTGCAGCTCTCCATGCAGTCGCGCATCAAGCTGTTCTATCGTCCGACGGCGGCGATTCCGGCCAGCCGTGACGCGGTGTGGCAGGATCAGGTCAGTTTTCACAAGCAGGGTAAAACCTTCATCGCTACGAACCCAACCCCCTACTTTATCACCATCATTGGCCTGAGCCGTAAGCCGGTGGAGAAGGGCGGTGAACCGATCACCACTTTTCCCGGGGTGATGATTGCGCCGAAATCGACGCTCGATATCCCGGTAACCGACAGCAGCGTGAGCGACTTTATGGTGATGTACGTCAATGACTACGGCGGCCACCCGGAAATTCATTACCGCTGCAACGGCGCGCAATGTAGCGCGGTCAGGGCCGGATGAGCGGAGGGTAAGCGATGGATAAGATTAACCCCAGGCCACCACGCTTGCGCTGGCTGCTGCTGAGTCTGGCGATACTGCTGGCCGATCGGCCAGCCGCTGCCGCGCTGAAGCATGCACGCAGCGATCTGCACAACGTCGATGGGCAGTACGGTACGGTGCACTTTCGCGGTGACGTGCTGGTCTCGCCGTGCATTCTGGCCAGCCAGTCGCAGGAGCAGCTGGTGGAGATGAAAACGGCTACCGCACGCGAGTTTCATCATGCCGGTGACCGTTCTCGAAAAGTAACCTTTGTGCTGAAATTACAGGACTGTCTGGCGGGTGCCCGCCAGGTACACGAGGATTTTCCCGGGCATACTATCGGCCGCGATGCACATCTGCTCAGCAGTTCAGAGCGGGTGGTCTCCCTGTTCTTTAGCGGCGAGCCTGACGGCGCTAACCACGATCTGCTACAGCTGGAAGGTAACGTACATGGCCTGGGACTGCGGCTGTTCGACGCGCGAGGTGAGCCGCTGTCGCTTAACCAGGCGCAGACGCCCTATCTGCTGTCGCCGGGTAATCACAGCCTGACGTTGATGGCCGCTTTAGAGGCGACTGATAGCTGGGTCAGCGGTGGCAGCTATCTCGGAACACTGCATATACGAGTGGAGTATTTATGAGCCCAATGACTGCGTGCTGTAAAAAATGTTTAACGGTTCGGGGGGCACTAGCGTTTGCAGCCATGCTGACAGGACACTCTGCCCTGGCATATGAACAGGGCGAAGTGACGCCGCAGGTGCCGCATAATTATGATGTCAGTTTGACGACGCTGGATATAAAAAATAATGTGGCCGGCGCTGTCATTATGCCCCCCCCCTGGAATAACAGCGGTGCTGTCTATACAGGGTATATTCACTGCCCGGATGGAAGGATTAAGGAGAAACCACGATATTATACTGCTACCACTGGTATGACACCCTCAGCAATAAATCCGGGTTATTTTCGCCTGAATGACTATTTTGATGTAAAAATTCAGGTGTTTATTGTCAATGGTCCTACCCCTGGCTATGACGTACCCTTTTACGACGTTTCAAATCAGGATAAAAAAAGTTGTCGTAAAAATCCTACGACTGATACTCGCATTGAGTCAGGATCGAAGGGGCAGGTTACGTTCAAAATCACCAAACCCGTCATTAATGGCGTCTCACTTAACAGCTATGAACTGGTTAAGCTGTATGGCCGACAAGAGCTAACACCGGTATTACTCAATACGCCACTGACGACCGTTACCCTTAAATCAGCGATCATTACCGTACCGGATAAATGCGTAGTTAACGCCGGTAATGCGATTGTGGTCAATTTTGGCGACATTCCCGGCAACAGTAGTCAGCTCAACGGTAACAATTTTAAGAAAGATGTTCCCATTAAAATAGCCTGCAAGGGAGGGAGCTTCGATATGAGTAAGCTGAATATCAAATTAGGCGTACAGCCCTCAGGATCCGGCCTGGCCAGCTTCAGCCCGGACTATCTCGGTACCACCGGTAGCACCGACCGTAAAAACCTGGGCATTGTGCTGAAAGATAAAGCAGACAACTCGCCGGTCATTCCGGGAAAATTTTATAATCTGAAAACCTTCAACAACAACAGTGGTTCGTGGAATTTGACGGCGGCACCGATAGCCAAACCCGGTAGTGAAATACCTGAGGGTGAATTCGATGCCAGTGGCAGCATTGTTGCTGAGTTTCAGTAGGAGAGGCAATGAAGATTTTCTCCGTAGTATGCTGCATCTGGGCGCTGTTACTCACCTTAGCAGTGCGGGCTAACGAAGCGATTCTGATTGGTGGTGAAATTCGCTTTCACGGCCGTGTCGTGGCGCTGCCGTGCAGCATCGCTCCGGGTGATGAGACGCTGCAGGTGGATTTTAAACAACTCTCCACTGAGGATCTCTATCTGAACAGGCAGAGCCGTCCGGTAGGGTTTACCCTGCATCTGATCAACTGCAGCACTACGGTGTATAAAACCGTTACGGTGACCTTTTCCGGCGAACGCAGCCAGGCGCTGCCCGAATCTCTGCGGGTGCACAGCAATGCTTCAGGCGGTACCGCCGGGATCGCCATCGATCTGCGTCAGGATAACGGTAATCCCCTGACGCTGGACCAGCCCACTCCAGCCACGGACCTGACCCGTGGCAGCATGCAGTTAGGCTTTCAGGCGCTGGTACGCGGCGAACCGGAGGCGCTGCAGCAGCATAACCTGCAGCTCGGCCCGTTTACCTCGACCGCCAGCTATACCCTGAACTATCAGTAACGTCGACGTGCGCAGAGCGGCAGGTGCCAATACTCTGCGGTGTTGCAGGTCTGCTTCGCCGCCCGCGACTTACTGCAGCTGGCCGTTAACCAGTTTCTGCTGCTGCGCACCGCCGTTCAGCTCCAGCGTAGCATTCACCGTCGGCTTCAGCGGCTTGTCCGCCTGCAAATTACCGGAAAGACTAAGCTTCAGGTTGCTGCCGGCCGGCA
The DNA here is from genome assembly GCF_001422605.1 of Erwinia sp. Leaf53. Lineage (NCBI taxonomy): Bacteria > Pseudomonadati > Pseudomonadota > Gammaproteobacteria > Enterobacterales > Erwiniaceae > Erwinia > Erwinia sp. Leaf53. The sequence continues at coordinate 27,852 of NZ_LMLK01000004.1, forward strand.
GAGATTGCCCCGGCCAGCCCCAGTTCGCCAGCACCGCCGCATTCACCTGGCGACCGGTTAGCGACAGCGAAAGGGCCCGCTGCGGAGCCTGGCTGACGTTGGCCACTCCCTCCAGCATGCCGCTGCCGCTAAAAGCGCTCAGTTCGGTGACGTTAATGCTGTTGCCGTCGGCGTTCAGCGCCAGCGACGGGTGGCGCAGGTCAACACGGTTAAAGGTGGACTCGGCGGCGTTGGCGCTCAGGCTACCGGACCAGATGCCCCAGCGGTGATTTTGCGCCAGTAGCAGGTTGCTGCCGCTGGCGTCCAGCGCCGTCATCTGGAACGGGAAGTCCGGGTTAATATCGATAATCAGGTTCCGGTTGGCGGTGAAGCGGCTAACCTGCACGCTGTCCAGCCAGCCCGGCAGCGTTTGCAACCAGCGCTCACGCCAGTTGGCCGGCAGCGTATATTCCAGCCCGGCGACCACCAGCTCATCCAGCGTCAGCTTTTTATCACGGCGGCTCCAGTTGCCGCCGGTGCGGATCATGCCGTTGACCCAGCGCGAGCTGAACTGGGTCAGCGCCACGCCCGCCGGTGAAAATTCCAGGCTGGCAATCGGATCGTTGAGCTGCAGGCTGCCGTTAACAAAGCTGCTGGCGTTGAGCGCCAGCGTGCCGTTATCGCTCTGCCAGTCGCCGTGGCTGAAGGTAATATTTTTCAGCAGCAGATCCAGGTCGGTTACCGCCCAGTCCAGCCCCTCCAGCCGCGCATCGGTGACGTCCACCCGGTTAAAACTGATATCCGGCAGACTGAGCAGCGGCTGCAGGAAGTCGGCCAGCGTTTTATCGCTCTGCAGGCGGATACTGTTCAGCCGCAGGCTCTGAACCTGCCAGCCACCGCTGGCGTCGCGCCGCGCATTAGCGGTAATCGAACCCAGCGCCACGTCCGCGCCCACGTTGCTGAACAGCCACTCGCGCCCTTTGATGCTGCCTTCCAGCAGCGCGTTGCTGGCGGTCAGGTCGCCCAGCGCCAGCGACCCGGCGCTCAGCTGAAAGCGCGCCTGTTGGCCGAGCAGGGCCCCTTTTTCCGGCAGCCACGGCGTGACGCCGCCGTCAACTTTCTGCCCCTGCACCGTCAAGTCGCCCGCGCTGCCGTTGACCGTCATCCGGCTCAGCAGCAGGCGGTCAGCCTGCAGGCGCCCCGGCATCGCGTTATCGGTCAGGTTAAGCGTACCTTCGTTGAGACGAATTGAGGCGAAGTGCTGCGGATTAGTCAGTTGCGCCAGGCGTAAACCGAGGTCCACCCGCCGCGAGGTCAGCAGCGGCGGCTGCCCTGGTGCCGTCAGCGTCACGTCGTCCAGCCGCAGCAGTCCGGGGGCCGAGAAGTTATGCTCAATCTTGCCGATGTTCAGCTGATACTGCGCGTCACTCAGCTGGCGGCTTGCCCACGCTGCGCCCCAGCGGGTCTGCAACAGCACGTAGCAGGCCACCAGCGCCAGCAGCAGGATCAGCAACAGCGTAAGCAAAATTTTGCCGGGATACTTCATCGCAACCACCCTATCGATTTCCGCTAATGGCTTGTTATGCCTGATTTAACGGCGTATCTCAACCGGGAAGCCCTGACAAGGCTGAAATTTGTGCAGAAAGCGGTAAGGAGAAGGTCAGGGATGAGGCAGAAGGTAGAAGGTGAGGGAAACAAGGAGGTAAGGGTGACCATCATCAGAACAGATTGCCGGGCAGATTGCTCCGCCCGGCAGCGCCCGGCGCTTACTTCTCCTGCGGGAACAGCAGGTTCAGCACAATGGCGGTAATACCGCCGGCGGCAATGCCGGAGGAGAGCAGCATCTTCAGCCACTCCGGTGCAAACTGCAGGATCAACGGCTGTTGGGAGACGCCCAGCCCCACCGCCAGCGACAGCGCGATAATCATAATCGCCCGGCGGTTCAGCGGCTCGCGGGAGACGATGCGCACGCCGGAGGCGGCGATGGTGCCGAACATCACCAGCGTGGCACCGCCGAGCACCGGCTCAGGAATGTGCTGCACGAAGCCGCTGACCGCCGGGAACAGGCCGAGCACGATCAGCATCAGCGCCACAAAGAAGCCGACATAGCGGCTGGCGACGCCGGTCAGCTGGATCACGCCGTTGTTCTGGCCGAAGCAGGAGTTCGGGAAGGTGTTGAACAGCGCCGAGACGCAGGAGTTGAGGCCGTTGGCCAGTACACCCCCCTTCAGGCGTTTCATGTACAACGGGCCGCTGACCGGCTGCTCGGAGACGTCAGAGGTGGCGGTGATATCGCCGATGGTCTCCAGCGAGGTGATCATAAACACCAGCATCAGGGGGATCAGCAGGCTCCAGTCGATGCCCAGGCCATAATAGAACGGCGTCGGGATGGTGATAAGCGCCTCACTGGCCGGTGCGGAGGTCGCTGGCAGCATGCCCATCGCCCACGCAAGCAGATAGCCCACCGCCATGGCAATCACCAGCGAAGCCACTCGCAGGTAGGGGTTACGCTGGCGGTTAAGCAGAATAATCACCAGCAGTACCGCGCCGGCCAGCAGCAGGTTTTTCGGCGCGCCGAAGGTATGATCGTTGAGCGCAGCAAAACCACCGCCGATTGAGGTCAGGCCAACCTGAATCAGCGACAGGCCGATAATCATCACCACGATGCCGGAGACCAGCGGGGTGATCACCCGGCGCGCGAGGTGCAGCACGCGCGACAGCGCCATCTCGGTGCAGGAGGCCAGCATCAGCGTGCCAAACAGCGCCGCCATCATCGTCGGTACGTCGGCACCGCCGTTCTTCAGCGCCAGCCCACCCATAATCAGCGGTGAGACAAAGTTAAAGCTGGTGCCCTGAATCGACAGCAGCCCGGAACCGATCGGACCCCAGGTTTTGATCTGCAGGATCGACGCCACGCCGGAGGCAAACAGCGACATACTAATGATGTGCTGGGTATCCTGCGCCGGCAGGCCCAGCGCCTGGCAGATCAGCAGGGCCGGGGTGATTACCGCCACAAACATCGCCAGCAGGTGCTGGCAGGCGGCAAACAGCGTTTGCGGCAGCGGCGGGCGGTCTTCCAGGCGGTAGATCAGCTCACTGTTGCTGGCCGGAACCGGGGTACGATCGGCAGCGTCAACGGAGGTTTCAACGGACATTTGGGGCTTCCAGCGGCAATAAAGGTGGCGATTTTAAACCGAATGGTGTGAAAAGCAATCGTTTGCGAAACTTTCATTTATCCTGGCCGGCCGGACTTCGCCAGCGTAGCCGTCAGGCGTTAGTATAGCGTTCGGTTTCCGGCAGCCAGCGCTCAATCAGCGCCTGTGCCTGCTGCGGATAGTGCTGGTGGATATGCCGCGCCACGCGCTGCACTTCGGGGATCATCGCCTGGTCGCGCAGCAGGTCGGCCACCTTAAACTCTGCGTTACCGGTCTGGCGGGTGCCGAGCAGCTCACCGGGGCCGCGGATCTCCAGGTCACACTGGGCAATGACAAAACCGTCGTTGCTGTCACGCAGCACCTGCAAACGCTTCTGGGCGGTTTTGCTCAGCGGTGCCTTATACAGCAGCACGCAGTGCGAGGCTACCGCGCCGCGGCCGACCCGGCCGCGCAGCTGATGCAGCTGCGCCAGCCCCAGCCGCTCCGGGTTTTCAATAATCATCAGGCTGGCGTTCGGCACGTCGACCCCGACCTCAATCACCGTGGTAGCGATCAGCAGATGCAGTTCGCCCTGCTTAAACGCCTGCATCACCGCCTGCTTTTCGGACGGCTTCATCCGGCCGTGCACCAGGCCGACGTTCAGCTCCGGCAACGCCACTTTCAGCTCTTCCCAGGTGGCTTCCGCCGCCTGGGCTTCCAGCAGCTCGGACTCTTCGATCAGCGTACAGACCCAGTAGGCCTGGCGACCTTCGCTGCCGCAGGCGCTTTTCACCCGGGCGATAATGTCAGCCCGGCGGGTATCGGGGATCGCCACGGTGGTCACCGGGGTGCGCCCCGGCGGCAGCTCGTCGATGGTCGAAGTATCGAGGTCGGCATAGGCGGTCATCGCCAGCGTGCGCGGGATCGGCGTGGCGGTCATAATCAGCTGGTGCGGGTGGAAGCCCTGCTCCACGCCTTTTTCCCACAGTGCCAGCCGCTGGTGAACGCCAAAGCGGTGCTGTTCATCGATGATCACCAGCGCCAGGCCGTTAAACTGCACCTGTTCCTGGAAGATAGCATGGGTGCCGACCACCATCGACACCTGACCGCTGGCAATCGCCTCCTGCTGGGCGAGCCGCGCTTTGCCTTTCTGCTTGCCAGCCAGCCAGCCCACCTCAATCCCCAGCGGCGCAAACCACTGGCGAAAATTACTGGCGTGCTGCTCGGCCAGTAGCTCGGTTGGGGCCATCAGCGCCACCTGCTTACCGTGCGCGATAACGTTAAGCGCCGCCAGAGCGGCAACCAGCGTTTTACCGGAGCCGACGTCGCCCTGCACCAGCCGCATCATCGGATAGTCTTTGGCCAGATCTGCTTCAATCTCTTTGACCACCCGCTGCTGTGCGCCCGTCGGCTTAAACGGCAGCGCCGCCAGCAGTGGGTTGCTTAGCCGGTGGCTGGCGGCCATCGGCAGCGCGTGATGGCGCTGGGCACCGGCGCGGACCGCCAGCATGCTCAGATTATGCGCCAGCAGCTCTTCCATAATCAGCCGCCGCTGGGCCGGATGGGTGCCGCTGGCAAGGTCTGCCAGCGCCATATCCGGCGGCGGGCGGTGCAGCGTGCGCAGCGCCTGCGGCAGGCCGATCAGCCCCTGGCTCAGTTCCGGCGGCAGCAGCTCGGCGATCGCGCAGGTCTCCAGCAGGGTCAGCGCCTGATCGGTCAGGTTACGCAACGTCGCCTGACGGATGCCTTCGGTGGTGGAGTAAACCGGGGTCAGCGTCTCCTGCAGCTCGGTAACGCCGTGATCGCCCTGCACGCGGTACTCCGGGTGGACGATCTCGGCACCGCGCTGGCCGCGTTTGATCTCACCGTAGGCGGTGACGCGACGGCCGGGCGCGAGACTGTTTTTCATGCCGGCATTAAAGTTAAAGAAGCGCAGGGTGATCACGCCGCTGCCGTCGCTCACCTGACAGGTGAGCATACGACGGCGGCCAAAGCTGATGTCGCTGTGCAGCACTTCGCCCTCAATAGTGGCGTAAATCCCCGGCAGCAGGTCGTTAATGGTGTACAGCTGAGTGCGGTCTTCGTAGCGCAGCGGCAGGTGCAGCAGCAGATCCTGAAGGGTGACCAGACCGATTCTGGCCAGCTTTGCCGCCTGGCTGGCACCGACGCCGGTCAGGGTAGTGAGCGGAACCGCATCCAGCAGGCGGCCCTGCATTATTTCACCGCTCGCGACTGCATGGTGGCCCACCAGTCCGCATCGGCGACCACCTGGCCCTGGTCATCAATCACCGGGTAGGGCAGCCCTTTGTGTTTCGCCACGCGCGCCAGCACCGGGTAGCCGCCTTCGAACAGCAGGCGCTGCTGCTCGGCGTAGTCCAGCGTGCTCTCCGTGCGCTGGTACATACCTGCGTTCTGCCGCTGACGCTGTGCTTCGTAGAGGATCAGCGCGGAGGCGACGGAGACGTTCAGCGACTGCACCATACCGATCATCGGAATAATGATGTCCTGGTCGGCCAGGTCGAGCGCTTCCTGGGTGATGCCGGTTTTCTCCTGCCCCATCAGAATACAGGTCGGGCGGGTGTAGTCGATTTCACGAAAATCCACCGCCTTGGCGGAGAGATGGGTGGCGAGGATCTGCATCTTCTGCCCTTTCAGGTGGCTGACCGCTTCGGCAATGGTGCGGTGGGTCTTCACCTGCACCCAGCTGTTGCTGCCCGCAGCCGAGGAGACCATGGTGCGCATCCGGCTGCCCGGCCACACGGCGTGGACTTCATGCACGCCAACGGCGTCCGCCGTACGGATCACCGCAGAAACGTTGTGCGGCTTGTGGACCTGCTCCATGCACACCGTCAGATCGTGCTGACGGGCGGCGAGCATTTCGCGAATGCGGGCGTAGCGTTGAGCGTTCATGCGCAGGAAAACTCCCTTAAAAAATGGTGGTATGCCGCCGGATGCGAAAGCACGGCGGGTGCGGACCGCGCGGCGTGAGAGCGCCGGCGGCCGCAGCCTGGAGGGGCAACTTTAGTTGCGGTTACGGTGCACCTTGATGACATCCGGCATCACGCGAATTTTACGCATAATATTAGCCAGATGGACGCGGTCGCGTGCGGTCAGACGGATAAAGGCGCTGTAAACGCGTCCGTCTTTCTCTTCGGTGTTCAGGCTCTGAATATTGGAACCTGCCGTATTAATCGCCGCAGTCAGGTTAGCCAGTGCGCCCTGGTGATTGAACATATCCACCTTAATCTCGGCGACGAACTCCTGTTCGGTGACTTTGTCCCACTCCACCGCCATAAACTTCTCCGGCTCTTTCTGGTAGCCGCGGATATTACGACAGGACTCATGGTGCACCACCAGCCCCTTACCCGGGCTGACGTGGGCGACAATCGGGTCGCCGGGGATCGGGCGGCAGCATTTGGCAAAGGTGATCAGCACGCCGTCGGCGCCCTTGATCGGCAGCTTACTGCGTGAAGGCGTGGACTGGCTGGCGCCTGACGGCGCAGCATCGCTCTGCTGCAGATTCTTCGCCACCACCACGCTCATCGCGTTGCCCAGGCCGATTTCGGCCAGCAGATCGTCCAGCGTCGCCAGCTTCATGCGTTCGAGCTCATGCTGAAGATTGGCCGGCGGGATTTCAGCCAGTTTACGGCTGCCTCCCAGCGCATGGTTCAGCAGGCGGCGGCCGAGGCTCACCGAGTCGTCACGCTTGAGGTTTTTCAGCAGCTGGCGGATCTTGGCGCGTGCTTTCGAGCTGACCACGAAGTTCAGCCAGGCGGCGTTCGGCCGCGCGCCCGGTGCGGTGATAATTTCGACGGTCTGGCCGCTGGTCAGCGACTGCGACAGCGGATAAGGCTGACGATCGACACGGGCACCGACGCAGGCGTGGCCGATATCGGTATGTACCGCATAGGCGAAGTCGACCGGCGTGGCGCCGGCAGGCAGTTCGACGATGCGTCCTTCCGGGGTAAACACGTAAATCTCATCCGGGAACAGATCGGATTTCACGCTCTCGATAAATTCAAACGAGCTACCGGCGCTCTGCTGCAGCTCCAGCAGACTTTGCAGCCAGCGCTGGGCGCGGATCTGTGCGGTGGTGCTGCTTTCGCCCTGCTCTTTATATGCCCAGTGGGCTGCCACCCCCATCTCTGCCATCTGATCCATGTCTTCGGTACGGATCTGCACCTCAACCGGCACGCCGTGCGGCCCGATCATCGAGGTGTGCAGCGACTGATAGCCGTTGGCCTTGGGGATAGCGATATAGTCTTTCATCCGGCCGGGGCGTGGCTTGTAGAGGCTGTGCATCTGCCCCAGCACCCGGTAACAGGTATCCAGATCTTTGACGATCACCCGAAACGCATAGATATCCATAATCGAATGGAAGCGCTGCTCTTTCAGGTGCATCTTGCAGTAAATTGAATAGAGGTGCTTTTCGCGACCGCTGACCCGGCAGGGGATCCCCGCTTCCTGCAGGCGACCGTCAATTTCAGAGAGGATTTTTTGGATCATCTCTTTACGGTTGCCGCGGGCGGACTTCACCACTTCTTTAATCACGCGGTAACGATTGGGGTAGAGCGCCTCAAAGCCCAGCTCTTCCAGCTCGGTCTTCAGGTGATGAATACCCAGACGGTGCGCCAGCGGACTGTAGATTTCGAGGGTTTCCTGCGCGATACGGCGTTTTTTATCCGGGCGCAGCGCGCCGAGCGTACGCATGTTGTGCGTGCGGTCGGCCAGCTTGATCAGAATGACGCGAATATCCTGCACCATCGCCATGATCATTTTGCGGAAGTTTTCGGCCTGTGCCTCTTTCTTATCGCGGAATTTCAGCTTATCGAGCTTGGAGACGCCCTCAACCAGTTCAGCCACGGTCTTGCCAAACAGCTGTTCCATGTCCTGATAAGTGGCGGGGGTGTCTTCGATCACGTCATGGAGTAGCGCGGCCATCAGCGTTTCATGGTCGAGCTTCATTTCCGCCAGGATACAGGCAACGGCAACCGGATGGGTGATATAGGGCTCACCGCTGGAGCGTGTCTGTCCCTCGTGGGCATCACGTGCGACAAGGTAGGCTTGCTTGAGGCGCTTAATCTGCTCCTCAGGCAAGTATTTTTCAATCAGCTGATTGAGACTTTCGAACAGATACAAGGCGAGCCTTTAAATGCGAATTAACGACGGCCTTCGGCGATAGCGGTAACCGCCTGCAGTTCGGCGGCTTCCTGCTCCTGCTGCTCCTGACGATCGCGCACGTCGAGGATCTGATTGGTAATCAGGCCTTCTTCGATTTCGCGCAGGGCGATCACCGTGGATTTATCGTTTTCTTCCGGAACCAGTGGATCTTTACCACCCACCTGCATCTGACGTGCGCGACGTGCGGCGACCAGAACCAGGTCAAAACGGTTACCAATTTTCTCTACTGCGTCCTGTACGGTTACGCGTGCCATTTGTGTGATACTCCACGGGTGAAGAAAAGACTCGGCATCATACTGAGTTGTCCTCAGTCTGCCAATAGTTTGCTGATTAAAGCATCATGACGGGCCTTCTGGCGGCCCATACGCAGACGCTCGGCGCGAATGATGGTTTTCAGATCGGACAGCGCCAGGTCGAAATCATCATTCACGATCAGATAATCGTACTCCGCATAATGGCTCATCTCGGCCACGGCTTGCGCCATGCGCTTGCTAATCACCTCTTCGCTGTCCTGGCCGCGGCCACGCAGGCGACGGTCCAGCTCTTCGGTCGAAGGCGGCAGCACAAAAATGCTGCGGGCAGCGGGCATTCTCTCGCGGATCTGTTTCGCACCCTGCCAGTCGATATCCAGGAATACGTCAACGCCGGTGGCCAGTACCTGCTCAATCGCTTTACGCGACGTGCCGTAATAGTTGCCAAAGACTTCAGCATGTTCGAGAAACGCGTCTTCGCTAATCATCGAACGAAACTCGTCGTGATTAACAAAGAAATAGTGCTCGCCGTGATTCTCACCCGGCCGTATGCCACGGGTCGTATGCGAAATTGACACTTGGGTGTCATATAACGGCTGCGTTTTTAACAGTGCCTGAATCAGGCTAGATTTACCCGCGCCACTGGGGGCGGAAACAATATAAAGCGTGCCTTGAGCCATGATTATTCTTGATAAGCCAAAAAAGCGGAGTCTACTTCCTGCACAGTATACACAGGTGCAGCGCGTCATGCAGCGTTTCGGGTGATTCACCGCGTAATTTCTCTGAAACCTGACAGTAATACGCATTTTTTTAACGCTTTTGCTGCGTTGCATAAAAATTTCCTGTGACAGCTTCAGGATACGGTATTCGCCGCTCGCCAGACCTGATGCCCTGCGCTTTACTGCCGCCTGTTCCTGATCCTTGAGAGGAGGTGTGCAATGCGATATCTGATGGTGATGGTCTGGCTGGCCTGCGGCTGGGTTCAGGCGCAGTGCCCGCAATGGAGCCCGTACCGGGCAGAGCAGGAGATCGCGGCGCTGACCGCCCGGCTTAGCGTCTGGGATCGCGCCTACTATCAGCAGGGTCAGGCGCTGGTCAGCGATGGGCGTTACGACCAGCTGCAACAGCAGCTGCAGCACTGGCTCAGCTGCTTTAAACCTGGGCTCACCCACCAGCCTGCGCTGGCCAGCGGCGGCAGGATTCTGCACCCCGTCGCTCATGTCGGGGTAAAGAAGCTGAGTAACGGCCAGCAGGTCGCGCGCTGGATGGAGGGCCGGGAACAGATGTGGGTGCAGCCGAAGGTGGATGGCGTGGCGGTAACGCTGGTCTACCGCGACGGGCGGCTGGACAAAATGATCAGCCGCGGCGACGGCCTGCACGGCGAGGACTGGACGGCAAAAGCCCGGCTGATCCCGGCGATACCGGCCGCGCTGGCGACCGGCGCGGTGCTTCCGGCGTCGGGTATCTCGGGCACATCAGGAAAATCAGCCTTGTCGGGCACATCAGGGATATCAGCTACATCAGCCGCATCAGGTACATCGGGCACCACACCAGCCATATCATCTGAATCAGGGCGGCCCGCACCTTTTTCCGGCGTCACGGTATTTCAGGGCGAACTCTATCTGATGATGAACGGTCATCGCCAGGCGCTGCAGGGTGGGATGAATGCCCGTTCGCAGCTGGCCGGCGCGTTAATGGCGGTAAAACCATCACCGCTGTTGGCCCGTACCGGGCTGTTTATCTGGGCGTGGCCAGACGGGCCGGAGTCGCTGGCCGGGCAACTGGCCGGGTTGCGCAGCGCGGGCTTGCCTGACGTCAGTGAATGGAGCCGTCGGGTGACCGAAGTCAGCGAGGTTGCTGCCTGGCGCGATCGCTGGTTTCAGCAGGCCCTGCCGTTCACCAGCGATGGGGTGGTGGTGCACAGCCTGCCCACCCCGCGTGGCAGCCACTGGATGCCCAACGATGGTAACTGGGCGGTGGCGTGGAAATACCCGCCGCCGGAGAGCAGCAGCGAAGTGCAGGCGGTACGCTTCAACACCGGGCGCACCGGGCAGATTAGCGTGGTACTGGATCTGCAGCCGGTGCAGCTGGATGACAAACGCGTCAGCCGGGTCAGCCTCGGGTCGGTGGCACGCTGGCGGCAGCGGGATGTGCTGCCGGGCGATCGGGTCAGCCTCAGCCTGGCCGGGCAGGGGATCCCCCGTCTGAACGAGGTGATATGGCGGGTTAGCCAGCGTGACTATCCGCAGCCACCCCCTGCTTCCAGTAATCTGCGTTGTTTTCACGACGACAGCGGCTGCCGTCAGCAGCTGCTGGCGCGGCTGGAGTGGCTGAGCGGTAGCGCAGCGTTACATATGGCCGGCATCGGGCGTGCCAGCTGGCAGCAGTTGATTGAAGCCGGTGGAGTAAGCGATCTGTTCTCGTGGTTGACCCTGTCAGCCGGGCAGCTGCGGGCGATGCCGGGGATCGGGCCGCAGCGCGGTGAGCTGTTCTGGCAGCAGTTCCGTCTCAGCCAGCAGCGCCCGTTTAAACGCTGGGTGAGGGCGCTGGGCGTACCGATTCCCGAAGCTGCGCTGCGTACCTTAACCGACAATGGCTGGCAGCAGCTGTTGGCGCGCAGCGAACAGGAGTGGCAGCAGTTACCGGGCACCGGGGCGGTAAGCGCCCGGCGCATCAGGCAGTTTTTACAGCATCAAACCGTACAGCAACTGATCGGCAGGCTGCAACAGCTCAACGTATGGCCCTGATGGTGGTAAGGGGCCCCTGCTGTAAACGATGACGGAGTATTCCGGCCAGCCGCATCGTATTAGCGGGGCGTAGCGTCTAGTGATCGCCGTGCTCGTAGTTGAACACCGGAAGACCCAGCCGAAAACGCAGCGCCAGCAGGCGGGCGATAAAGGCAAACAGCAGGGTAATAACGATCACCGTTTCCATATTCAGCTCCGTTTTCTGCAGCAGGATGTACAGCCAGCCGGAGGCAAACGCGATACCGGCATACAGCTCTTTTTGAAACACCAGCGGAATGCGGTTGCAAAACATATCACGCAACACGCCGCCGAATACTCCGGTCACCACTGCACTGATCGCAGCGATAATTCCCGCATGACCCATATCCAGCGCGACCTGCGCCCCCAGAATGGAAAACACCGCCAGCCCCAACGCATCCAGCACCAGAAAGACCTTGCGCAGATGGGGCATCAGCGGTGCCACGAAGGTGGTGATTACCGCCGCCGCCGCCACAATCAGGATGTACTCCGGGTGTTTGACCCAGCCAAGTGGATAATGTCCGAGTAGCATATCGCGAACCGAACCGCCGCCAATCGCGGTCACCGATGCAATGATAATCACGCCAAACAGATCCATCTTACGGCGGCCAGCGGCCAGCGCCCCGGTCATCGCTTCAGCGGTGATGCCGATGATGTAGAGTACGGTGAGTAACATAATCAACTCCAGATTTAGAGGCCGCAAGACTACGGTGTAATGGCACGGGCAGCGACTGAAATTTTCTCAGTATAGCCTCTTGGGATTAGTTTTTTTGATGGTTTGTTTGTTTATTTTTACGGCTATGTTAATCGTAATACATTGATTTTTAGTATTATGAAGATATTGCCCCGATCGATTCTGCTTGAGTTAGTTAGCGGATAAAGTTATTAAAAAAAGGATGGTTGACTGGCCCGGTACTGGCCACAATCTGCGAAGGCGGGCGTACTGAATATGAGACGGCTATCACTTTATTCCGTTGGCATACGGTAAAAATGAGCAGAGAGCAGAAATCAGGTCAGAAAATAGAATGACACCTTTGAATATTAATTTATTTTAAAATTTTGAGACTGATGTTTTGATTATTTGTGCGTAGCAGAGGGTTTGTTTTGTTACTAATGGTGCTGGTGTGGGGTATATTTCATTTGCTTTTTAAACAGCATCTCTAAAACTAAGTTAATTCTTAAATGGCAGGGAAGGAACTTTCGCGATCGGGAAGGTAGGGTCATACAACCTCTTTTCCAGTCACCAATGTGAACGGCCTAAATGATATTCTCAGGCAGGAGGCGTTATGTACAGCAGATACACGGTAACCGTTTCTGACGATCATCCACATATCATGCATTCCTTAAAAATGCTTTTTTCAACCAGTGACCGTTTTCTTATTACCAATGAAGCTGCATGTGGTAAGGACTTGCTGTCCGTTCTGGCGGTGAAAACCACCGATATTGTTATTACCGATTTTTCGTTGGGTTCAGATCGTTCCACCATCGATGGCTTCACCAAACTGCGCGCGCTGGCGGCCCGCTATCCGGATACGCACATCGTCCTGCTGACGTCACAAAAGAATGTGGCAATTTTAAGAAAGGCCTGCGACTACGGTATCAGGGCGATTGTCAGTAAATCAGATGCGGTGGAGGAAACGGTGCTGGCCTGCCATCATGTGGTCAGTCAGCAGGACTGTTACTTTTCCTCATCGCTGAGCCATCTTAAAGCCCCGCTGGCAAAAGGTAACGAACGGGGTAACACCCTGACGCCGAAAGAACTGGAAGTGGTACGCTTATTCTCATCCGGGTATTCGCTGGCAGAAATTGCCCATCGGCAGAACAGAACCATCAGCACCATCTCGACACAGAAGTATAACGCAATGCGCCGCTTAGGCGTTTCCACCAATATAGAGTTGATTCGGTACGCCTATGCGCAGGGATTAATTTGATACCAAAGCTCCTCATTTTTTGGAAAACAGACTTCCATTAAATAAACAAGGATTGACTGGATTTAAGGGATTAAATGAAAAGAGTATTAGTACTTGTGTTTTTTTTCCCCTCGTTGTTGCAGGCAACCACGCTTTTAGAAGCGGTAAATGCTGCACGTCGCTACGATGCCGGATTTAGTGCAGCGTTAGAGGAAAAAAAAGCGGGCAATGAAGCCTTTGACCAGGGGATTGCTGGTCTGTTGCCATCGATTAATCTGGAAGGAGGTTATGCCAAACAGGACCAGCCTCATGTAAAATATGCAGCGGCCGTTAAACGGCATAACTACAGTGTTAATCTCAACCAGCCGCTGTTTGACCTGGCAAAATTTGCCGCATTTCAGCGTGGCAGCGCCATGTCCGATCTGGCCGATGCAGAATTTATCGTTGCGCAGCAGACGTTAATTCGCGACGTGTCAGACGCTTTCTTCAGGGTGGTGTACCAGCGGGAGGTGCTTGAGGTAGCGGTTTCTGCCATCCGCGTATATGGCCAGCAGCGTGAGCAGGCGCGGGCCGCACTCAGACTGGGTGAGGGAACGCGCACGGAAGTCGATGAAGCCCAGGCGAACTATGATGACGCGCAGGCGAAGGAGATTGCCGCGCGTAACGATCTGGAGATTGCCGGTACCGCTTACACCCGGCTGACCGGTTTAATCGCTGATGGCATTGAGCCGGTATCCAGCCAGTGTTATCGCCTCACGCAGCAGGAGAACATGCAACAAGCGCTGCTGCTGGCACAGCGCAATAACGCTGAAATCAGAAAAGCCAGCACCCAGGTCGCTCAGGCGCGCAGTAACGTGGTCAGCGCTACTGCCGCCCACCTGCCGGTGGTTAACCTGCAGGCCAGCTATGGCGGCAACTGGAGCCGTGGTGAGGATGAAAACGTGCTGGATAATATTTTTGGTACCACCTCAAAAACTAAAAATACGCTGGTCGGCGTCAACGTCTCGCTGCCGCTGTTTGCCGGCGGCGGGCAACTTTCTGCGTCCCGCGAAACGTTGAATCGCCTCAATCAGGCAAAGTATGCACTGGAAAATACCCGGCGGCAGGTTAATCAACAGACGCGCACCGCCTGGCTGAATATCACTAACGGCCGCGCGCTGCTGAAAGCGCGCCAGAAAGCGGCGCTCTCCGCCAACAGCAAGGTGAAGTCCACCCGGTATGGTCGTGAACTCGGTCTGCGTACCACCATTGATGAACTTAACGCCGAGCAGAAATATTACGACGCCATGCAGAACGAGGCGGAATCCCGCTATAAGTACCTCAGCGCCGGTATTCAGCTGCTGGCTCTGCAGGGCACACTTGACGACCCCATGCTGCAGCAGTTCAGCTGCCACCCCACTCAGATTTCGTCCTCTGACAGGAAGTAACCCTCATGGAAGAGCCGCTATTCAGACCGGAAGCGACCGGCAATAACGCTTCGAAAACCATTGGAACCGTTGCGGTGTACTCACCGCCGTGGCGCTGGCTGGTGGTCAGCGTCATTGCCTTTATCACCCTTACCATCACCCTGTTCTTTATCTTCGGTAGCTATACCAAACGAGAAAATGCCAGCGGCGAGCTGCTGCCGGTGAAAGGGGTGACCACCCTGGTGCCACAGAGCGCCGGAACCGTCACCCGCATTGCGGTTAAGGAGGGCGACCGCATCCGTCGTGGCCAGCCGCTGATCGAGATCGCCTCCGAACTGGCGACTTCACAGGGCGCGACCTGGGACACGGTGATTACCCAGCTGCAGCTGCAGAGCGCCAGGCTTGAGAATGAGCAGCGCGAAACCGCCGCGCTGAGCGCCGAAACGCTGAGGGGGCTGCTGGCACGCCAGACCATTTTACAGGCGCAGATCGCGCAGATGTCGCAGCTGATTGCCAAACGGCTGGAGCAGGTCAGGCTGGCACAGCGCCAGCTGGATAAACTGCGCCGCATGAACCGCGAGGGCTATGCCTCCGGTACGCAGGTGGATCAGCAGGAAACCACGCTGCTGGATGCCGGCAGCGCCGTACAGGAGCTGCAGCGTCAGAGGCTGGAGCAGCAGCAGCAGCTGGCACAGCTGGCACAGCAGATTGGCGAACAGCCGATGACCGCCGCTAACCAGCAGCATGAACTGGAGGTGCGTCTGGCTGGCGTCAGGCAGTCGCTGGCGGAAAATGAGTCGCGTCGTTCGGTGGTGCTACGGGCACCCCAGGATGGCACGGTCGGGACGGTGTTAAGCCACGTTGGCCAGGTGGTGACTGCCGGGCAGTCGCTGATCTCGCTGCTGCCGGAAAACAGCCCGCTGGAAGCACGTATGCTGGTCAGCAGCCGCGCTATCGGCTTTATCCGCCCAGGCCAGACGGTAGTGCTGCGTTATCAGGCATTCCCCTATCAAAAATTTGGCCAACAGTATGGTCGCGTTCTGGAAGTCTCGCGTACTGCGCTAACGCCGCAGGAAATCGCCGGCATTACCGGCAATAACAAGGTCAACGAACAGCAGTACCGGGTGCGGGTGGCACTGAATCATCAGCAGATCATCGCCTACGGTAAAAGCGAACCTCTGCGTTCGGGTATGGCGGTCGAAGCCGATTTCCTGATCGAGCACCGTCGCCTGATTGAGTGGGTGCTGGAGCCGCTGTTTGCGCAGGCCCGCCGTACCGTTGACTGACGGAACCCAGGTGCGCCTCACGGACGATAACGTTTAAGGATAAAACATGCGTTTTACTGATTCACTGGTGTTTGGCTGGCGACGCCGGCTGCCCATGCTACAGCAAACCCAGGCCGCAGAGTGCGGGCTGGCCTGCGTGGGGATGATAGCCGGCTATTACGGCCATCACTTTGACCTCGTCACCCTGCGGCACCGTTTTTCCACCTCGCTGAAGGGGGCCACGCTGGCGGATATCATGCAGATCGCCCACCGGCTGGGGATGGCGAGCCGTGCGCTGCGCCTGGAGCTGGACGAGCTGGACCAGCTCAGCACGCCGTGCATCCTGCACTGGGAGATGAACCACTTTGTGGTGTTAAAGAAGGTGACCCGCAACAAAGTCATTCTGCACGATCCGGCGCGGGGCCTGCGTGAAGTTAGCATGGAGGAGGTCTCTAAATCCTTTACCGGCGTGGCGCTGGAACTGCTGCCGTCGGCCAGTTTCCAGCGGCTGGAAGAGAAGCAGAGCGTGTCAATGCGCCGGCTGGTCGGCGGCATTATCGGGCTGAAGAGCGTGTTTGCGCAGATCCTGATTATGTCACTGGCGCTGGAGCTGTTCGGCATCCTGACGCCGTTCTTTATGCAGTGGGTGATGGATATGGTGCTGGTCTCCGCCGACCGCTCGTTGCTGACGCTGCTGGGCAGCGGGTTTATCATCGTTCTGCTGCTGCAAAACGTGGTCAGCGCGCTGCGATCCTGGGTAATGGCGTGGTTTTCCAGCATGCTCAGCGTGCAGTGGTCGGCCAACGTCTTTTCCTGGCTGCTGGGCCTGCCGATGGCGTTTTTTGAAGCCCGTCACGTGGGCGACATCGTTTCACGCTTTGGCTCGATCGGAACCATTCAGAATACCCTGACCACCCGTTTTATCAGTACGGTGCTGGATGGGGTGATGGCCTTTGTCACCCTCGGGCTGATTTTTGCCTACAACGCGAAGCTGACGGTACTGGTTATCGGGCTGTTTGTTACCTATATGCTGATTCGCTTTGTCTCCTGGCGGCCGTTCCGCCGGGCCAATGAAGAGCAGATTATCGCCGCGGCCCGCACGCAAACCCAGCTGCTGGAGACGATCCGCGGCGCGCAGGCGGTCAAGCTGAACAATAAAGAGGAGGTGCGGCTGGCGGCATATGCCAATGCGCTGGTGGAGTCGACCAATAAGGGCATCGCCATTCAGCGGCTGAGCATCAGCTTTACCACGCTGCAGGGCACCATCGCCGGCGTCGGGCGCATCGTGCTGATCTGGCTGGCCGCGCTGCAGGTGCTGGAAGGGAACTTCTCGGCGGGGATGCTGGTGGCGTTTATCAGCTTCTCCGATCAGTTTATCGCGCGGGCCTCCGGGTTAATCGATGCGCTGCTTGAGTTCCGCATGCTGCGCCTGCACGGCGAGCGTATTGCCGATATCGTGCTGACCGAGAAGGAGGAGGATCGCCCGGCCGGCGCGATCGAACGGCCGTCCGGGCCGCGGTGTAGCGGCCCGGGGTTAACCGTCCGCGACCTCAGTTTCCGCTATGCGGAAAACGAACCCTGGATCCTGCACCAGTGTGATTTCTCCATCGCACCCGGTGAAAACGTGGCGATTGTCGGACGTTCGGGGCAGGGTAAAACCACGCTGGCCAAGCTGCTGCTGGGCCTGCTGAAACCGCAGCAGGGGGAGATTACGGTCGCCGGCGTGGATATTCGCCGTACCGGCATGCAGGCTCACCGCGCCCGCATCGGCTGCGTGATGCAGGACGATATCCTGTTTGCCGGATCGATTGCGGAGAACATCAGCTTCTTTGATGCCGAACCCAGCCCGCAGCAGGTTGAGGTGGCCGCGCAGCAGGCGCAGATCCATGACGATATCGTGGCGATGCCGATGGGCTATCAGACGCTGGTCGGGGATATGGGGTCGTCGCTTTCCGGTGGGCAGATCCAGCGTGTGCTGCTGGCGCGGGCGCTTTACCGCCAGCCGGAGATCCTGCTGCTGGATGAGGCCTCCAGCCACCTGGACATCGAGCGTGAGCGGCTGATTAATGCCGCCATCCGCCAGATGCCGGTAACGCGCATTATCATCGCGCACCGGCCGGAGACCATTCGCAGCGCCGACCGGGTGATCGTCATCGACCAGGGCCGTGCGCACAGCCTGGACGCCGACAGTTTTATCGCGCTGCAGTCGCCGCCGCAGTTGCCGGGCTAGCGCCGCCGGCGCGTCACAAAAGTATCGGGCTGAAAGAGGGCGCTCAGCCCTTCTTCACAAACTCTGACTTCAGCTTCATCGGGCCAAAGCCGTCGATTTTGCAGTCGATATTGTGGTCACCCTCGACCAGCCGGATGCTTTTGACCCGGGTGCCGATCTTCAGCGGCGTTGAGCTGCCCTTCACCTTCAGGTCTTTAATCACCGTCACGCTGTCACCATCGGCCAGCAGGTTGCCGTTGGCGTCCTTAACGATCAGCGCGTCTTCCGTCGCGCCCTCGGCACCCGGTTGCCAGACGTGGCCGCACTCAGGGCAGTTCAGTTGTTCGCCATCCTGCCAGCTGTATTCAGAGTGACATTTCGGGCAGGGAGGTAAAGTTTGCATAATAGGGTCTCAGTCAAATCCATAATAAAAGAAGGGGCATAGTTTACTCCCTGCCAGTGATTCTGCCTAGCGGTGGGAAGGGCTGCTGTCCGAGGCGTGGCGGGCCGTCACCGGCCCGGCGGCGGTTTACTCAGTGGCGGCCTGACGCGGCTTACCCTTCAGCGTCCAGGTAAGCAGGAGGATCGGCAGGCTGCACAGGATCAGCACGGCGCCGAGGTTCTGCGCCAGCCCGGCCAGAGACAGCCCCGTACCGAGCAGCAGGTAGTAGAGCAGCCCGAGCAGCGCCCCCGCCGTGCCGGCACAGTCCTTATAGCTGCGCAGAGCATAAGCGAGGACATTGGGTATCGCGATACCGTACGCCATTACCACCGGCACCATCGCCAGCACAAAGCCGACGCTGTTTTCCAGCGCCAGCACCCCCGCGCCCCCGGCCAGCGCAAGCCCACCGGCCAGCGTCAGCAGCCGGCGTAATCCCCAGCCGGCGGCGACCAGCCGCCGGTTGATACCGGCACCGGCGGCCACGCCCGCCGCCAGCACCAGCCCGGTATAACCGAACCAGTGCTGCGGCACGGCCAGCGTCGCAAAGCGGAAGGGGGCCAGCTGGTAATAGCTGAACATACAGATATTGAACAGCGCCACCCACAGCGCGCTGCGCCAGATGTCCCAATCCCGCAGCATGCGCCGCAGCGTGGCGAAAAAGGGCGTGGTGGTCCACTGCGCCGGACGGGTTTCCGGCAGTTGCCAGGCGGTGTATGCCAGCAGCACCGCAGCCAGCACGGCCAGGCCGGTGAATACTCCCTGATAGCCGCCGTA
Source organism: Erwinia sp. Leaf53 (assembly GCF_001422605.1). Taxonomy (NCBI): domain Bacteria; kingdom Pseudomonadati; phylum Pseudomonadota; class Gammaproteobacteria; order Enterobacterales; family Erwiniaceae; genus Erwinia; species Erwinia sp. Leaf53. Next base: position 47,168 of record NZ_LMLK01000004.1, read on the forward strand.
GCGGGTCAGCAGGGTGCCGCTCAGTACGCCGATCGCCGGGCTGACGGCCATGGCGATCCCCATCAGGGAGAACACCCGCGCCAGCTGGTGACCGTCAAAACGATCGCGGATCGCCGTCTGCGTCGCTACTGACCCCACCGCAGCGCCAAAGGCCGCCAGCATCCGCGCCAGCAGCAGCAGCGTGAAGCTGCCGCTGAAGACGGCCGTCAGCGAGGCGACCAGATACAGCACCAGGCCTGCTAACATCGTCGGGCGTCGGCCGATCAGGTCACACATGCGGCCCCATACCACCACGCCGAAGGCAAACGCGAAGAAGTAAAGCGACAGGGTTTGCGCCGCCGCCTCCGCGCTGACCTGAAAACCCTGCGCGATAGCGGTCAGCGCCGGGCTGTAAAGGGTCTCCACCACCTGTGGGAACATCATCAGGCAGGTCGCCAGGGGGAGCGTCAGTTTAGGTTGCATAGTCTTCCTGCGAGAGTGAGGGGTAAATGAGCGAATAAAATAGCACCGGCCGTCACTCTCCCTTTACAATATAAAAGACAAAAAATTGTTGAAATCGGACATGTTATGCCACGGATAGATGCAGACGAACCCTTTGATCCCGACGATTACCGCAACGATGTGCTGGGCATCGCCTCCGGGCTGGCGCAGCACGACTCGGGCATGCACCAGCATGCTAAAGGGCAGCTGCTGTTCAGCCAGCAGGGTTGTATGCGCATTACGCTCAACCAGAGTTTTTCACTGCTGCCGCCGGGGCGGGTGGCGTGGATACCGGGAGGCGTGCCGCACCGCGTGCAGATCCAGGGCGTGGCCGGCTACCGCTCGGTGTGGCTGGTGCAGTCGCGGTTTACCTCTCTCGCCGGTCACGTTGAGATCGTCAGCGCCAGCCCGCTGCTGCGCGAGGTACTGGAACGCATCGCCTTCGCTGAATTTAACACCGACTGGCGGCAGGGGGCGGCGGCAAACCTGCTGGCGGTGTGCCTGGACGAGCTGCAGGCCGCACCGCGCGAGCTGACCACGCTACGGCTGCCCGTCGACCGCCGCCTGCGGGCGCTGAACGCGATGATCCTGCCGCCGCCGCTGCATAGCCTGGCGCGCAGCAGCGGGGCCAGCGAAAAAACCATCAGCCGAATTCTGCTGCGCGAAACCGGGCTGAGCTATCAGCAGTGGCGACAGCAGTGGCGGCTGATAAAAGCGCTGGAGATGCTGGTGGCGGGGCAACCGCAGGCTGAGATCGCCGCCGCGCTGGAGTTTGCCAGCGACAGCGCCTTCTCGGCCTTTTTCAGCAAGATGACCGGCCGTTCACCGCGGGCGTATCTGGCGCAGCGGCCCTGAAAAGGTATCGCGAGAATGTCGGGCGGGAGATATTTAAATGACCACAACCGTACAATGATATCGCCAGTTTTTGCCACCCGGCAGGCGGGTTTCTGAATGCGTTACTCTTTGAGTATTCTTCCGGAACCTTTACTCAGTTGAATCTGAATGTTGAGTGATTGTATTTTGTATCTGATTTTATTGAACTTTATCTAATCAATTTTTTCAGTATGTACACTCTTATGTACACAGAAAACAGACGCTATACTGAAAATGCCACTTAATTGAGCAACGCAGCGTGACCACTGCATCCAGACAGTGTGTTTATCGAACAGCTCTATCTCGTGCGCTGCAATGAGTCTCTCAACTTTCCGAGGTAAGCGTGCGCATTCCATCTTTTCCGCCATGTAGCGCTTCATTTCAGCAATGCTGGGAGCGTCTGGTAACGTACAAAGAAACCCTCTTGCCATTAGCTCATCCCTTAAATCTTTGGAGTAGACACGAAGCCTCTCGAAAGGATTTCTCATCTCTAGAAGATGTGCCAGCATCAAAGCATTACCGTTTTTGCTGGTGGGTGTAGCGTTTGGTCTGTAACGGGCCTCAATACGCAAGAATTGCTGATGCTCATCAAAATTAATCTTAATGAATTTACTTCTTTCCATGAAGACAAGTTTTCCATCACTCCGAGCATTTACCTTTCCATAAAAAAGGATATGTAACAGGGAACGACAACTACCAATCCTTAACCCAGGCAAACCATTTTCTTTATCGAAGTAAGCTGTTTTACCTGCACGGTCTAAGCCCCATAAGTAATCATCTAACTTGCAGTTGTAGACATCGAGAGCTACATCTATTTGCGTAACCCAAGCTCGTTCAAGTAGTGTGTAAAAGATCCTACCTAATCGACGGTCTAACCACGATAACAAATGATCTATTTGCTCTGATGTAGAGTGCTGAGGGCGGAAATCTAAACGTATTCCTCCTGTGGAACGATTTATTGGTGAGTAATCGATGCGCAACAGTACGGGGGAGTTTCTTTCTTTTTCTCTAATCAGTAATGCTTTTCGATAAGGTTTTTCGTCGTTGTTTCGGATGTACTGAACTCGATATTTTTTAAATGAATTGTTTCTCATTTTTTTTAGTTTGGTATATGTATTTTTCCTTTCTTCAATGTTTTCGAAACAGCTTACAATACTGAGTTTATCAGCTCTCATCTTTAACATTTGATTTCTGGCATTCATGCCAATATCAAGCGAACAACAAAATTCTATGTTGCGTTTGTTGAGTTTCATTTATATCCTTAACATCAATAACTATTGGTATGGGATAGTGAGTATCGAATCAGATAATCACTATCTCTATAGGTGTGCATATAACGTGCTATTAGAGCGATGAGTTTTGTACTGAATTTATTCTTGATTCTGATAGCGGTACTTTTTGACGGCTGGCTATCCATTGCAGTACTTCTTCTTCTCTCCACGCAACTGAGCGAGAAACGGCGTTAGCATCATCCAAACCACCAGTTAAACGAACAGGCTCAGGGAAATGGCCTGCTTTGATTTGGCGATAGAGAGTAGCGCGTGAGAAAGCGCAATATTCGAGGACTGTTTTCAGTTTGATCAGACGTGAAGCATTCATCGTAAAAACCTATTCGATTTACGCATCCAATTGATGCGAATCTCCTTTACAGATTTTCGAAAATGCTAAATTTTTGTGTTAAAAGAGGTAGTCTGATCATCAGAACTCACCAAAATCACTTAAAATGGCTCCAAATGCCCGAAAAAATGGAAGTCTGACGATCAGACTATGCTTGGCTTTTAGTCTGATCATCAGACTGAAATCTTGACAGCCATCGCCTAATGAGTAGTCTGATCGTCAGGTCTAGACATGAGGTATAAGGATTATGTTAAGAGTGGAAAAACGTTTGAAAGAGGATGAAAGATTGAAAGAAGATGAACTGGCGGCGCAACGTCAGAAGAACATCGAGTATCAAAATATACGCAAAGAACGACTGGAAGAGTTAGGGGAATACAAAATATCAATCAGGCTTAATGGTGCCGACTATGAGAAGTTAGCTGATCTGTGTGAGACTATTGGATATCGACGGCCACAACCAGGGATGCGTAATATAATAGAAACCTTATCCGGGGCGATGAAATATCTTATCCGTGAAGAAAAAGATTCTAAATTATATCAACCTAAATCACCTGCGGCTAAAGAGTTATATGGCTTGTATAAAACTGTCAGTCATTTAAAATATGATTTGGGATTGGAAGACAAAAAAATAACGAAAAAGCTTAATGAGGAAAATGTTAGAACACCAATTAATATAGTCGCTGATAGTGATGGTGGCTATTGGAAGGTGAAGTCTATAACGCGGTTGCTTGATAAGAAAATTCTTCTGAAAAGACTGTCAGAATTAGATGGAGAAGATGAATAACTTATACTTATTCATCATATAATAGGATAAAAAGACCATTGTTTATTTTTATTGCTTGGTGTATTTATCAAGAAACATGATCAATATGCGTCTTTGCTCATGTGTTAAGCGAGGCCATATATTGTCAAGACGACTTTTTAAGTCTGAATCTTTTACTGGAGCAAAATCCTGCTGTTTCGGAGTGATGTTTTCTAACGTCGAGAAGCAATCTATGAAAAACCAGTTAATCGGTGTGTTGAGTTTAACTGCGATATTAACGAGATGAGCTACATTTATCTTGTTTGTCCCGCGTTCATAACGTGAAAGCTGTTGATGGGAGATGTCAACAAGTTCAGCCAAGTGCTGTGCGGTCATACCTAACTCTTTACGACGCAGTTGAATGCGTTGACCTACCTGTTTGTCTGCACTATCAGAGGGTAACTGGGCCATAAATCTACATCACTTCTTGAAAATGTCTATAGATGGAAGTTTGTGCCCATTTTTCTCTTGTATGAACATCATCTATGGATTATAAAGGTGTTTTGCGCATCTATGGACAATCAATGGTGGTGACGTGAAGGAAGGAAAGGTGGTTTGTTAAGATTTTCTGCTTTTTCAGACATCAACCTTCTTATGTTGCTCTATAAGAGGCACTTCCTGTAAAGATATAACAAAAATATACATTAAAATCATCTTTGGCATTTATCATGAAAGCACAGGAAATATTGATTATTGAATCACGTAGTGATCAAGATATTTATGATGGAAGAGGTGAGGGGGAAACATTAAATAGGGTGCTAAAATTACAGGGGGTTAATGCTCGAAATATAGAGATAACTAATGAAAAGATGCTTATCAAGGCGTTAAAGATAGCACAAAAAGAAAAAATAAAATACGTCCATATCAGTGCTCATGGATTAGATAAAGGGTTTATTCTGACAGATAATGTAATTATCACATGGAAAGACTTAGATCAGTTGGCATGGCCATTACTAAGAGGGAAATGTGTTTGTTTCTCCAGCTGTTCTGTTGGAAAAGGAGTGGGGGAGTTATTTACTCTGCACAAAACTTTTTGTAGTGTGATTGTAGCCCCTACGAGAGATATTAGTTGGGGGGAGGGTCTGGTAGCATATTCTACGTTCTACCATCGGGTGCAAAAACAAGAAAGTTCGTTTTCAAATAATGTTAAAGTAATGAATCATGTTGTTGGTGCAGGGACATTTAGACTTATTAGTTCACCTTCCAATGCAAACAGTTAATTTTCTCACAATATAGCACAAATCTATAATCGAGGTTTTATCATGAAAAAGTTCATGCGTAAGAAAGCATTTTATATCTTACCTTTAATTATTAGTAGTGCTGCAAGTTATGCGGCATCTTTCGATTGTTCAAAAGCGAGTGCGAGTTATGAGCAAATCATTTGCTCTGATAATGTACTAAATAGGATGGATGAAGCATTATCAAATAACTATCGTGCAGTTATGAATTCTGACCGTTCACAGCGCATCAAAGAGCTTCTTAAAAAAGATCAAATTGCATGGCTTAATAAAAGAAACGCTTGCAATGAGTATTCGTGCATCAGAAGTTTATACGAATGGCGAGTAGATGCGATTTGTGAGCAATACGGTTCCTTTACAGAAAAATCAAGTTGCATATCTACTAATGACATTAGTAAACAGATTAACAGAGAACGGGAACAAGCAAAGCAGGAAGACCAAGAAAATAGAATTCCATCAAGAGATGTATTACAAAGTTTAGTTAACAAATATTCATCTGAGGTTTCTAATCTTGGATTTTCAAAAAAACAACTATCATCATCAATATATATTAGCTTATCTTCAAGTTATGTTCGATACTTCTCTCTGCAAGAATATCTATCTTTAATGTTTGATACGCCGGGTCTCAAGTCAATCACTAGGATTGATAATGATGATTACTTTGGGTTTCAATTGAAAGTGGCAGGAAGCCCTTCTACTGGATTCACTTTCAAAGTAGAAGATGATGAATTATATTTAAATGGTATAGTTAATGGAAACAATGTTATTGAAGTAGTAACGGCAGGTCAAGCAAACCAACTTTCCAACACATTCTATGTTTATGCCGTTCAGGTACTGAATAGGAATAATGCAAAACTGTAGTCGGTAAACATTTATTCACTTTATAAGGTAAGGTTAAATAAGAGTATGGTGAAAAAATGGATTGTATTTTTTTTGTTGTATTTTAGTTTCTCTATGGCGCATGCAGATGAATACGTTAATAGTAATGGTGAACTAACCTTTTTGCAGGATCATGGGTTTGCTGCATTTCATATAAAATCATCAAATGCTAGTACTTCTAGTGTTTGTAATATAGATGCCCTAGCTGAATCTGTTGATACAGCACATGGGCAGCGAAGTCGCTGGGTTTATAGTGACTCATCAAGTGCGTGTGTAGCGATTATAAGCGAGTTGAAAGATGGTTCAATTAATGTAATAACTCGTAACTGTCATAGCTATTGCGGTAACTCTTCTTTCGATTCTATGAATGGGAAGTATATTAAAAAATAGTCATTTGGCAAGTATCCATACAATGTAAGGTACTTGCCGTTTTATGTTGACATATAGCATCCCGTTAAAGTAAGGAAATATATTCTTATTTTCTTAAACCCTTTGAAGGGATTATTACCCCTGGTCCGAAAATCATGACTTCAGAACCTTCACGTTTTTCTTGTGCAGTATAGCTAAGAAAATATTCTTCTTGTCGATAAGCAGAGTAAATATTCTTGATCTCTTCTGCATTATCATAAGATACAATCCAAGGGTGTTTAACTTCATCTAATTTTTTACAAATAGCAACATGATCTTCATGGTTGTAGAAGTTTCTATATAGACCAGATCCCTTGTGATAATAAGGGGGGTCCAAATATAAAAGTGTATTTTTGGGTAGGTTTTTCACAACGTTATCCATTAATACAATTGCATCATGGTTGTGTACATTTATCCTTGAACCAAAGGCACCTATCATTTGAATTCTTGATATTAAATCTGATTTATTAAATCTAACATCTAAGGTCCATTTCCCACTTTGATTTTTACCACCGATAACCCCAGCTTTTAATATTCCAGATCGGTTGGTTCTATTCAGGAAGAAAGTAGATAATGCAACGTCAACAATATTATTGTTGTCGATATCATTGATAATATTCTTCTGTAATTTCCATTGCTCAATCGTAACAGGTACTTTTGAAATTGCAGAACAAAGCTCTTCTGTATTATTTACAGCTGCATACCAAAATGAATAAATGGCAGGATCTAAATCATTGATATGTATTCTCGAAACAAACTCATTAAATAATAGATCTAAGGCAACACCAGCTCCACCAGCATAGGGTTCAACATAGTGCCCATCATTAAGATCATTGGCCTCGATAAGTCGTTTAAGGTAGTAAGAAAACTTGCCTTTACCGCCAGGATAACGTAGTGGTGTTGAATAAATTGATTTTTTCATATCATAAAAACTGTTTAGTATGCCAACTTAGAGAACAGTTTAGCTTAACTGCTGTAAGTTGGCTAGTATGTTATGGCCAGATTGCTTTAAGCATAGGTAGATATTCTTCAGATATATCTTTTAGTTCAGATGGCAACGGAGAACTTGCAGTGCTATGAACAAACTGATTCAAATGGTCTACAGACCCAACTGTTTGAGTTCCTGCAGCTCGACGGCTTATAGCTTTGGATTCTTGTTTTGTTATAAGTCCAGCAGAATCTAAATGTTTTGCAATAGAGGCTATTTTTATCGAAAGTTTATCATCTTCTGTGAGTGGTTTGTTATTATCATGTCTACAAACTCCATTGTTATCATGTGCCACTCTTCTCCTATAATCATCACAGCTTAATTCAAGGAAGACTCTAAATGTAATTGCTGTGGCGTTCGGCACCCGTTCTACTTCGAGTTTGAATCGCAGTTCTCGATATATTTCATTGATTCTACTATTAGATATGTTAAGTGACCATGGAATAAGGAATTTTCGGCTTTTTGATGATCCTTTTGCCTTTGTTTTAATGCCATTTTCGCCGCCCGGTTTTCTGTCTCCTTCCTTGTTATTATCTGCTCCATGTTTTTCTGAGTTAGGTCTATCCTCCTCTTCAGGGGTTTTATTTTTATGGGATCCGTTACTATTTGCATAATCATCTGGATCAATGCTTGATTCGGTCGATTTTCTATAAAGATAGTCTGGACTTAGTTCTTTTGGTATATGACTTAAGAATCTATTTCTGTCTTCGTCACTTCGTACATCATTAACGTTGTATCCCTCATGTCGGAACATACGTATAGCGAACTCAATAGAGGGTGCGGAAATAACTAATTCATATTTGAATTTTATTTGACGATCTTTGATATATACTGCAAATGCATCCTGAGCACGCTTTGAAGAAAACAGACGAGAGAGTGTAGTAACTGGAATTTGATAAATATCACCAATAACTATTTCATTGAATATTTGAGGGTTATTCTTTACTACCTCTCTTATTTGTCGCCCTACAGATTCAATACCTGTTTGCCTCGATCTGCGCTCATCACGGATATCGCTATCCCATGGAACACGCCCAGCTCCACCGTTTTGGCCGGTGTGTTTGAGTTCAATCCAAACATCACCATCCTCTCTAGAAGCTACCACGCTGCATTCGATTTCATTAGGGAAGTTTCCCAAGATTTCAGTGTGGGCCGTTAAAAAATCTTTGTAGTACTTTTCTTGTGTACACAAATCAGGATGCTGTAACAACTTTAAGGCTGTTAGCCTCCTGTTCCCTTCAAGTACGATGTAGTTCCCCTCATCATCAGGAGTGACAAGCTGTAATTCTGTGGGATCTAGACCATAGATAGCTATGTGCTCAGCAAGCTTTAGAATTTTCTTTGCATCTTCCGGATCTGCAAGCATCAATTCTATAGCTTCACGTTGATTTTTCGCAATATCACCTCCAAATCTGACATTTTCTTGGTCAAGTTTTATGAGGTTAAAATTTAATAATCGTATATCTCTTTTCACGGATAGGCATCCTTACTGTGTGTAGATTATATAATCTATCAAAGCAGTTTGTTAATAGGAAGCCTCATTGCAATGTGATCTCCTACACATACTCTCCACTAATCCGTTAGAGACCTAATAGTGAACAATATGAATTTTATGTAGAAGAACAATCACCATACAAACTAATGGAGCTAGTTCACTCTTAGAAGAGGATCAAAAGCACCGCATAATTTGCGATGCCATTGATTTAAATCATTTTTTCTTTACTAAACCAGCCGCTGCGTTAATGACCTCCGCTCCGTTCAATGTACTGTTTTTAATGAATTGCTGTGGTGTCTCATTGACAGCATTAGCTGCTTTGTTGATTTTTTCTGTCTGATTGACACCAAAACCGATTTTGTACAAATGGTTTGGTTTTGTAGGTTTATTTTTAGGCGCTGCCATTGGTATCACCGTTGTTGATCTTGTCAGCACGTCGGTTGGTAGTTACTTTGATGAACCGGTTAGTAGTTACCGGTTTACCCGTAGTAGCAGTCATAAGGTTACGTGCTTCATCGATCAATTTCGATTCTTCTTCAGTGAAAGACACACGTTGCTGTCTTGACATGCGGTACTGCTCTCCCATAAAAGCCTCCTTCAGGCGGTAAAAAGGAGGTTCTTATATTGGGATTGCATGAGTCATTTTCAACCAATCTTCTTACTATAATTTTCCAGATTCGGAGGTGTTTTGAGCTTGTGACTTAGTGCAGACCTATTCTTTGTTAGCGATTATGCGGTGATATTAGCAACGCTTGGCATATACCTCACAGTTAACTCGGTCATATGCTCATTTTTTAAACGTTACATATCATCAACTGCATAGTGCTATCAAATTCATTTATTTCTATATTAATCAGGAAGTTACACCATTTCTCTAATGCTTGCCTCCTCTCTTTGTAGTACTGATAACGATTATAAATCCCTTCAACCCCTTTAATTCTGTGGTTAAGGCAGCGCTCTGCAACTATCGGGTCAACACCTAGCGCCGCAAGATGCGATCTAGCGGTGCGTCGAAAATCATGAATTGTAAAATTAGGTATGTCGGGGAGGTTAAATTTTACCTTGCTCAATGCGACAGGCAATGTGCTTTCCTGAATGTGGGGGACCATCCGGTGCTGCATTTTTCTTGCAGGAAGCACCCACTGACTATTATATGACATTTGGTGTAGTTCTTTCAGCCATTCAAGCGCCGGTGCTGGAATAGGGATATCGATAGCATCACCATTCTTAACCCTCTCAGCCGGTAAGTGCCAGACAGCTTCGTTAAGATCGAACTCTTCCCAACGTGCACCACATAGCTCCATCTTACGGCAGCAGAATACCAGAAGAAGTTTCATTGTAAGCTCGTTCTGACGTGAGAAACCTTTTGTCATTGGCATTGCCTGCAAGAACTTCACAAGCTCTTCACGGCTTAACCAACGATCCCGGCTTTTTTCTTGGCCACCAGCATCATCGATTTCAAATGCGCCCGTAGGATTTGTTTCCAGCATATGCCGTCTTATTCCGTAATCGAAAATACGGCGAGTCCATCTCAAAACATCATTAGCTACAGTAGGCGCGCCACGCTGGACAATTTTTTGCAACATGTCGTCAATGTGTCTGGGGCGCACATCTTCAATTTTGAGATGGCCTATCGTCGGATTGATATCCTTGTCGATACGACGACGCAGGATGTCTGGATGCTTCCAGCGATTGAGGATTTGACGCTCGAAGTATTCGGCAGCTAATTCTGATACGCGTAGTGCATGTTTTTCTTCCTCCATCTTCTTCAATGCTTTCGCTTTGCGTTCTTGTTTTTCTTCCGCAACATCATAACCCAAAGCGACACGAGCTGACTGCTCTCTGGCTGTCTCACGTGCTTTAGCGATTGATAGTTCAGAGTATGTCCCTATAACCATTGCCCGCTGTTTGCCTGCAAAACGATAGCGAAAACGCCAAAACGGTATGGCATAGTTCTTCGGGAAGCATAAGTACAGCCCACCTCCATCAGATCGCCCTTCAAAACGCTCACCTGACTTAATCCATGTTCTGATTTGTATATCTGTCAGTTTTGCCATGCTCATCCAGTCTCATTTTTGTGTACATAAACCGTGTTTTATACCTGCTGCTGTGTACATGCTTATGTACACATGAAACACGCGCTGTAGTGATACGACATGAGACTATATAAAACAAAAAGACCATTATTTACAATGGTCTTTTTGTCCTATTGCGACTTAGTGAGACAGGTTAAGATCTTATGTAACACTACTCGATATTCTGAATCTGCTCGCGCATCTGCTCGATCAGCACCTTCAGCTCAATGGCTGAGGTGGTGATCTCGGCGTTGATCGACTTGGAGCCCAGGGTGTTCGACTCGCGGTTGAACTCCTGCATCATAAAGTCGAGGCGGCGGCCGACGGCCTCCTTCTTCTTCAGAATGTTGTAGGTCTCTTTCACGTGGGCTTCCAGGCGGTCCAGCTCTTCCGCCACGTCCACGCGCTGCGCCAGCATCACCAGCTCCTGCTCCAGCCGGTTATTCTCCAGCTGCACCTGCGCCTCTTCCAGACGGCTGACCAGCCGCTCACGCTGCCACTTCAGCACGTCCGGCATATGGGCGCGAACTTTAGTGACTTCGGCGCTGACGCCCTGCAGACGCTGTTCGATCAGCTGCTTCAGCGCCGCGCCTTCGGTTTCCCGTGCGGTGATAAAGTCGTCGATGGCTACGTCCAGCGTGCTCAGCAGCTCTGCGGAGATAGCGTCCAGATCCTGTTCGGCGGCGGACATCACGCCCGGCCAGCGCAGAATATCCAGCGGGTTGATCTCACCCTCATCGCTCTGCAGCTTGACCCAGTTAGCGGCCTCAACCAGCTGAACGGCCAGTTTCTCATTCAGCACCAGCGCGCTCTGGGCGCGCGGGTCGGCGTCAAAGCGCAGGCTGACTTCAATTTTACCGCGGGTCAGGCGGTTGCGAATACGCTCGCGGACCACCGGCTCCAGGCCGCGGAACTGTTCCGGCAGGCGCAGATAGGTCTCCAGATAGCGCTGGTTGACGGAACGGAGCTCCCAGGCGGCGCTGCCCCATTCGCCTTTGGTTTCTCGCCGTGCGTAGGCGGTCATGCTGCGGATCATTGTGCGTACCCGTTGGTATCAAGGAATCAGGCAGCGAGTATAACGGCGCAGGCGGTGGCTTAACAGGCATTCAGTGAAATGCCGCCGTAAACGCCGCTGTTTTAGCGACAGAATTTTAGATGCTTCCCGGCGGGCGGCCTGCTAGTGTGGCGATCGCCGCTATTTAACCGATTAATCAGGAGCCCCGATGTTGATACGTAGCGTTATTTCCGGCGTGCTGCTGCTGGCGCTGGCCGGCTGCAGCGCACCCGCCCGCCAGGCGCCCCCCGCCGCGGCCTGCGTCCGCGGTGATGCGATGGTGCAGACCACGCTCTACTTCGGCCTGAACCGCCCGCAGGGCGCGGCGATTACCCCGGCAGAGTGGCAGAAATTTGTTGATGATGACGTCACGCCGCGTTTCAAGGCGGGGCTGACGGTGTTTGCCGCGCAGGGGCAGTGGCTGGGCGATGACGGCAGGCTGGCGCGGGAAGAGAGCCGGGCGCTGATGCTGATCCACCCGCTGGACCAGGGCAGCGAGCAGGGGATAGAGGCGCTGCGCGCGGTCTATAAGCAGCGCTTTGCGCAGGACTCGGTGATGCGGGTGGATGCGCCGGTCTGCGTGGCCTTCTGACGCTTAGCCGGCAACGGCTGCTGACGGGCTAGCTGGCGTAAACCGCCGGTTTACGCCAGCTAGCCGTGGCCGGATGCCAACACCGCCGCCCGCAGCAGGCAATAGCCAGGCTGGCTAACGCCGCCGGGAACAGCAGGCGGGATGCCAGGCCAGCCAGTGCCGCCGGAAGCAGAAGGTGACACGCCGGGCTCACCCATGCCACCGATTGACGTTTACAGCACCAGCCCGGCAAACGCCGCCGACAGCAGGCTGACCAGCGTCGAGCCGTAAATCAGCTTCAGACCATAGCGCGACACCACGTTGCCCTGCTGCTCGTTCAGTCCCTTAATGGCTCCCGCCACGATGCCGATCGAAGCAAAGTTGGCGAAGGAGACGAGGAACACCGACAGAATACCCAGCCCGCGTGGTGACAGTCCGGCGGCGACCTTCTTCAGCTCAATCATCGCCACAAACTCGTTGGTCACCAGCTTGGTGGCCATAATGCTGGCCGCCGGCAGCGCGTCAGCGGTCGGAATGCCGATCAGCCAGGCGAAAGGCCAGAACACGTAGCCGAGGATCTGCTGGAAGCTGATGCCAAACAGGCTGGCAAACACCGCGTTAACCATGGCGATCAGCGCGATGAAACCAATCAGCATCGCAAGGATGATCATCGCCACCTTAAAGCCCGCAAGAATGTACTCACCCAGCATCTCGAAGAAGCTCTGGTCTTCGTGCAGCTTCTCAAGACGGATTTCCGGCTCATCCCCTGCCGGCGTCGGGTTGATGATCGACAGAACGATAAAGGTGCTGAACATGTTGAGCACCAGCGCCGCCACCACGTAGCGCGGCTCAATCATCGACATATAGGCACCGACGATCGACAGTGACACGGTGGACATCGCTGCCGCCGCCATCGAATAGAGGCGGCGCGGGGAGATGTCTGCCAGGATACCTTTATAGGCGATAAAGTTCTCCGACTGGCCGAGGATCAGCGTGCTGACGGCGTTAAACGACTCCAGCTTGCCCATGCCGTTGATTTTCGACAGTACGGTGCCGAAGAAGCGGATCAGCCACGGCAGGATTTTCAGGTGCTGCAGAATACCGATCAGCGCGGAGATAAACACGATCGGGCACAGTACGCCAAGGAAGATAAACGCCAGACCCTGCGAACTCATGCCGCCAAACACAAAGTCGGTCCCCTGGGCCGCGTATTTCAGCAGCACTTCAAAGAAGCTGGAGACGGCCGAGACCACGCTCAGGCCGCCGGACGCGTGCAGGAAGAACCAGGCCAGCGCCGCTTCAATCACCACCAGCTGCAGCAGGATGCGCGGGCGGATTTTTTTACGGTCGTTACTGAACAGCAGCGCCAGGCCGAAGATAATGGCCAGGGCGAGCAGAAAATGGAAAACAGAAGTCATTCGCGGGTTCCAGCGAGTCAGTCAGAGAAGAGGGGCATTTAGCCACATTTCACCGCACTTTACATCCGCTGGCCACGGCAGTTGCAGAAAAAGTGATTAGCATTCCGTCACCTGCATAACCGGATGCGGCAGATGTCGCCACATCCGCGATGGCGTGCGCCAGCGTGATAGGCAAGCCGTAGTGAAATCCGTATAATGCGCAGCCATTAAACCAGCCAGCCGGAGATACATCATGCGTCCATCAGGCCGTAGCGCACAACAGGTTCGCCCCGTCACCCTGACCCGTCATTATACCAAACATGCAGAAGGCTCTGTGCTGGTTGAATTCGGTGATACCAAAGTTCTCTGCACCGCTACCATCGAAGAGGGCGTACCGCGCTTTCTGAAAGGCCAGGGCCAGGGCTGGGTCACCGCAGAATACGGTATGCTGCCGCGCGCGACCCACAGCCGTAACGCCCGCGAAGCCGCCAAAGGCAAGCAGGGCGGCCGCACGCTGGAGATCCAGCGCCTGATCGCCCGCTCGCTGCGCGCCGCTATCGATCTGAAAGCGCTGGGCGAGTTCACCATCACGCTGGACTGCGACGTGCTGCAGGCGGACGGCGGCACCCGTACCGCGTCGATCACCGGCGCCTGCGTGGCGCTGGCCGACGCGCTGAATCACCTGGTCAGCATCGGTAAGCTGAAGGCTAACCCGATGAAAGGCATGGTGGCGGCGATCTCCGTCGGCATCGTCAACGGCGAAGCGCTGTGCGATCTGGAGTATATCGAAGATTCCAACGCCGAAACCGATATGAACGTGGTGATGATGGAAGATGGCCGTATGATTGAGGTACAGGGCACCGCAGAAGGTGAACCCTTCACCCACGACGAGCTGCTGGCGCTGCTGGCGCTGGCGCGCGGCGGCATCGACACCCTGGTGCAGGCGCAGAAAGCTGCGCTGACCGACTGATTATTGCAGGCGACCTGAGGGTCGCCTTTTTTTTGCCTGAATTTTGAGGAAGCCCATGATGAAAGCCTGGCAGCGTCAGTTTATTGAATTCGCCATCAACAAGCAGGTTCTGAAGTTCGGAGAATTTACCCTGAAATCAGGGCGTAAGAGCCCCTATTTCTTCAACGCCGGCCTGTTTAACACCGGGCGTGACCTCGCGCTGCTCGGACGTTTTTACGCCCAGGCGCTGGTTGACTCCGGGATTGATTTCGACCTGCTGTTTGGTCCGGCCTATAAAGGCATTCCGATTGCCACCACCACCGCCGTGGCGCTGGCGGATCACCACGACCGCGACGTGCCGTACTGCTTTAACCGCAAAGAGGCGAAAACCCACGGCGAGGGCGGCAGCCTGGTCGGCAGCCCGCTGCAGGGCAAAGTGATGCTGGTGGATGACGTGATTACCGCCGGTACCGCGATACGCGAGTCGATGGATATTATCTCTGCCGAAAAGGCGACGCTGGCCGGGGTGCTGATCTCGCTGGACCGCCAGGAGCGCGGGCGCGGCGAACTGTCCGCCATTCAGGAAGTGCAGCGCGATTACGGCTGCAGGGTGATTTCGATCATTACGCTGAACGAGCTGATCGGCTATCTGGAAGAGAAGCCGGAACTGACCGATCACCTGATTGCCGTGCGTGCCTACCGCAGCGAGTACGGGATCTGATCGACGGTGGGCCAGTAATACTGGCCCACCGCGTTACACCAGCTGGGCGGCGAACAGCGGCCAGCGCACCTCAAATTCCGCAGTGGGGCGATAGCGAAACTCGGAACGTACAAAGCGCGACAGCAGCCCTTCGCAGAAGGCGAGGATCTGGCTGGCCAGCAGCGTTTCATCGGTGCTGAAGCCTTCCCCCTCGCGCATTTTTTTCTCCCGCATTACCTGACGCAGCTGGGCTTCGATACGTTCGAACAGCTGGTTGATGCGCCCCTGCAGCCTGTCCTGTTCGAACATCAGCGCGTGTCCGGTCAGAATGCGGGTTAAACCCGGATTACGCTCACCAAACCCCAGAATGAGCTGAGTGATCAGACGCAGGCGCGGCAACGTCTCCTTCTCATCTTTCAGGATCAGGTTGATGCGCGTAATCAGGCTGTCTTCAATAAATTCGATCAGGCTGTCAAACATCCGGGTTTTGCTGGGAAAATGCCGGTACAGCGCCGCTTCCGAGACGCCGACGCTGGCTGCCAGCTTGGCGGTGGTGATCCGCTGGCTGCCGTCGCTGGATTCCAGCATCTGCGCCAGCGCCTGCAGGATCTCCTCGCGACGATTCCTTTTCGCACTCTTTTTTTCTGTCATGCCTTAAAAGACCCCTGAAAACATCACCATAAACGGGCAGAGCCCACGCAATATCCGTGAGCGGGGGCTCACGGTGACAAATGATTAGGCTATCGTCGTGACGGAAACGGGAAAAGGTTACTGGCGGCCTGAATGACCGAAGCCGCCTTCACCGCGCACGCTGGCATCAAAGTCGTTCACCAGGTTAAATTCAGCCTGCACCACGGGGACAAACACCATCTGCGCGATGCGCTCGCCCGGCTCGATGATAAAGGTCTGCTGGCCACGGTTCCAGACGGAGACCATCAGCTGCCCCTGGTAATCGGAGTCGATCAGCCCGACCAGATTACCCAGCACCACGCCGTGCTTATGGCCCAGGCCGGAACGCGGCAGGATCACCGCCGCCAGCTGTGGGTCGGCGATGTGGATGGCCAGACCGGTCGGCACCAGCGTGGTCACGCCAGGCTGCAGTTCAACCGGCTGGTCGAGGCAGGCGCGCAGATCCAGGCCCGCAGAACCTGATGTGGCGTAGGTCGGCAGCGGGAAGTCGTTGCCCACGCGCGGGTCGAGGATCTTAACGTCGATTTTTTTCATCATAAAGGCCGATAATCTCATTCAGTAACTGTTGGCCCAGCAGGGGCTTGGGGGTGAGCGGTAAGGCTTTGTCGCCATCCTGCCAGTAAAGGTGTAACGCATTGGCATCACTGTTAAAACCCTGGCCGGCCTGCGCCACATCGTTGGCGCAGATCAGGTCCAGGTTCTTACGCAGGCGTTTTTGCTGCGCGTATTCTTCCACATTCCGGGTTTCAGCGGCAAATCCGACCACGTAAGGGCGGGCTTCGGTTAGCGCCGCCACGCCGGCGACGATATCCGGATTCTTCACCATCTGCAGGGTGATCTCATCCCCCTGTTTTTTAATCTTATCCCCGGCAATGGCCGCCGCGCGGTAGTCGGCTACCGCCGCACAGCCGATAAATATCTGCTGCTGCGCGGCGGCATCCATCACCGACTGCTGCATCTCCAGCGCGGTGGTGACGTCAACGCGCGTCACCCCCGCCGGTGTGGGCAGCGTGACCGGGCCGGCGACCAGCGTCACCTGCGCTCCGCGTGCGGCGGCGGCGGCTGCAATCGCAAAGCCCATCTTGCCGGAGCTGTGGTTCGAGATAAAACGCACCGGGTCCAGCGCTTCCCGCGTCGGGCCGGCGGTAATCATAATGCGCAGATGTTGCAGGTCGTTGACCGGCGTGGTCAGTTCTGCGGCCAGCGCGACGATCGCCAGCGGGTCGAGCATCCGGCCGGGGCCGATATCGCCACAGGCCTGGCTGCCGCTGTCCGGCCCCCAGACGGCGATCCCGCGCTCGGCCAGCACCATAAGGTTGTGCTGGGTGGCCGCCGCGCGGTACATCTGCTGGTTCATCGCCGGGGCAATGGCGATCGGCGCCGCCGTCGCCAGGCACAGGGTGGTGACCAGGTCATTGGCCATGCCGGCCGCCACGCGCGCGATCAGGTCGGCGGTGGCCGGCGCGAGGATCACCAGTTCGGCCCATTTCCCCAGCTCAATATGGCCCATAGCGGCCTCGGCTGCCGGGTCGAGCAGATCGTCGGAAACCGGGAAACCGGAGACCGCCTGCAGGCTGAGCGGCGTAATAAAGGCTTTGGCTGCGTCGGTCATCACCACCCGCACCTCGGCACCGCGATCGCGCAGGCGACGCACCAGCTCAGGGGTTTTATAGGCGGCGATACCGCCGCTGACGCCCAGCACAATCCGCTTTCCCGATAATCCCGTCATTTGCCGTTCACCTTTATCAATGGTTGCCGTGCCGTCAGCACCGTAATCTGGCTATTTTACCACACTCCGCCAGCGTGGCTATTTTGCACCAACGTTCTGACGACCGCCGCGTAAAACTCGGCAAAGTGCGATTTGAAACTACTGTATATAATGCCATGATAATGACCACTGAGGAAGCAGAGGTGGCGAATGGATAACAACTGGAATGGTATGGCACCGCGCGAAAAACTGATCGCGCACGGCGTGGAAACGCTCAGCGACTGTGAGCTGTTGGCGATTTTTTTACGTACCGGGATCCGCGGTCGGCACGTGATGAAGCTGGCCCAGCAACTGATGGCCGAGTTCGGCTCACTCTATCAACTGATGAACGCCTCGCGGGCCGAGTTCCGCGAGGGCAGCGGCGTGGGGGCCGCCAAGTTTGCCCAGCTTAATGCGGTGGCCGAGCTGGCGCGGCGCTGTTTCAGCTGCCGCGACGCCATCGCGAAGCGTTCGGTGACCAGCACCCGACAACTGCTCGACTTTCTGCAGGGCTCGCTGGCGCAGCAGGAGCGTGAAATCTTCCAGGTGGTGTTTTTCGATAACCAGCACCGGGTGATCCACGTTAGTGAGATGTTCAGCGGCACCATCAACAGCGTGGAGGTCCACCCGCGGGAAATCGTGCGTGAAGCGCTGAAACGCAATGCGGCGGCGATTATTCTGGCGCATAATCACCCGTCCGGCGTGGCTGAACCCAGCCAGGCCGACCGTGATATCACCGCGCAGATTGTTCGCGCCTGCTCCCTGATGGATATCCGCGTGCTGGACCATATGGTGATCGGTCACGGTCAGTATGTCTCCTTTGCCGAACGTGGCTGGCTGTAGTTCCCCTCTGCCTGGCGGGGGGTTACCGCCGAAAAACGGGGGCTGACCGGCCATTTCGCATGCAAACAGGATATTTTCCCGCGATCCTGAGGGATCTTTATCTGTTCGGGACTTGAGCACTCGCGCTACAGGGCGTATACTATGCCACCTTTGAGAATCTCGGGTTTGGCGTTTGGGCCTGCTCAGCGGGTTCACATAGAACTCGCCTGGATGGGCTTTTAAGTCTGACGAGGCGGCCAAAACCTTATTTTTAAAGCTCGAGCTGATTTGATTTTTGGAGAATAGACATGTCACGAGTCTGCCAAGTAACTGGCAAGCGTCCGGTGACCGGTAACAACCGTTCCCACGCAATGAACGCGACGAAACGCCGTTTCCTGCCGAACCTGCACTCTCACCGTTTCTGGATCGAGAGCGAGAAGCGCTTCGTTACACTGCGTGTATCTGCCAATGGCATGCGCGTAATTGATAAGAAGGGTATTGAGACGGTCCTGGCCGATCTGCGTGCCCGCGGTGAGAAGTACTAAGTTAAGGAATTGAAACATGGCTAAAGGTATTCGTGAGAAGATCAAGCTGGTTTCTTCTGCTGGTACAGGTCACTTCTATACCACCACGAAGAACAAACGTACTAAGCCGGAAAAACTGGAACTGAAGAAATTCGATCCAGTTGTCCGCCAGCACGTGATCTACAAAGAAGCTAAGATTAAGTAATTACTCTTAGTTGATGAAAAAACCCGGCTTCGGCCGGGTTTTTTTGTTTTCAGATTCCATACAGCAGCGGGCTGCCTGACGGGCTTCGCCGCGGAGGTGACAATGCCAGAATTACCTGAGGTTGAAACCAGCCGGCGCGGGATTGAGCCGCACCTTGTGGGTGCCACGATCCTGCACGCCGTGGTCCGTAACGGCCGCCTGCGCTGGCCGGTCTCGAATGAAATTCATGCGCTCAGCGACCAGCCGGTGCTCAGCGTGCAGCGTCGGGCGAAGTACCTGCTGCTGGAGCTGCCCGCGGGCTGGATTATCATTCATCTGGGGATGTCCGGCAGCCTTCGCGTGCTGGCGGAGGAGCAGCCGCCGGCGAAGCATGACCATGTCGACCTGGTGATGAGCAACGGCAAGGTGCTGCGTTACACCGATCCCCGCCGCTTCGGCGCCTGGCTGTGGTGCAGCGATCTGGCCGTCAGCCCGGTGCTGTCGCACCTCGGCCCCGAGCCGCTCAGCGACGCCTTTACCGCCTCTTACCTGTTTGATAAGTCTCGTGGCAAGCGTACGCCGGTGAAACCCTGGCTGATGGATAACCGGCTGGTGGTGGGGGTGGGGAATATTTACGCCAGCGAATCGCTGTTTGTTGCCGGGATCCTGCCCGATCGTCAGGCGGGTTCGCTGGATGAAGCCGAGTGCGGGCTGCTGGTCAGCACCATCAAAGCGGTGCTGCTGCGCTCCATCGAGCAGGGCGGCACCACGCTGCGCGACTTCCTGCAGAGCGACGGTAAGCCGGGCTACTTTGCCCAGGAGTTGCAGGTGTATGGCCGGGCGGGGGAGCCGTGCCGCGCGTGCGGCAGCCTGATAGTCAGTGCGAAGCATGCACAGCGCAGCACCTTCTGGTGCCCGCAGTGCCAGCGCTAGCGCGCCACGCGCGATAAACCGTGGGGCCTGAGCCGGTCAGCGTTTCGCCGGCCGAGCCTGATACATGCGTCAGTCAGAGCTTCGCCATCAGCGCCTGCCAGACCGGTGCGGGCAGAAACGCCTGCACCTCGCCGCCGTGGCGGGCCACCTCTTTCATCAGCGTTGATGAAACAAAAGAGTACTGTCCGGAGGGCATCAGGAATACGCTTTCCAGCGTCGGCAGCAGGTGACGGTTCATCTGCGCCAGCTGCATCTCATACTCAAAGTCAGACACCGCCCGCAGCCCGCGCACCAGCACGTTGGCCTGCTGTTCGCGGGCGAAGTTGGCCATCAGGTCGCTAAAACCAATCACTTCCACGTTGTCCAGATGGGCGGTGACCTCCGTGGCCAGCGCCACGCGCTCGTCCAGCGAAAACAGCGGCTTCTTGCTCGGGCTGGCGGCGACCGCCAGCACGATATGGTCGAACATCAGGGCAGCGCGGGTGACGATATCCAGGTGGCCGTTAGTCAGCGGATCGAAGGTGCCGGGGTAGATGGCTTTGGTGCTCATAGTCTGCCGTTCCTGGATGCATGATTGAGTGCCCAGAGGGCGGTGTATTTATTAAAGGTGTACTGGGCGTTGACTACCGCCAGCAGCCAGCCCTGTTTACCGTCAAGAAAACCGGCGCGCAGCACCAGCGTTTTCAGAAATGCACCGGCTGTATGGCCGAAAATTGACGCGATGCCACAGCGCCTGCCCTGCTGGTGGCGCTGCTTTGCCCAGGCCTCGGCGTAGGCGAACTGCTTCCACTGAAAGGCGGAGAAATCACGACAGGTGAGGTGCAGCAGATCGCCCTTAAGTGCCACCACCCGTGCGCCTGCCGTCGCCAGCGACTCATGCACCTGGTGGTCATTGTACTGGTAGCGGCGCGGATAGAGACGCGTAACGCGATCCGGATACCAGCCGCTGTGGCGCATAAAGCGGCCGAGGAACAGGTTGCGGCGCGGCAGGCTGTAGACGGTCTCTGCCGCCGGCAGCATCAGCGCCTGTTCAATCTCCTCGCGCAGCGCGGGCGTCACCCGTTCGTCGCAGTCGAGCATCAGGACCCACGGATGGCTGGCGTAGCTCTGTGCCAGCTGGCGCTGTTTGCCGTAACCGTGCCACTCGCTGGCGTGATACACCGCGGCGCCGTGGCGGGCGGCGATCTCCGGCGTGCCGTCGTGGCTGCCGGAGTCCAGCAGCACGATCTCATCGGCCCAGCTGACCGACTCCAGGCACTCGGGGAGCAGGTCAGCCGCATCTTTGGCAATCAGCACCACCGACAGTTTCTGACGTTGGCTCATGTTAGTGGTTCCGCTGTGGCAGATGAGGTTCCAGCAGGTGCAGCAGCCGCTGCAGCGCGCCCTGGTTCTGATGCAGCACGTCCACCGCGTGGCGGCCGTGATACAGGCGGTAATCTTCATCGGTCAGCAGGGTGCCGATCTCTTTATCCAGCGAGTCGGCATCCGTGACGGTGATCAGGCCATCCGCCTGCTGCAGGCGGGCGCAGATGTCTTTGAAGTTGAAGGTGTGCGGCCCCATCAGCACCGGAATGGCGTGGGCGGCGGGCTCCAGCGGATTGTGGCCGCCGCGCTCGACCAGGCTGCCGCCGACAAACGCCAGGTCGGCAATGCCGTACAGCAGCATCAGCTCGCCCATGGTATCGCCAATCACCACCTGGGTGGTGGCAGACGGGATCTCCCCGCTGCTGCGCAGCGTGTAGGTGAAGCCGCCTTTCTGCGCCAGGCTGCTGGCGGTAGCAAAACGTTCCGGGTGGCGCGGCACCAGGATCAGCAGCAGGGTCGGGAAGCGTGCCAGCAGTTTGCGGTGCGCGTCCAGAATAATGCTCTCTTCCCCTTCATGGGTGCTGGTGGCAATCCACACCTGACGGTGCGGCGCCCACTGGCGGCGCAGGGTGACCGCGCGGGCGGCCAGTTCCGGGGTGACGGAGATATCAAACTTCAGGCTGCCGGTCACCGCCAGCTGGGAACGTTTCAGGCCCAGGCCGATAAAGCGCTCACCGTCTTCCTGATTCTGCGCCGCGATCAGGGTAATGCGCTGCAGCAGGCGCTTCATGAATTTGCCAATTTTCTGATAACCCTTCGCCGAGCGTTCAGACAGGCGGGCGTTGGCAATCACCAGCGGTATTTTACGCGCGTGCAGCAGGGTGATCATATTCGGCCACAGCTCGGTTTCCATAATGATCACCAGCCGCGGGTTGACGGTATCAAGGAAACGGTTCATCGCGCCCGGCAGGTCATAGGGCAGATAAACGTGATGCACGTCTTTACCAAACGCCGAGCTGGCCCGCTCCGATCCGGTGGGGGTCATAGTGGTGACCACAATCGGCAGATGCGGGTAGCGGTGGCGCAGCGCGCGCACCAGCGGAATAGCCGCCAGCGTTTCACCCACGGAAACCGAGTGCAGCAGGATCCCATCCGGTTTGACCTTACCGGTGCAGAAGCCGTAACGCTCCGCCCAGCGCTTACGATAAGCCGGTGCTTTCCGGCCGCGTAACCAGAGACGAAGCCAGATCAGGGGCTGGATGAGATACAGCAAAACGGTATAAAGGGTCGTCATCACATTGTTTTTTCAGGTGAGCAGAGACTTGCGTCCGAAGAATGCCGAAAAAGAGAAATAATACGGCATGTTAGCAGATAAGTAACTTGTACTGCACCACTTCCCGGTTGCATGGCGGTAGCTGCGGCGGTGAGGGGACTGGCCTGCAGAGGAAAGGTACCATGACATATCAAGACGTTAGGGTTAAGTTTTTTGTCTGGTGAGAAATTTCTTATCTTTAATGTGCAATTAGTGCGAATTGGCTGTCATAGTGTCAGCAGCATCGTTCATCGCCACGCCCCGTCGGGGCACGCTGGCGATGCTGTCACCACCCCGACATATGCCCAGTTAGCAGGCCAGTGATGAAAAATATTTTGATTATTCGCCGTGACAATATCGGTGATTTAGTTTGTACCACACCGCTGATCGAAGGCATTAAGACGACATTTCCCGATGCGCACATCTGCCTGTTAATTAACACCGTGAGTCAGGATGTCGTCCTCCACAATCCGCATATCAATCAGACCTTTGTCTACCGTAAGGCGAAGCACCGCAGCCGGGGTGAAAGCAAGCTGAGCGTCTATCTGGCACGCATGAAAATTTTGCTGCAGCTGCGCCGCATCCCGTTTGATGTCGCCATCCTCGCTAATCCGACCCCCTGTAAGTACAGCCTGCGGCTGGCGAAGCTGGTCGGTGTGAAAAAAATTATCGGCGCGGATACCGGCGACCGGGGGATCCACGTGCCGTTTCGCGCTGAGAATTTCAACGGCCTCCATCAGGTAGAGCGCACCTTCAGCTACCTCTCTGCGCTGACCACAATGCCGCCCGCTATTCCGCCGGTGCGCATCTGGCTGACCGCGCAGGAGCGTCAGCAGGCACAGGCCAACCTGGCTACCCACCTTCCGGCCGACGGGCCGCTGCTCGGCGTGCATATCAGCAGCCGCAGTGAAAAACGCCGCTGGCCGCTGGAGCGCTACGTGGCGATTATTCAGCGGCATCTGGCGGTGAACCAGGGCCGGGTGCTGATCTTCTGGTCGCCACAGGGCACGCTGGCACCGGATGACGTCGGTGACCAGCACCGGGCGGAGCAGGTGCTGGCCGCCTGCGACAGCACGCGGGTCGCGCTGTGCCCGACCGCGTCGGTACGTGAGCTGGTGGCGGCGTTTGAACACTGCGATACGCTGCTGTGCAGCGACGGCGGGCAGATGCATCTGGCCGCCGCGGTGAATCGTCGTCAGGTGGTGCTGTTTGGCGATACTGACCCGAAGGCATGGCATCCGTGGTCAGGTGAGTACCGCATAATGCAGACCGCCTCGGGCGAGTGTGCCGACGTCAGCGTCGAGCAGGTCTGGACACAGCTGCAGTCCTTCAGCGCCCCAGCGCCAGATACTGCTGACAGATGGGCTGAATATCGTACGCCATTAGCGGCTGGCTATTGATGACCGGTGGCGACGCGTAGATCGCCGCCATCGTCTCCGCCAGCGACGCCACGTTCAGTTCGGCCAGCGCCTGGCTCAGCCCCGCCTGCTGCAGGATCTCCGCCGGCCCACCCGGACAACGGGTGCTGACCACCGGCGTGCCGCACAGCAGCGCCTCCACCAGCACGTTACCGAAGCCTTCGCTGTCCGAGCTGAGGATCAGCAGGCGGGCATGTTTGATGATCGGATAGGGGTTAGCCTGAAAACCGGCGAAAATCACCCGGTCATCAATACCCAGCGCTTTCGCCTGCGCTTTCACCCCGGCGATACGCTGCTCGTCCCCGGTACCGACCAGCACCAGGCTGGCCTGAATGCCGGACGCCGCGTAGGCCGCCAGCAGCCGGTCATGGCGTTTGTGCGGATGAAAGCGGCCGACGTGAACCAGATACGCTTCCCCGGCCACCGCCAGCGGCTCGGCCGCCTGCTGCAGGATTGCGGCAATATCAAACGGGTTGTTAATCACCGCCAGCCGGGCAGGGGTGATGCCGAGCTGTGCGGGCAGATCGTCCGCCGCCGCGGCGGAGACGGCAACAATATTTTTCCCCTGATAAATACGCGCGATCTTCTGCCGTTTGAACCAGCGGTTCAGCCCCCGGCGGTGGCCAAGGTAGGAGGTCGACAGGATGCCGTGAATGCAGAACCACAGTTTTTGCGGTGCAATGGTGCGGCAACGCGCGACGATGCGGTCGGTTTTATGCAGGTGTGAGAAGATCAGATCGAAGGCGCCCGCCTGGCTTTCAGCGGCGGCGATGGCGTTGTCGAGCGCGGCAGCGCGGCGGGAAAGCTCGGTCAGCTTACGCCACGGCGCACTGCTGTGCGCCTCTACCACCTGATAGTCAATGCCCGGTGGCAGGGCGTAGTTGCAGACGTCACGCAGCGAGAACAGGCTCACCTGATGGCCGAGCTTCTGCATGCCTTCACACAGCGTCAGCACCACTTTCTCCGCGCCGCCGCCGGGCAGGCCGTCAATAATCATTAGAACGCGCATCGGTTATCTCAGAATATGTTGATAGAGCGCAACCAGCTGTGCAGAGAGCCGCTGCGGGGTGGATGCCAGCACGCGCTCGCGGGCGGCCAGCGCCATTGCGCTGTCGGTGGCCTGCTGCGGTAGCGCCATCACCGCCTCGCGCAGCGCGGCCACGTCGTGTGCGCCACAGACGTAGCCGTTGACGCCGGGCTGAATAAATTCGGCACCGCCGCAGGTGGTCGAGGTGATCACCGGCAGGCCGCAGGCCATCGCTTCAAGGATCACGTTAGGGAACGGGTCGTACAGCGTCGGCAGCAGCAGGCCGTCGGCCGCCTGATACCAGGGCAGCGTGTCCGCCTGCATGCCGACGAAGCGGATGCGGTCGGCGCAGCCCAGCTGGCTGGCCAGCGCCCGATACTGTTTTTCGGCCTTATCTTTACCGACCACCAGCAGATAACGATCGGTGCCGGCCACGGCGCGTATCGCCGCGGCAAGCCCCTTGCGCTCGAAGCCGGAGCCGACGTAAATCAGCACGCTGGCCGTCAGCGGCAGCGACATCCTCTGGCGCAGCGCGGCGCGGGTGGCATCGTCTGCCGGGGTAAACTGTGCGGTGTTGATGGCGTTGTAGATCACGTGAATACGTTCGCTGGCGACGCCAAAGCGCTCGATAATCTCCTGTTTGACCATCTCTGCGTTGCAGATCACCGCTTTCAGCTCGGGGGCCTGATACATCTCCCGCTCGGCCGCCATCACGTAGCGGTGATAGCGATCGTTCTGCAGCAACGCCCGCCGCCATGCGGGAAGCAGTTGGGATCGCAGCTCCAGCCAGCGCTGATGCACGCCGTCACCGGCGCGGTAGATGTCGCAGCCGGCGATGCGTTCATGGCTCTGCACGATATCAAACTGCTCGCGCTGCCACAGCTCCCGCGCCGCGCGGGCAAAGCCGCGTTCGCGGCTGATGCGCCCCCATTTGGCCGGGTTACAGATATGCAGATGCCAGTCCGGCTGGCGCTCCCCCTGCCACTCGCGGGTGATGACGTTGAGATCGAGCGCGTGCTGGTCCAGCGCCTGCAGCGCGCGGGAGATAAAACGTTCGGCACCGCCGTCCGGGCGGTATTTCTGGCGGACAATTGCCAGCCTGATCGGCTTCATACCAGCGCCCTCCGTGCCGCAGCCACCACCACATCCACCGGAATGGCGTCCAGATAGCGTTCACCGGTGCCGGTATTGACCGCATCCGGATCCGGCAGCGCGGCATAATCTCCGGCCCAGATCACCTCGCCGTTAACCTGCCACGGCCGCCAGAATACCAGCTTAGAGGGGCCAAACAGCGCCACGCACGGCGTCTGCAGCGCGGCGGCCATATGCATCGGCACCGAGTCGACGCCGATAAACAGCCGGGCATCATCGATCGCTGCCGCCAGCTGCGGCAGCGTCAGCTGGCCGGCCAGCGAGGTCACGCCGTCGCGGCTGCGCAGGCGGCCAATAATCGAGGCGACCATCTCCTGCTCGCGCGCATCGGGCCCCGAGGTCAGCACCAGGTGGTGACCGTCGTCCTGCAGCGCCTGCAGGGCGGCGGCGAACTTGTCGTCGCTCCAGCATTTGAAGAACCAGCGTGAGGTCGGCTGCACCACAATATAGTCCCGTACGTCGCCCAGCAGCTGGCGCACCGCCTGGCGATCGGCAGGGGCGTAATGCATCGCCACGTGCGCCTGAACGGTGGGCAGGGCCAGCGGGGCCAGCAGGGCGAGATTCTGTTCGACGGTGTGTAACTGGCCGTGACCCTCGGTGGGCACCAGCCGGGTATGGCAGCGGGACCAGAGCGCGCCACGACGCTTGGGAAAATCAAAGCCCAGCCGCACGGCCGCGCCGGTAAAGCGGGTAATCACGGCGCTGCGCCACTGATCGGCGAGGTTGACCACCAGGTCATACCGCTGGTTACGCAGCGTTTTCATCAGCCGCCACTCCTGGCCGATCTGATAGCGCACGCCCTGCTTTTTCCAGCGGCGGTCGATGGCATAAATGTGGCGGATGTCCGGGTGGCTGGCGAGCATCGGCCGCGTCTCTTCATACAGCAGCACGTCGATGTGTGCCGCCGGCCAGGCCGCCTTCAGCGAGTGGATGACCGGCGTGGTCAGCAGCATATCGCCATGATGGCGGAATTTAATCACCAGGATGCGCGGGGCCTGGGGCAGTGAAATCGGCAGATCCAGAGGTTTCATGCGTTATCGCTAATAGACAAACCAGCTGATGATTCTAAAGCAGTCACCGGGGCGTGACCAGCCTCGCGACCCGCTGCCGGCCCGGGGTACAATTACCTTTGCGCTTTCACTGCCCGCTACGTAACATAGCGCACTGATTATCCGGCAGACAGGAATGGAAATGGCAAAGCCCGCGTTTATCATCACAATCGATACCGAAGGCGATAATCTTTGGCAAAATCACGATCGGATTGCCACGGAAAACACCCGTTTTCTGCCGCGCTTTCAGCAGCTGTGTGAGCGATTTACCTTCAAGCCTGTCTGGCTGACCAACTACGAGATGGCGATCGACCCGGCCTACGTTGAGTTTGCCCGTGACGTGATCGCCCGCGACAGCGGCGAAATCGGCATGCACCTGCACGCGTGGAACAGCCCGCCGCAGCATGACCTGACCGGCGATGACTGGCGGCACAAACCCTACCTGATTGAGTACCCGGAAGCGGTCATTAAAGAGAAGGTCAGCTTTATGACCGACCTGCTGGAGCAGACGCTGCAGGTGAAAATGCGCAGCCACCGCGCCGGCCGCTGGGCGTTTAACGCCTATTATGCCCGCCTGCTGATCGAACAGGGGTATCAGGTGGACTGCTCGGTGACGCCGCGCATCAACTGGCAGTTTTCGCCGGGGGCACCGCAGGGGGCGGGGGGCACCAACTATCAGCACTTCCCCGATCGCCCGTGGTTTATCGACCCGCAGGATATCTCCCGTGCGGGTAACTCGCCGCTGCTGGAGGTGCCGATGAGCATCCAGTATAAGCATTCATCGCTGATGAACGGCGTAAAGCAGGGCTGGGATCGCCTGCGCGGCAAGCGCCGCAGCCCGTCGGTGCACTGGCTGCGCCCGTCGCGTGGCAATCTGCAGCAGATGCTCGGCGTGGTGGATAAAACCCTGGCGGGGGGCAGCGACTACGTGGAATTTATGCTGCACTCCTCTGAATTTATGCCCGGCGGCAGCCCGACCTTTAAAACCGCAGCGGACATTGACGCCCTTTATGACAATCTTGAGCAATTGTTCAGTTATCTGCAGGAACGCTGCGTGGGAATGACGTTAACGGACTATTACCAACAAAAATCACGTGAAAGCCATGAAAAAAAGTAAGGTAAAATGGATCGGTTATCTGTTAACGATCTATCATTTTTTTGCACGTAAATTAGAAAAGCACAAGGCTCTCGATCCTTCGCTGGAGTTTGAACGCATCGTCATTTATTCGACCACCGCGTTGGGCGATCTGATGTTTAACACCCCTGCCATCCATGCGCTGAAGCTGCGTTATCCCGGCGCATCATTTGCGCTGGTTTCCAGTGAAAAAAACCGGCCTCTTGTTGAGGGAAGTGAGTGGTTTAATCGGGTGTTCTACTGGGATAATAAGGTCAGAAATTGCCATGCATTGATCCGTTCTCTGAGACGTTTCAGGCCCCAGCTGACGGTGATCCTCCACTCGTACATGCCCTATGATATTTTATGTGCCGTGTTGTCGGGCAGTCGCTATATTATTCGCGATAACTATCTGGTCGACAGCTCAGAGTTAAATAGCTGGATAAATGCATATTCAGCACCTTTTGACGGGCACCTGATCCAGCGAAAGCTGAACCTTCTGAGCATCCTGGGTTGCGAAACAAAGGATCCGTCAATGCGCATTCCTGTTCATTTTAACCGGGCTCCGCAGGACCTATCAAAACGTATTGGTTTCCAGATGGGGGCATCAGAATCCATGCGCTGCTGGCCTGTAGCACGCTTTGTTGAACTGGCTAACCGGCTGACGGCATCAGGCTACAGGATAGTGCTGATCGGCGGTGCGAAAGATATGCCGCTTGCCGGGCAATTTATGGAGCTTGCCAGTGAAAGTGTGGCAGCGCAGACTGAAATCCTTATCGGTAAAACCTCGCTGACTGAACTGTTGACGGTCATTGACGGGCTGGACGTCCTGGTAACAGGAGATACCGGACCTTTACACCTCGCCGTGGCGTTAAAAACGTCGACGGTTAGTCTGTATGCCAGCGCAGAACCCGAACATACGGGGCCTTATCAGGATCGCGAGCGCCACATAACGCTCAGGGTTGATGATATCCCGGGGGAGATCCGTCAGCCTCTGCAACTCATTGAGGCTGACGATGTCTGCATTCATGTAACAACACTGGCGAAGAAATGATATCAGGGGCGGTCAGGCGCAGGCTGCCCTTTAACAGGCAGGCTGAGTACCACTGCAATCGGGAACCAGAACAGAAACCATGACTCGCCAGGATTACCCAGAATAAACATTCCCTGGCTGGTGTAAAATATTAGCGAGAACACAATCATTGAAGCCTCCAGCGCCTGGTTTATCTTGATATGTTGCCATCCCATATACAGCGAGTAACCCACTACGGAAAGCATCAACGCCATGCCAAGGCTCCCACCTTTCAGTAACGTTCCAAAGTAGATACTGTGGGTGGTATGAACGCGCTCACCAATCTGATTTACAAAGTCGAGTTCCTTATCAAACCCCCATCCCATCCACGGCTTTTGTAAAAACAAGTCCCAGGCATCCCGCCAGATACCTATGCGAATGAAACTTTGTTGATATGTGGAGGCAAGACGCGCGGTTAGCGTATTATCATAGTTGCTGAGAAAAAGGATGAGAGCCAGTACTCCGATAGTCAAGGCACCCATTAACAGGTAACTAAGATGCGTACGGCGGAGCAACGTTAATAACGGTGCGCAGGCCAGCAGCAGGGAGAATAAAGGTCCACGGCTTTGGGTAAATAACAGGCCTAAAAAAAGCAGTGCGATTGGTAAAAAAATCCATTTTTTTCCCGTATCACGAATAAGAATAAAGCCACAGATTATGCTAAGGCTAAAGTAACCCCCCAGATCAATCACATTTGATGGCTGATTAATTAATACCCTATCCAGCCTGCCGGAGATGATGTTGGCTTTATCAACATAGATAAATATCAGCACACAGAGGATGACAGTGGCTAAAAAAAACAGTGACAAAACAATGTTCTTGTGACCATGCAAACATGATAGTCGAAAGAGCAGAACGAAACCTAAAAGATAGAGGCTGTGCTTTAACGTTGATAAAATATTGGAGGGATCGGAACCCCACAGGTTACTCAATGAAAACCAGACAAGAAAGGACGCTAACAGTATGATTCCGGTATTAAATTCTCGTTGACTGAATATTCTTTCCCGGAGTATTTTATGGGAGAGAAGTGTAACCAGAAGAAGAGTGAATGAAAGATAGAATAAAACAGACGATCGAAATTCTCCACTCAACAGCGGAAGGGAAAAAACAAATGCCATATAAGTCAGTATGGTGGTTTTGACTAAGTATTTGTTGTTTTCAAATGTCATGACTTGTGACCTTTTTAAAAATTTCATCACTCAGGGCGCTGTTTTGCGAAAGGTTTAAAACCTGAATTTTATCTTCTTTAAAGATTGAACTGGCGAGGGAGAATGCTGGCTCAATCAGAACGGAAAATTGACTTTCAAGAAAGCTTGGGGAGCGGTCTTTATCATTCTCATAAAATCTGGGGCGATGGAAATTGTTCATATCCAGTCCTGCGATGATCACCCGAGAGAACCCCATGAATTTCACGATTTGCAAAGACCAGTAAACAACAGTGGCGGCATCAAATATACCTTCTCTGATATCATTGCTGAAGGCAATGTTATTGTTTTTCGGACTAAAGCTAATGTGGCTTTTATCATGACAGGTCTGATATATTTCACTGCTTTGAATTTTAGGTTGATATACCCTGAAGCAGGCATCTTCTACCACCGCCAGACGACAGCGTAGGGCATCAATCCCAAAATGATGTACTATTTTCATGATACCGTTGATAGTAGTAAATAACAGCACCTCGGGACGACCGACGATTTCTTTTACCAAAGACAGTCTCTGATCGATGAACGTCATATCGACTATGACATACAGGCTGAAATCCAGCACCTTGTGTAAAAACCAGGCACCATTTACGCCCATCGCTGGCATAGTGACCAGTGGCGAGAAGTCGGTATCGTTAACGGAAGGACCAGAAGCGACTAACAGCAGGTCGCCACTGAATTTTCCCTTGAGCTCTGAGAGATCGACCAGGGGAATATTGTGACCGCGCAGTTTGAAAGACTGGATATGACCTTCCGCCGCGCGGGTAATTTTGACATAAGGCCACAAATTTTCATTATGTCGATAGCTGCGTGGGCGGGTATATCGATAAATTTGTTTAAAAAAAGTTCCCATAACCGATCTCAGTTCCTTACTGGTTCAGGTGCAAACACAATCTGACTACAGAAATTTATCTGCTTATTGAGTGGGCAGCACGCCGGTCAGCCCGATTTTCGGGGAGGTCGCTTTAACGATGGCCACTGTGCCATCGCTTTTGTCGCAGTGCTCCTGAATATGTGCTGTTTTATACCTGCAGCAGAGATTCCAGTTTTTCAAATACGACAGACGCCTGAATAGCGGCCATCTCACCGGAGGCTGGCGATTTGAGAACATACTGATTCTCCCCATAGCCGCCAATCAGCCCCGGATCGGTCGGGCCGTACAGGGTGATGTTCGGCCGTGCTAACGCGGCGGTGAGGTGGCTTAAGCCGGTGTCGACCGAGACCACGCCGCGTGCGCCGGCCAGCTGCAGCGCCACCTGCTCCAGCGTCAGCTTTGGCAGCACCTCGACGTGGTCAAAACCGTCGGCCAGCCGCAGCGCCCGCTGCTCTTCGTGCGGGGCACCCCAGGGCAGCCGGATGCGCAGGCCGGTGGGCTGTACCAGTGCGATCAGGTCACGCCAGTGGCTCTCCGGCCAGTGTTTGTTATCCCGCGTGGTGGCGTGCAGAAACACCAGATACTGACCGGCGTCGGCGGGTAACTCCGCGGTGAAGTGGCGGGCAATGGCGTAGTCGCCGGGGGTGGCCGGTAACGGGTAGCCGAGGCTTTTGGCAAACAGTTCACGGGTGCGTTCCACCGCGTGCCTGGCTTTCGCGATCTCATGGCGGCGGTCGTACCACCAGCTGGCAAACGGCTCACGCGCGCTGCGGCTGTCCGGGCCGTGTTTGACGCCGTACGCCAGACGGGTGACCAGCGCCGCGCTCTTGATCAGCCCCTGGGCATCGATCACCAGGTCGTACTCGCGCGACTGCAGCTCGCGTTTAAACACCACGCGCTCTTCGCGAACCTGGCTGCCAAACCAGTGTTTACGCCAGCGGCGAATCGCTACCGGCAGCACTTTATCCACCGCCGGATGCCAGGCGGGGATCTGTGCGAAGCCCTCTTCCACCACCCAGTCGAAACGGATACCGGGTATCGCCTGCATAGCGTCGGTTAAGGCGGGCAGCGTGTGCAGCACGTCCCCCATCGAGGACGTTTTAATAATCAGAACCCGCATTCAAACTCCTGGCGTCGGGCAAAGCGTGGCCAGCTCGGCAATCACCCGTTCCGGTGTGATGTCGATCAGGCTCTGGTGATAACCTTCGGCGGCATCCCCTTTGCGGACTTTGTGATAGCCGGTGATCAGCCTGATCACCCGGGCGTGTTCGGACAGCGGCGGCGTGAAGTCCGGGCTGCTTGGCCCGTACAGCGCCACCAGCGGACGCTCCAGCGCAGCGGCGATATGCATCAGGCCGGAGTCATTGCTGACCACCGCCTGGCAGGCCGCCAGCAGGATCACCGCCTGCTCCAGCTGGGTCTCCCCGGCCAGATTGCGGCAGTGCTGGCGGCGTTCTTCGCTCAGCGTGGCCAGAATCTGTTGCCCGGTTTCATGGTCTTTGGCCGAGCCGAACAGCACGATCTGGTGTCCCTGGTCGATCAGCTGCTGCGCCAGGCTGGCATAGTGGTAGTGCGGCCAGCGCTTGGCCGGGCCAAACTCTGCCCCCGGACAGAAGCCGATCAGCGGTCGCCCGCTGTTCAGACTGAAGGCGGCCACGGTGGCCTGCTTCTCCGCCTCCTGCACCTGCAGCTTTGGCCACAGCAGCGGCTGCGGCAGATCGCTGGCGCGGGTGATGTTTCCTTTCGGGTAGCCCAGCGCCACGTAGCGCTGCACCATCAGCGGGAAGGCCGCTTTATCCAGCACCCGCAGGTCGTTGAGCAGGCCGTAGCGCATCTCTCCGCGCCAGCCTGTACGCCGGGGGATCGCGGCAAAGAACGGCACCAGCGCCGACTTAAACGAGTTCGGCAGCACGTACGCGCGGTCATAGCCGGCACCGCGCAGCTGCTGCCCAAGCCGGCGACGTTCGCCGATCGCCAGCGCACCGTGCCCCAGCGGCATCGCCAGCGCGTTGCTCACTTCCGGCATGCGCGACAGCAGCGGACGGCACCAGGCTGGCGCCATCACGTCGATCGTCGCGTCAGGGTGCTGCACTTTCAGCGTGCGATACAGGCTCTGCGACATCATCATATCGCCGACCCATGACGGGCCGATAACCAGAATTTTCATGACCCGGATCGTCCCGTTACGCGTTGCGGTTCAGCCAGGCCATATACTCCGCCACGCCTTCCGCCACGGTTTTAAACGGCTTGTCGTAGCCCGCTGCGCGCAGTTTGGTCTGGTCGGCCAGCGTGTAGGCCTGGTAGCGGCCTTTGAGTTTTTCCGGGAACGGGATGTATTCGATCGCCCCTTTCTGGTGGTAGTTCAGCGCGGCATCGGCCACCTGCTGGAAGGACTCGGCGCGGCCGGAGCCGCAGTTGAAGATGCCGGAAACGCCGTTTTCCCAGAACCACAGGTTGACCGCCGCCACGTCTTCCACGTAGACGAAGTCGCGCTTAAAGCCGTCGCTGCCTTCAAACAGTTTCGGGTTCTCGCCGTTGTTCAGCTGGGTATTGAGGTGGAACGCCACGCTGGCCATGCTGCCTTTGTGGCCTTCGCGCGGGCCGTAAACGTTGAAGTAGCGGAAGCCACACACCGGCGATTCGGCTTCCGGCAGGATGCTGCGGACGTAGTGGTCAAACAGCATCTTGGAGTAGCCATAAACGTTCAGCGGCTCTTCAAACTGGCGCTCTTCGATAAAGTCGGCGTTGCGACCGCCGTAGGTGGCGGCGGAGGAGGCGTAAAGGAACGGGATCTGGTGCTCAAGGCAGTAGTGCAGCAGCTCTTTCGAGTACTGATAGTTGTTTTCCATCATGTACTTGCCGTCCCACTCGGTGGTAGAGGAACAGGCACCTTCATGGAACACCGCTTCCACATCGCCAAAGTCTTCATCGGCGAGGATAGCGATCAGAAAGTCTTCCTTGTCCATGTAGTCGGCGATATCCAGGTCGACCAGGTTAGCGAACTTGGTGCCGTCTTTCAGGTTGTCGACCACCAGAATATCGGTGTGACCTTTGGCGTTCAGTGCCTTGACGATGTTGCTTCCAATAAATCCGGCACCACCGGTGACGATAATCATGAGCATTGGCCTTAAGTGGGGGCGTCGCAGGATGCTGACGCGCTAATGCTTCTATCATAACACTTCAGCGCTGTGCAGGCAGCCAGAGGAGTCTGTAACTGAAGTTGTCACCGGTGCCGTTACCCGTCCGGTTATTTTCCGTGAGATGTGCGGCAAAAAACAGATCGCGTTGATCGGTTATCCGGTTAACTGCTTTATTCTCAGGTGTCCGTATTATCAAATGCACCAGCCGGAGGATAATCATGAAGCAGGATTTCTATCAACAGCTTAAGCAGCAGCTGCGCGAAACGGAAGATGAGGGGTTGTTCAAAACGGAACGGCAGATCGTCGGCCCACAGCAGGCGACGATTGAACTGGCGGACGGCAGCGAGGTGCTGAACCTGTGCGCCAATAACTACCTCGGGCTGGCCAACCACCCGTCGCTGATCGCCGCGGCGAAAGCCGGCCTCGACGGCCAGGGTTTTGGCATGGCCTCGGTGCGTTTTATCTGCGGTACCCAGGATCGCCATCGTGCGCTGGAAAAGCAGCTGGCCGGCTTCCTCGGCATGGACGATGCCATCCTCTACTCCTCCTGCTTTGACGCCAACGGCGGCCTGTTTGAGACGCTGCTTGGTCCGGAAGATGCGGTGATCTCAGACGCGCTGAACCACGCCTCGATTATTGACGGTATTCGTCTGTGCAAGGCGCAGCGTTACCGCTACGCCAACAACGATATGGCGGAGCTGGAAAGCTGCCTGCGCCAGGCGCGCGAAGCGGGTGCCCGCCATATTCTGATCGCCACCGACGGGGTGTTCTCGATGGACGGGGTGATTGCCAACCTGCGCGGCATCTGTGACCTTGCCGATCGCTGGCAGGCGCTGGTGATGGTCGACGACTCCCATGCGGTCGGCTTTGTCGGTGCCGGCGGGCGCGGCAGCCATGAATACTGTGAGGTGATGGGGCGGGTGGACATTATCACCGGCACGCTGGGCAAAGCGCTGGGCGGCGCCTCCGGCGGCTATACCGCCGCAAAGCGCGAGGTGGTGGAGTGGCTGCGCCAGCGCTCGCGTCCTTATCTGTTCTCCAACTCGCTGGCCCCGGTGGTGGTGGCGGCCTCACAGCAGGCGCTGCAGCTGCTGAGCGAAGGTCATGGGCTGCGGCAGCGGCTGTGGGAGAACGTGCGCTACTTCCGCGGCGCGATGAGCGCGGCGGGCTTTACGCTGGCCGGGGCCGATCACGCCATTATCCCGGTAATGCTCGGCGATGCGCGGCTGGCGCAGACCTTCGCCAGCCGCCTGCAGCAGGAGGGCATCTACGTCACCGGTTTCTGTTATCCGGTGGTGCCGAAAGGGCAGGCGCGCATCCGCACCCAGATCTCCGCCGCACACGGCCAGCCGCAGCTGGAAAGGGCGGTGGCGGCCTTCAGCCACATCGGCCGCCAGCTTGGCGTGATCGCCTGACAGGAGCCCCACCATGAAAGCACTCGCTAAACTGCACTCGCGCCCCGGCATCTGGATGACTGACGATGCGCCGGTGCCGGAGCCGGGCCATAACGACGTACTGATTAAAATCCGCAAAAGCGCCATCTGCGGCACCGACGTGCATATCTACAACTGGGACAGCTGGTCGCAGCGCACCATTCCGGTACCGATGATCACCGGCCACGAGTACGTCGGCGAGGTGGTGGCGGTTGGCCAGGAGGTGGCTGGATTCGCCCCCGGCGACCGGGTCTCTGGCGAGGGGCATATCACCTGCGGCCACTGTCGTAACTGCCGCGGCGGTCGCACCCACCTGTGCCGTAACGCCATCGGCGTCGGCGTCAACCGCCAGGGCAGCTTCGCCGAGTACCTGACGATCCCGGCGGCTAACGCCTTCAAAATTCCCGATAATATTTCCGATGAACTGGCGGCGATCTTCGATCCGTTCGGCAACGCGGTGCACACCGCGCTCTCGTTCGACCTGGTGGGCGAGGACGTGCTGATCGCCGGCGCGGGGCCGATCGGCATTATGGCGGCGGCCATTTGCCGCCACGTGGGTGCACGCCACGTGGTGATCACCGACGTGAACGACTACCGGCTGGCGCTGGCGCAGAAGGTCGGCGTCACCCGGGCGGTTAACGTGGGTCAGCAGAACCTGACGCAAACCATGAGCGAGCTGGGTATGACCGAGGGGTTTGACGTCGGGCTGGAGATGTCCGGGGTCGCGGCGGCGTTTCGCGGCATGCTCAGCGTGATGAACCACGGCGGGCGCATCGCTATGCTGGGCATCCCCTCCGCCGAAATGGCGATTGACTGGAATCAGGTGATCTTCAAGGGGCTGTTTATCAAAGGTATCTACGGCCGCGAGATGTTTGAAACCTGGTACAAAATGGTGGCGCTGCTGCAGTCCGGGCTGGATATCAGCCCGGTGATCACCCACCGGCTGCACATCGATGAGTTTCAGCAGGGCTTTGATGTGATGCGCGCCGGGCAGGCGGGTAAGGTGATCCTCGACTGGGACTGAGCGGGCAGCTGCAGAAGGCGGGCGTCGGAGCGCGACGCCTGATGACGCCGGACATCCGGGGGAACGACCCGCCCGGCCTGCTGTTCTGCGGCCGGAGCGCACCGGCCGCCGCTAGTGCCCGGCTGCTGCTGGCCTGTCTGTCGCTGGTTCGTTTGTCGTCGGCGAACCGACGATCTGTGCCATCACCTGTTTGATCAGCGGGCCATTCGCCAGACTTTCGGCGATGATGCTTAGCGCGCGCGTGGCCGGCACCGGGGCGACTTTTACCGGGCAGACCTTGCCCGGGCGGAACGGATTACGCGGCTTCACCGCCTGAGGTTTGCTGTCCGGCGGCAGCGGCGCGTTATTCACCCGCTGCGGCTCATTCAGCAGCTGGCTCGGGCGCACCAGGGTGATATCGGCGGGCAGGGTCGGCAGCATCTGCTGCAGCACGCGGACGGTAGTCGGATGCGGATGGCCGATGGCGATCGCCGAACCGTCACGCTGCGCCAGCCGCACCGCCCGCATAAACTGCCGGCGGATGTCCGCTTCATTTTGCGTATCGTCGAGGAACACCCGGCGTTTAATCACCTTCACGCTGGTGCCCGCAGCGGCCTGCACCGACTTACTGCTGCCGATGGTCATGCTGTCGAGGAAGTAGAAGTTGTAGTGCGAGAGTACCTGCATCACCTTCTGCATCCCGGCCAGGCTGGAGGTCATCGCGCTGCCCATATGGTTGTTCAGCCCCACCGCAAACGGCACCTTTTCGCTGGCCTCACGCACGATACGTGCGATTTCGTCGGCGGACATCTCCGGGCGCAGGGTATCTTTTTCCAGCGGCTGTTTGCTGAGCGGGGCCATCGGCAGATGGATCAATACCTCGTGGCCGCGCTGGTGGGCTTTGGTCGCCATGTCGCGGGCGTGCGGGGCATTCGGCAGCACCGCGACCGAGATGGCCGCCGGCATCTGTAATACCTGGTTCTCCTGCGCGGGCCGGTAGCCGAAGTCATCGATGACGATCGAAAGCTTACCGGCGTAAGCCGGCCCGGCCATCAGCACGGCTGCCAGCAGCGCGCTGAGTTTTCGACGTTGCACAGTTATCTCCCTAGCCACGGAACCGGGTTAACGGCTTGTCCCTGACGACGAATTTCAAAATAGAGTGACGGCGTGCCGCGGCCGCCGCTGTTGCCGACCAGGGCGATCGGCTGCCCGGCTTTCACCTGGGTGCCGACGCCGACCAGCGCGCTCTGATTATAGCCGTACAGGCTCATATCACCTTTACCGTGCTCAACCACCACCACCAGGCCGTAGCCCTGCAGCCAGTCGGCCATCA
Organism: Erwinia sp. Leaf53; assembly: GCF_001422605.1. Lineage (NCBI taxonomy): Bacteria > Pseudomonadati > Pseudomonadota > Gammaproteobacteria > Enterobacterales > Erwiniaceae > Erwinia > Erwinia sp. Leaf53. The sequence continues at coordinate 86,028 of NZ_LMLK01000004.1, forward strand.
GCACCCGGCCATCGGCAATCGCTTTAACTTCAGTGCCTTCCGGCGCCGCAATCACCAGCCCTTTCCAGCGTAGCTCACCCTGCAGCTGTTCGCCAAAGCGGTGTTCAACGCGGCCGCGTACCGGCCAGATCGCCTGACCGGCCGGCCGGCCCAGGCCGCCGGTACGTGAGACCAGCGCGCGTTCGTTCTCGGTCGGTTTGTAGGTGGTGCCTTTGCGTTTGGCCTGCGCCTCACGCTCGCGCACCTGTTGCGCCTCACGCGCTTCGCGCTCCGCGCGGGCTTTGGCCTCCCGCTCGGCTTTGGCGATCTTATCGCGCAGGCGGCTTTCGTTCTGCCGCAGCTCAACCAGCTGCGCCTGGTCTTTCTCCAGCGAGGATTCCAGCGTGGTCAGGGTTTTTTGCCGCGCCTGGCGCGCCCCTTCCAGCGTCTGCTGCTGGCTCTGCTGCTGGCTTAACAGGCTTTTTTGCTGCGCCTGTTTATCCACCAGGCTGGTTTTCTGCGCCGAGAGGTCAGTGCGGGTCTGTTGCAGCTCCGCAATTGACTTCTGTCGTGCATCATTGAGATAACCGAAGTAGGCCAGCATCCGCTCGCTGCGCTGGCTCTCTTCGCCGCTCAGCACCAGCTGCAGGCCGCTATGCTGGCCCTGACGGAAGGCCGCATCCAGCTGATCGGCCAGCAGTGCTTCCTGCTGCTGCTGCTGCTGCTGCAGCCGGGCGATCGAGGCGGTCAGGGTGGTAATCTCTTTGCCGAGCGCGCCAAGGACCGACCGGGTATCGCGCAGCTGGCGGCTGGCCTGGGCAATCACCTTTTCCTGGCTCTGTAGCTGGTTGAGCAGCTGGCTGCGCTGCTGCTTCTGCAGCTGCACGCTTTTCTCTTTTGCCGCGATATCCTGCTGCAGGCTCTGCAGCTGCGACTTATTATCGTCAGCCGCTGCGGCGGTGAGCGGGCACAGCAGCATCGCGCTGCACAATGCACCGATGGTCAGGGCGGACACGCCGCCGCGCAGTCGCCGGCGCGGCGGGGTATGACGCGGAATCCTTGAAATGATCACTGTCGCTTTTTCCCTCATAGCCGCGGATTATTCCACGATGAACAGCGGCTTACCAGCGACCACTGCGCGGTTTTCTATTACCAGTCGTGACCTTTTAGCCGCTAAACCGCAGGTTGCGGGCATGACGTTAAGCCAAATGTCAGGTGGCGCATCGCCTGCGAAGTGCGCAGCTGCGCAACAATTCACCACCCGTTGCGACACGCCTCGATCACAGGATAGCCTTTTTCATTAAAGGCAACTTTTTTTTGGATTATGCCGCAGAAAACGCAATTCAGACGGCCTTCGCGGCTGTACATGACAGCCCCGAAAGGTATACTCAGAACCCTTGTTTTCGCTTATTAACCCTTTCGGGAGTTGTTACCCCTCATGCAAGATATTATGCAGTTCGCAGGCAATCACACCATCTTAGCTCTTTCGTGGGTTGTTTTGCTGGTTTTGGTGATCGTGACCACCGTTAAGGGCATGTTCTCCAAAGTAAAAGTGATTAGCCGTGGTGAAGCTACCCGTTTAATTAACAAAGAAGATGCCGTGGTAGTGGACGTGCGTGGGCGTGATGACTTCCGTAAAGGCCATATCTCTAATGCGATTAACGTGCTGGCTGCGGATATCAAGAAAGGCAGCTTTAGCGAACTGGAAAAACACAAAGCGCAGCCGCTGATCGTGGTTTGTGCCACCGGCACCTCTGCGTCTGACTCTGCGGCACAGCTGATCGCAGCAGGCTTTCCGCAGGTGTTCGTCCTGAAAGAGGGCGTATCCGGCTGGAGCAGCGAGAACCTGCCGCTGGTGCGCGGTAAATAGCAGTCCGTCTGACACAGTGAAGGAGAGCCGCTATGGCTAACGTTGAGATTTATACCAAAGCAACCTGCCCTTTCTGCCATCGTGCTAAGGCGCTGCTCAGCCAGAAAGGCGTGGCGTTTAAAGAGATTGCCATCGATGGCGACGCGCCGCTGCGCGAGAAGATGATCGCCCGCAGCGGTCGCACCACGGTACCGCAAATTTTTATCGACGATCGGCACATCGGTGGCTGTGATGACCTGTTCGCGCTTGACGCGCAGCAGGGCCTTGACCCGCTGCTGAACTAGCAGCGGGCGCGCATGTAACGCGCCCATTGCTGACCCGCGCTTCGGCACAATAACGGATTATTAACCCATAGGATTACGTACCATGTCAGAACAAAACAACACCGAAATGTCTTTCCAGATCCAGCGTATCTACACCAAGGATATCTCCTTCGAAGCGCCTAACGCGCCACAGGTCTTCCAGAAAGAGTGGGAGCCGGAAGTTAAACTGGATCTGGACACCGCCTCTACCCAGCTGGCTGACGACGTGTATGAAGTCGTGCTGCGCGTCACCGTGACCGCGACCGTGGGTGAAGAAGCAGCATTCCTGTGCGAAGTGCAGCAGGCGGGCATCTTCTCTATCGGTGGTATCGAAGGCACCCAGATGGCACATTGCCTGGGCGCATACTGCCCGAACATTCTGTTCCCGTATGCCCGTGAGTGCATCACCAGCCTGGTCTCCCGTGGCACCTTCCCGCAGCTGAACCTGGCACCGGTTAACTTTGACGCGCTGTTTATGAACTACCTGCAGCAGTCAAACGAAGGTGAAGCACCGCAGCAGGATGCCTGATGCGTAGCCCTCATGCTTCCATGAGCGTCATCGGTGCCGGCTCGTACGGCACCGCTTTGGCGATTACGCTGGCCCGTAACGGCCACAACGTGGTGCTGTGGGGCCATAACCCGCAGCGCCAGGCGCAGCTGCAGGCCGACCGCTGCAACAGCGCTTTCCTTCCCGATGTGCCCTTCCCGGATACCCTGCAGCTGGAAACCGACCTGGCAAACGCCGTGGCCSCCAGCCGCGATCTGCTGGTGGTGGTGCCGAGCCACGTGTTTGGCGACGTGCTGCAGCAGATTAAGCCGCACCTGCGGGCGGACTCGCGCCTGGTATGGGCGACCAAAGGGCTGGAGAAGGAGACCGGGCGTCTGTTACAGGACGTGGCACGCGAAATCCTTGGCGAGTCGATCCCGCTGGCGGTGATTTCCGGCCCGACGTTTGCCAAAGAGCTGGCGGCGGGCCTGCCAACGGCGATCGCGCTGGCGGCAACCGATAGCCGTTTTGCCGACGAGCTGCAGCAGCTGCTGCACTGTGGCAAAAGCTTCCGCGTGTATAACAACCCCGATTTTATTGGCGTTCAGCTCGGCGGTGCCGTGAAGAACGTCATTGCCATCGGTGCCGGCATGTCCGACGGTATTGGCTTTGGTGCCAATGCCCGCACCGCGCTGATCACCCGCGGGCTGGCTGAAATGAGCCGGCTTGGGGCGGCATTAGGTGCCGATCCGACCACCTTTATGGGCATGGCCGGGCTGGGCGACCTGGTGCTGACCTGCACCGATAACCAGTCTCGCAACCGTCGCTTTGGTATGATGCTCGGGCAGGGTGCCGATGTGGAAGGGGCCCAGCAGGCGATTGGTCAGGTGGTGGAAGGCTACCGTAATACCAAAGAGGTGAAGGCCCTGGCGGCACGTTACGGCGTTGAGATGCCGATTACCGAGCAGATCTTCCAGGTGCTGTACAGCGGTAAAGATGCGCGTGAGGCGGCCCTGAGCCTGCTGGGGCGCACAAGGAAGGATGAGAACAGCAGTCGCTGAGCCGGAGTGGTCGCGTGAACGTCGTTAGCGCCCGCCGGGCGCTATTTTTAATGGGGAGAGAATCATGCCGTGCGTAGAACCTGAACTGATCTGGGATAACATCAAAACGGAAGCGCGCGCGCTGGCGGACTGTGAGCCAATGCTGGCCAGTTTCTACCACGCCACCCTGTTAAAGCATGATGACCTCGGCCTGGCGCTGAGCTATATGCTGGCCAACAAGCTGTCTAACCCGATCATGCCGGCGATTGCGATCCGCGAGGTGATCCTCGACGCCTATCGTCAGGATCCGTCGATGATCGTCTCGGCCGCCTGTGATATTCAGGCGGTGCGCCAGCGCGACCCGGCGGTCGACAAATACTCCACTCCGCTGCTCTACCTGAAAGGCTTCCATGCGCTGCAGGCTTACCGTATCGGCCACTGGCTGTGGAATGAAGGCCGCCGCGCGCTGGCGATCTACCTGCAAAACGAAATCTCGGTTTCGTTCGCCGTCGATATCCATCCGGCGGCAAAAATTGGCCGCGGCATCATGCTCGACCACGCTACCGGTATTGTGGTGGGGGAGACGGCGGTGATTGAAGATGACGTTTCGATCCTGCAGAACGTCACGCTGGGCGGTACCGGCAAAACGACCGGCGATCGCCATCCGAAGATCCGTGAAGGGGTGATGATTGGTGCCGGTGCCAAGATCCTCGGCAATATCGAAGTCGGCCACGGTGCGAAAATCGGTGCCGGTTCGGTGGTGCTGCAGCCGGTGCCGCCGCATACCACCGCCGCCGGCGTGCCGGCACGCATCGTCGGCAAGCCGAACAGCGACAAGCCGTCGATGGATATGGATCAGCATTTTAACGGCACGGTACCCGGCTTCGAATTCGGCGACGGGATCTGAGATCGGCCTGGTTTACTTGCCATTTTGAATTCGGGCAGTGCTCGAACTCCTCACGTACTTCAGTACGCTCCGGGTTCTCCGCGCTGGCCGAATCCAGAGTGGCTGCGACACCGACGGCCCCTGTAATCGCTGACAAGGGGCACCAGGGCTCCATGCTGACGTTCACTTCTTAATCAGCGCGCCGGCATAATCCAGCTGGCGCCACGCTTCGTAGACCACCACCGAAACCGCGTTCGACAGGTTCATGCTGCGGCTGTCCGCCATCATCGGGATGCGGATCTTCTGCTGTGCAGGCAGGGCATCAAGGATACTGGCTGGCAGGCCGCGGGTTTCCGGGCCGAACAGCAGGAAGTCGCCGGGCTGGTAGCTGACGGCGCTGTGGGCCGGGGTGCCTTTAGTGGTGAGGGCGAAAAGCCGCTGTGGCGCTTCGCTGGCGAGGAAGGCGTCATAACTGTCGTGATGCTTAACCGCGGTGAATTCGTGGTAATCCAGCCCGGCGCGGCGCAGCCGTTTATCGTCCCAGGCAAACCCCAGTGGTTTAATCAGGTGCAGCCGGAAGCCGGTGTTGGCGCACAGGCGGATGATATTGCCGGTGTTCGGCGGGATTTCAGGTTCAAACAAGACGATGTTAAGCATTAAGACGGCCCTCAAAAACGAGGGCCGCAGGATAACAAATTATTCGCTCTGGGTGGTATATAACGGAAGCCAGAGCGTCAGGCGCAGGCCACCCAGCGGGCTGTCGTCGGCTTTCACCCAGCCCCGGTGCTGCTGAATGGCGTTCTCGACGATCGCCAGCCCCAGCCCGGTGCCGCCCGATTCGCGGTCGCGTGCCTCGTCGGTGCGGTAGAACGGCCGGAAAATCTGTTCACGATCTTCCGGGCTGACCCCCGGACCGTCATCATCAACGTGGATGGTGATGCCCTTTTTATCCACCGCAAAGCTGACCGAAATTTTGCTGTGCGAGTAGCGCAGGGCGTTACGTACGATGTTCTCCAGCGCGCTGTCCAGCGCGTTCGGGTTTCCGTACAGCGGCCACGGGCCTGGCGGATAAGGGACTTCCAGTGATTTCCCCATCTGCTCGGCTTCAAAGCGCGCATCCTCCAGCACGTCAGACCACAAATGGCTGGCCTTCAGGGTTTCGCTGACCAGCGCATTGGTGTGCTGCGCCCGCGACAGCACCAGCAGATCGTTAATCATGCCGTCCAGCCGCTGCGCCTCCATCTCAATGCGCCCCAGCTCCTTGCCTTCACCGTGACGGCGGCGCATCAGCGCCGTCGCCAGCTGCAGGCGGGTCAGCGGGGTGCGCAGCTCGTGCGAGATATCCGACAGCAGGCGCTGCTGGGTGGTCATCATCCGCGCCAGCGCGCTGATCATCTGGTTAAAGCTGGCACCGGCCGCCAGGAACTCCTGCGGCCCGGACTCCAGCTCCGGCCGCTGGCGCAGGTTGCCGGCGGCGACGTCGTCGGCGGCATGTTTCAGCCGTCGCGCCGGTTTTGCCAGGCTCCACGCCAGCCACAGCAGCAGCGGCGAGCTGATCAGCATGGTGACCATCAGCAACAGCAGCGGGCGGTCAAACAGCAGGTTGATAAAGTCCAGCTGCGAACTGCCCGCCGGGCGAATCAGATACAGCTGGTAGTTATCTTCCCCGTCGCGAATCGAAAACGGTCCGACCAGTTCAACGCGGCCATATTTTTTCTTCTGCGGCTGATCGGCGTTATCGGCCTGGCCGATAAAATTCCTGATGACCTGCATCTCGCTGTGCTGGGCGCCAATCACCCGCCCTTCGCTGGTGACCAGCAACAGGCGCTGGCCGGGCGGTGCCCATTTGTCGATGGCGCGGAACAGCCTGCGCCACCACATCAGGTCATTAGGCGGATCCTGGCTCAGTTCTGCCTCGACGTGCTGCTCGATCATCAACCCCTGCCGCTGTTCACTGTCCAGCAGCGGGGTCATCTGGCGTGAGTCCAGCTTCGGCAGCATCAGCACCAGCATCAGCACCAGCGCCAGCGTCAGCCAGAAAATGGCAAAGATGCGGGTCGTCAGGCTGGAGATCATGCGGCAGACACCATCAGGTAGCCACGACCACGCAGGGTTTTAAACCACGGATGCCCGTCTTTGCGCTCCGGCAGTTTCCGCCGCAGGTTGGAGATGTGCATATCGATGGCGCGGTCAAACGGCGTCAGCCGTTTGCCCAGCACTTCCTGGCTGAGGTGCTCACGTGACACCACCTGGCCGAGGTGCTGCGCCAGCAGGTAGAGCAGGGTGAACTCGGTGCCGGTTAAATCCAGTGAGATACTCTCAAAGCTGGCTTCCTGGCGTCCGGGATTGAGGCGCAGCTGATCCACTTCCAGCGTTGGCGAACTGTTGTCGTGCTGCTGTTGCTGCTGCTCGCTCCAGTTTGACCGGCGCAGGATCGCGCGGATGCGCGCCACCAGTTCACGGTCGTTAAAGGGTTTTGGCAGATAGTCGTCGGCACCCAGCTCGAGGCCGAGTACGCGGTCCAGTTCGCTGCCGCGGGCGGTGAGCATAATCACCGGGGTCTGATGCTGCTGACGCAACTCTTTCAGGGTATCAATGCCGTTTTTCTTCGGCATCATTACGTCCAGAAGTAACAGGTCAACCGTGCTGTCCAGTATCGCCAGTGCCTGTTCGCCGTCGCCGGCAACCAGCACGTCGAAGCCTTCCATTTCCAGCAATTCTTTCAGTAGCGAAGTCAATTCGCGGTCATCGTCAACCAACAGGATTTTATTCATTTTTTATTGCCCTCCGCAGGCAAAATACCGTGAACGAACGCGCCTAATCACTGACTTTACGTAGTTTTACACCCCCTGACGCATGTTTGCAGCGGGCACTTTAAACTGGCTCTCGTTGAATCGAAATACGCAACAAAACTGGGAGTACACGATGCGCAATGTTACTGCCGTCGTTGCGGTGCCGGCGTTGATATTAACACTCTCCAACGCCTTTGCAGCAGCCGTGACGACGACTGACGAGATGCATCAGAACGATGGCGCAAACCGCACGCTGCAGCAGGTTCCGCAAAGCCATATGTTTGATGGCATCAACCTGACTGAACAACAGCGGCAACAGTTGCGCGATCTGATGCAGCAGGTACGTCACGATCGTTCTCCCATAAGTATTAACGATTTAGAACAGATGCATGAATTGATTATTGCAGAAAAATTTGATCAGGCAGCCTACCAGGCTCAGGCGGAAAAAATAGCGCAGGCGGAAGTGTCGCGGCAGGTCGAGATGGCTCGCATACGCAACCAGATGTACCACCTGTTAACGCCCCAGCAGCAGGCTGTTTTAGAGAAACGACACCAGCAGCGCCTTGAAGAATTGCGCCGGCTGACGAATATGCAGGTCTCCTCACCGCTGCAGGCGGCAAGCAGTACCGGGAGTAACCCGTAAGTTATCAGTAGCGAGTCATCAGTAACGTAGTCCCTGTACCAGAGTATCCCTGTTTTCCTTGCCATAGACACATCCCTGTCTTCCCCCTCATGATGAGGGGGTTTTTTTTGGCAAAAATTTGTCCCTGTCTCCCGGCCGTAGCGGCCCATCGACCGCATTTTGATCGCCAACCGGCCACCACAACCGGGCTTTTTTTGCGCAAAACCCGATATACTGAGTGCACATTCTCTGAGAGCGTGCGCCATGAATCAACGCTATGCCCGGCTGGTAAACGCGGCGGCCCTTGCGGCGACGGTACTGGCTTCACTGTTGCTGATTATCAAAATCTTTGCCTGGTGGCATACCGGGTCGGTCAGCGTGCTGGCGGCGCTGGTGGACTCGCTGGTCGACATTGCCGCCTCGCTGACCAACCTGCTGGTGGTGCGCTATTCGCTGCAGCCCGCCGATGCCGAGCACACCTTTGGCCATGGTAAGGCCGAGTCCCTTGCGGCGCTGGCGCAGAGCATGTTTATTTCCGGATCGGCGCTGTTCCTGTTCCTGACCGGCTTCCAGCACCTGGTGACCCCGGAACCGATGACCTCGCCGCAGGTGGGCATCATCGTGACCCTGATCGCGCTGTTTTCTACGCTATTACTGGTGACCTTCCAGCGCTGGGTGGTGCGTCATACCCACAGTCAGGCGATCCGTGCCGACATGCTGCACTATCAGTCCGACGTGGTGATGAACGGGGCCATTTTGCTCTCTCTGGCGCTGAGCTGGTACGGCTTCCACCGCGCAGATGCGCTGTTTGCGCTGGGGATTGGCGTCTGGATCCTCTACAGTGCACTGCGGATGGGCTATGAAGCGGTGCAGGCGCTGCTGGATCGCGCGTTGCCGGAAACCGAGCATCAGGCGATGCTGGCGATCGTCGCCGGCTGGCCGGGGGTGCGGGGCGCGCACGATCTGCGTACCCGCCAGTCCGGGCCGACACGTTTTATTCAGCTGCATCTGGAAATGGATGACCACCTGCCCCTGCTGCAGGCGCACCATATTGCCGACCAGCTGGAACAGGCGCTGCTCCGGCGTTTTCCGGGGTCGGACGTGATTATTCATCTCGATCCCTGCTCGGTGGTGCCGGAAGGCCGTCAGGGAAATTTTTCCGGTTGTGGCGAGTAAACGTGGTTTATCTGTCCGGATGCTGTAAGAAACGTGACTTACCGCAAAAAAAATAGCCATTTAGGCTGTGACCTGAATCAATTCAGCTCACAGTGTTTGATATACTATTGCACTTATCAGACTCTGCTTACTCGGTCGCGTGGGTTGTTCCGCTCCGGCGTTCAGAATTCATCATTGGTATCAACAAGTTCAGAGGTTGTCATGATCAAAAAAATCGGTGTACTGACAAGTGGCGGTGACGCCCCAGGTATGAACGCTGCGATCCGTGGCGTTGTGCGCGCCGCATTGAGTGAAGGACTGGAAGTCTGTGGTATTTATGATGGCTATCTGGGCCTGTACGAAGATCGCATGATCAACCTCGACCGCTACAGCGTTTCAGACATGATCAACCGCGGCGGCACCTTCCTCGGCTCTGCCCGTTTCCCGGCGTTCCGCGAGGATGAGGTGCGTACGGTTGCGATTGAGAACATGAAAAAACGCGGCATTGATGCGCTGGTGGTGATCGGCGGTGATGGTTCCTACATGGGTGCCAAGCGCCTGACCGAGATGGGCTTCCCGTGCATCGGTCTGCCGGGTACCATCGATAATGACGTAGCCGGTACCGACTACACCATCGGCTATTTCACCGCACTGGAAACGGTGGTGGAAGCCATTGACCGCCTGCGCGACACCTCCTCTTCACATCAGCGTATTTCGATTGTCGAAGTGATGGGGCGTTACTGCGGCGACCTGACGCTGGCGGCGGCGATCGCCGGCGGCTGCGAGTTTATCGTCCTGCCGGAAGCGCCTTACACCCGTGAAGAGCTGGTGGATGAGATCAAAGCCGGCATCGCCAAAGGCAAAAAGCACGCGATTGTGGCGATTACCGAGCACATCTGCGACGTCGACGAGCTGGCGAAATATATCGAATCTGAAACCAAACGTGAAACGCGCGCCACGGTGCTGGGCCATATTCAGCGCGGCGGTGCGCCGGTGGCTTACGACCGTATCCTGGCTTCACGCATGGGTGCCTACTCGATCGAACTGCTGCTGCAGGGCTACGGCGGCCGCTGCGTCGGTATCCAGAATGAAAAAATGGTGCATCACGACATCATTGACGCGATTGAAAATATGAAGCGTCCATTTAAGGGCGACTGGCTGGAAACGGCGAAACGTCTTTACTAAGCAAAATCAAGGCGCTGCGGGTCAGCGCCTTTTTTATGCAAAGCTATATTCCATATGGTTATTAAAGCTGTTTTTTAATTCTTTAAATCGTTGGTTACTTTATGTCACGCTTCACTCAACAAAACCTTGGGGAGTGTGTGCGATGAATAAGTGGAGTGTGGGATTTACCCTGTTACTGGCCTCAACCAGCGTGCTGGCGAAGGATGTTCAGCTGCTGAACGTCTCTTACGATCCGACGCGTGAGCTGTATGAGCAGTATAACAAAGCGTTCAGCGCACACTACAAACAGGAAACCGGCGATAACGTGGTGATTCGCCAGTCACACGGCGGATCCGGCAAACAGGCCACCTCGGTGATCAACGGCATTAAGGCCGATGTGGTAACCCTGGCGCTGGCCTCTGACGTGGACGCGATTGCCGAGCGCGGCCGCATTGATAAAAACTGGATTAAACGCCTGCCGGATAACTCCGCGCCTTATACCTCGACCATCGTGTTCCTGGTACGCAAAGGCAACCCGAAACAGATCCACGACTGGCCGGATCTGATCAAGCCGGGCGTGTCGGTGATTACGCCAAACCCGAAAACTTCCGGCGGCGCGCGCTGGAACTATCTGGCGGCCTGGGGCTGGGCGCTGGATCAGAACAAAGGCGACCAGGCGAAGGCGCAGGAGTACGTGAAGGCGCTGTTTAAGAACGTCGAAGTACAGGACTCCGGCGCGCGCGGCGCGACTAATACCTTCGTTGAGCGCGGTATCGGTGACGTGCTGCTGGCGTGGGAAAACGAAGCCTACCTGGCGGTAAACAAGCTGGGTGCCGATAAGTTTGAAATCGTCACGCCGAGCGAGTCGATCCTGGCTGAACCGACCGTCTCGGTGGTGGATAAAGTGGTGGACGAGCGCGATACCCGTCAGGTGGCCGATGCCTACCTGAAGTATCTCTACTCGCCGGAAGGCCAGGAGATCGCGGCGAAGAACTTCTATCGTCCTCGCGATCCGGCGGTAGCGAAGCAGTTCGCCAGCACCTTCGCGCCGGTGAACCTGTTCACCATCGACGGCAAATTTGGCGGCTGGACCGCCGCACAGAAAACCCACTTCGCCGAAGGCGGCACCTACGATCAGGTGATGAAGCGCTAAGTTTGCGCAGGCGATAAAAAAGGCTGACGGTGACCCCGTCAGCCTTTTTTTATGCCGCCACCGGTTAATTTGCGTTAAGTCATTGCAGGTGACGAAAAGTGCCGAAAAATGTTCACCTGCGTGATGATTTCGCATGATCTTCGGGCAGGCCTGAACTACATTACAGGCATCGTGCGGACTGGGGCAGAGGCTGATGCAGGGAACGAAGTGGGTGGCGGCGGGCGTGGCGGCTGTGGTGGTGGCGATCGCCGCCGCGAGCGGCATTGTTGCGTTTAATTTTCAACGCAATGCGGTTGCGCTGTGGCAGATTGTCAGCCAGCAGTGCGTGCCCGGCCAGCGGCTGAACAACCAGCCCGCGCCCTGTCGGCTGGTTAATTTGCCGGATGACTACGTGGTGCTGAAGGACCGCAACGGCCCGCTGCAGTTCCTGCTGCTGCCGGTGGCAAAAGTCAGCGGCATTGAGAGCCAGAAACTGCTCAATCCTGCCACCGCCAACTACTTTGCCGAAGCCTGGCGCGCGCGGCATTTTATGGAGGAGCGCCGCGGCGCGCCGATTGACGAGAGCGTCTATGCGCTCGCGATCAACTCGCGCTGGGGACGCAGCCAGAATCAGCTGCATATTCATATCTCCTGCCTGCGGGCGGACGTCCGCCAGCGGCTCGACAGCCTGAGCGGCCAGCTCAGCAATCAGTGGCAAACTCACCAGCTGGTCGGGCACGACTACCAGTTGCGGATCCTCACCCGCGACGAGTTCAAACGCACCAGCCCGTTTATTATACTGGCCCGCGAGCTGCCCGGCGCGCGTGAGGATATGGGCAGCTACGGTATTGCCGTCGCTTCGCTGGGCGGCGGCAAACGCGTGCTGATGGTGCTGAAACGCAACTGGCTGCTGCTCAACCGCGGCCATGCCGAGGAGCTGCAGGATCACAGCTGTGCGCTGTTGAGCCGGGTTAACCCTCATACATCGAACGTTCCGCTGCCCAACCCCCGGACGTCCGAGCCTCAGGCATCGATCCTTCCTGCTGCTGAACATCAGGCGTCTGAAGCCCTGGCATCTGAACCTCTGGCATCTGAAGCCCTGGCACCTGAAGCCCTGGCACCTGAAGCCCTGGCACCTGAACCCCTGACATCTGAACCTCTGGTATCTGAACCGCAGGCAGCGCGTTGAACGATCGCGCGCTGCCCGGCGCTTAACGTGCCGCTTTTTCCTCCGGTAGCGGATCGTCTTTGTAGCGCGCGGTGGCGATCCAGGCGGCGCAGAACAGGGTCAGGCGCGCAAAGAAGTAGAAAAACGCCATCAGACCGAGCACCGAGCCGAAGGCGGCACCGGAAGGCGACGAGGCCAGCTTGGGCAGCGTCAGGGTCATAATAAACTTAATCACCTCGAAGCCGATCGCCGCCAGCAGGGTGCCGCGCAGCAGCGCTTTTTTGCGCGGCTTGTGACGGGGCAGGATCCAGAAGATCCACAGGAACAGCAGGTAGTTGGCGAAGATCGAAATCGACAGCGCGATAACGGTCATCGCCGGGCGCAGCCATTCAATTCCCTCCAGCCCGAGCGCCCGCACAATCGCCGCCTGCGCCGCGCCGGCGACCGAGGTCAGCGACAGGGTGATAATCAGCGCCAGCACCAGCCCGGTCAGCGAGATAAAATCGCGGCTGTATTTAAACCAGATTTTCTCCTGATCCTGTGGCGTGCGCTCCCAGACGTCGCGCGACTGCGCGCGAATGGCTTCACGCAGGTTGCCCATCCAGCTGATCCCCGAGTAGAGCGCCACCAGCAGCCCGGTCAGGCCGACCGTGGTGCGCTGCTGCACCGCGGTATTCACCGTACTTTTCAGGGTGGCGGCCAGCGCCGGGTCGCTGATGCTGCCGACCATCTTCGCGATCAGCCCGGTCAGCAGATCGGGGTTGGAGGCCAGCACAAAGCCGACGGCGGCAAAAGACACCATCAGGATCGGAATCAGCGACAGGAACGAAAAGTAGGTGATGGCAGCACCAAACTGGCTGCCGAGGCGGTCATTAAAGCGCTCGCCGGCGCGGAGAAAGTGGGCCACCGCCGGAATAGCCTGAAACCAGCTGACCAGCCGGGAAACCCGGGTGATGGACTTATCCACCGTGCGATTGCCGGTTTTAATGTTGATCAGCGGTTTTTCCGCTTTGGCCGGACGCTGAGGCGCGCGTTGTTGACTGTCCGTCATGGGTCATATCCTTGAAATTTACCGATAACATGAAATTATAGTCTGTCGGTCAGGTGACGTAACGTTTCAGAGCGAGGCTTAACCACTCGATAAACACGTGGACACGTTTCGCCAGATTGCGGCGGTGCGGCCAGAGCAGGGAAACCGGCATCGGCCGCGCCCGGAACAGCGGCAGTACCTCCACCAGCTTCTTCTCCTGCAGCGCGCTCTGTACCCCGACCTTCGGCACCTGAATAATCCCCAGCCCGGCGATGCAGGCGGCGCGATAGGTTTCGGTGCTGTTCACGGTGATCACCCCGCCGGTTTTAATCAGCTGGGTAAACTTGCCGTCGTAGTACTCAAAACCTTCCGGCTGCAGGCCGGGCTGCTGGCTGTAGTGCACCATCGCGTGCAGCGACAGCGACTCCAGCGTGGTCGGCGTGCCAAAACGCGCCAGATAGTCCGGGCTGGCGCAGTTAATCTGGGTCAGCGTACCCAGCGGGCGGGCGATCAGCCCGGAGTCCTCCAGCATGCCGACACGCACCACGCAGTCAAACCCTTCGCGCACCACGTCCACCCGCCGGTCGCTGCTGCTCAGATCCAGTTCAATGCCGGGATAGTTGCGCATAAAGTCCGGCAGCAGCGGCATCAGGTACTGGCTGGCGAGGCTGACCGGCATATCTACCCGAATCCGGCCGCTGAGCGTGGCCGGGTCGTGCTGAAACAGCGAGTCCATCTCCTCCAGCGTGGCCAGCACGTCGCGGCAGCGCTCAAAGTAAACCATGCCATCCTGGGTCAGCTGCACGCGGCGGGTGGTGCGGTGCAGCAGGCGCGAGCCGAGATGGTTCTCCAGCGCCTGGATCTGCCGCGAGAGGCTGCCTTTCGGCAGGCCGCAGCTCTCGGCGGCGCGGGTGAAACTCTGCATTTCAGCCACCCGCACGAACAGCCGCATTGCCTGAATTTTATCCATCGCCTGCGCCTTTTGTTGTTGCAAATGAAACAGTGAATCGTATTTACCCTTATTTATAGATCGTCTGACACGTAATAACCTTCTTTTTGTCCACAACCCACGCCCGGAGAGAGAAAATGTCTGAAAAAATTGCCCTGATTACCGGCGGCAGCCGCGGTTTAGGCCTGAATGCAGCGTTAAAACTGGCTGAAAAAGGCATCGACGTCATCCTGACCTATCACAGCCAGCAGCAGCAGGCGCAGGCGGCGGTACGGCAGATTGAGGCGCTGGGAGCGCGCGGGCTGGCGCTGCAGCTGGATGTTGCCGACAGCAGCCGCTTTGATGATTTTGCGGCGGCGGTGAAAGAACAGCTGGCGCTGATTTGGCAACGCGACAGTTTCGACTATTTATTAAACAACGCCGGCACCGGCCTGCATCAGCCGTTTATGGAAACCAGTGAAGCGCAGTTTGACCAGCTGGTGGCGGTGCATTTTAAGGGGCCGTTCTTCCTGACCCAGAAGCTGCTGCCGCTGCTGGCGGACGGCGGACGCATCGTTAACGTTTCCAGCGGGCTGGCGCGTTTTACCCTGCCGGGAGCGGGGGCCTATGCGGCGGTAAAAGGGGCGATTGAGGTGCTGACCCGCTATCAGGCGAAGGAGCTGGGCGCGCGCGGCATTACCGTTAACGTGCTGGCACCGGGGGCGATCGAGACCGATTTCGGCGGGGGCCGGGTGCGTGATGATGCGGCGCTGAACGCCTTTGTCGCCGCCCAGACCGCGCTGGGGCGGGCCGGGCAGCCGGATGATATCGGCCATGCGGTGGTCGCGCTGTTCAGCGAGCAGTGCCGCTGGGTCAACGGTCAGCGCATCGAGGCTTCCGGCGGCATGTTCCTGTAAGTGCCGCCGGGCAGCGGGGCACAGCAGAATACTGCCCATCCGGGGACGGGCAAAAACGCCGGGCAGCGGTGTCAGAGGCGCGCGCTGCCGTCGATCAGCGTGACCGTCTGGCCGCCGATCCAGATGCCATCAGCGCGGTAGCTGACGTTCAGACGCCCGGCTCGCTGCATCGCCGTTCCCTGATGGACCTGGTAATCCAGCTCCACGCCGCGTGCCTGGAAGTAGCGCGCCAGGCAGGCGTTGGCGCTGCCGGTGACCGGGTCTTCCGTCAGCGAGCCCTGCTCAATCAGCAGCGCCCGCACCTCCCAGCAGTTGCTCTCGCCTTTCAGCGGTGCAAAGGGCATCACGCCATTCACCCGCGCTTTTTTCACCAGCCGGGCAAACTCCACCGCATCCGGTTTAATCGACAGCACCGCATCACTGGACGCCATCGGCACCAGCAGCCAGCGGATGCCCATATCCGCCACCATTACCGGCAGCTGCTCTTCCAGCGCGTCGCTGTTCAGCGCGCTGCCGATCGGTGCGTCGCTGAACGGCGTCAGAATCGCGTCCGGGGCGGCAAAGGCCAGCGCACCGTCGTCGGCAATTTTTACCGTCACCAGGCCAATCTCACACTGCTGCACGATCTGGCCGGGGGTATGCGGCGTAACGCCGTTCTCCAGCAGGGCGTGGGCGGTTCCCAGCGTCGGGTGTCCGGCAAACGGCAGCTCCATATCCGGAGTAAAAATGCGCACCCGGTAGTCGGCGGCCGCATCGCTGGCGGGCAGCACAAAGGTGGTTTCCGACAGGTTAGTCCAGCGGGCGAACGCCTGCATTTGCGCATCGCTCAGGCCGACGGCATCAATAACCACCGCCAGCGGATTGCCATTGCAGGGGGTGGAGGTAAAGACGTCAACCTGTTTAAAAGGGCGTAACTGCGTCATAACGGGTCCTGTGAGTGAGGAGTTTGCTTCAGTGTGCCACGCCCGACTGTACAGGCGAAGTAAACAACGGTTGTCAGTGCCGGAGATAATGACTATTAATAATGCATATCTGATGAAAGGTGATGATTTAATGCTGAAAATACTGGGAAGAGCGTCATCGATCAATGTACGAAAAGTGCTGTGGCTGTGTGAAGAGCTGCAGATCGGTTTTGAACGGGAAGAGTGGGGCGATGGCTTCCGCTCGCCGAAGGAGCCCGCATTCCTGGCGCTGAACCCGAACGCGCAGATCCCGGTGGTGCAGGACGGCGATTTCACCCTGTGGGAGTCGAACACCATTATCCGTTATCTGGCCAATGCCTGCGGCGGCGAATGGCTCTACCCGGCCAGCCCGCAGGCGCGGGCGCGCGTTGACCAGTGGATCGACTGGCAGGCCACCGAGCTGAACACCGCCTGGCGCTACGCCTTTATGTCGCTGGTGCGCAACTCTCCCGCGCATCAGGATGCGCAGCTGCTGGCGGCCGCCTGTAAGGGCTGGACCTGGACCATGGGTATCCTTAACCAGCAGCTGGAGAAAACCAACGCGTTTGTCGCCGGCGACGCCTTCTCACTGGCCGATATCCCGATCGGCCTGTCGGTAAACCGCTGGTACGAAACGCCGATGGAGCACGCGGAGCTACCGGCGGTGCGCGCCTATTATGAGCGGCTGACGGCTCGCCCCGGTTACACCCTGTGGGGCCGCAACGGCACACCTTAGAGCCGGTTCCGTCAGGCGATGAGTCGCGGGCTGCCAGGGGGCTCTGCGATCGCCGCGCGGTGCTGATGCTGGCAGAAGTGCCCGCTGTGGGGCCGCAACGGCACGCCTTAATCGTGCAGTAGCAGGCTACCGATCGCCTCAACGATCGCCGCCCGCTGCTGATGCAGATAGAAGTGCCCGCCCGGCCAGGCGTAGCGGTGGAACGGGCCGTGGCTCCACTGCCGCCAGCCGGCGATCGACGCGTCGTCCACTTCCGGGTCGCTGTCGCCGTTGAAGGTGGCCAGCGGGCAGTGCAGCACGCCCTGTGGCCGTGCCGGGTAGGTTTCGATCAGCCGGTAGTCGGCGCGGATGGCGGGCAGGATCACCTCGCGCAGCTCGGCCTGCGCCAGCACCTGGGCGTTATTGCTGTCCAGCCTGATCAGCTCGGCGCACAGCGCGTCATCGTCCTGCAGATGCACCTGCCCCGGCCGGTGAAACTGCGCTGCTCCGCGGCCGGAAACGGCCAGCAGCTGCGGTTCGCTGGCGCCGCGCCGGCACAGCTCCAGTACCACCTCATGCGCCAGCGTAGCCCCCATGCTGTGGCCAAAAATCGCCCAGCGCGCGCCGATCGCCGGCAGCATGGCGTCGGCCAGCTGCTGCGTCAGCGCGTCGAAGCTGTCCGGCATCGGGTGGCGAAAGCGCTCCAGCCTGCCGGGCAGGCAGACCTGCACCAGGCGAATGCCGGCGGGCAGCAGCGCCCGCCACGGATGATAGAGCGAGGCGTTACCGCCGGCGTGGGGAATGCAGAACAGTGGAATGGCGTTGTCACCGTGGGTGGGGGTGGCGCGCAGCCAGGCAGAATTCATCGGTACAGCTCCTTGATCTCAGAGAAAGGCGTCAGCCTACGCCGGCGGCGATGCCGCTCATTTCGCACGCCAGCGCACCGGTGCGCTGCAGCGCCCAGGTGTAACGCTGGTCAAACGGGTAGCAGCAGGAGAGCCGCAGCGCGTTATTGCAGCGCTCACCGAGGGTATACAGCGCACCGGGGGTCAGGCAAATTTTTTCCTGCAGCAGGCGGTGGAACAGCGCCACGCAGTCCACCCCGCCGGGCAGCTCCACCCAGAACACGAAGCCGCCGCTCGGCCGGGTAGCGCGGGTGCCCTGCGGGAAGTGGCGGGCGATAATGCCGCGTGCCTCCTCCAGCTGCGCGGCGTAGCGGCGGCGCAGCGAGCGCAGGTGGTGGTCATAGCCGCCGGACTCCAGGAAGTGGCCGAGGGTTTCTGACAGCAGCCGCGATTCCGACATCGACGACACCGCCTTCAGCCGCGCCAGCGCGTCGCTGAAGCGGCCGGCGGCGATCCAGCCGACGCGATAATCCGGCGCCACGGTTTTGGTAAAGCTGGCGCAGTACAGCACCCAGCCATGCTCGTCAAACGCCTTTACCGCCGGCGACAGCGGCCAGCAGAACTGCAGCTCGGCGTACAGGCCATCTTCCAGCAGCGGCACCTGATAGTGATTGACCAGTCGCGCCAGCCGTTTCTTCGCTTCCAGCGTCATGCTGCTGCCCAGCGGGTTCTGCACGTTGGGCATGGCAATCAGCGCCTGAATGCGCTGCTCCTGCAGGACCAGCTCCAGCGCGTCCAGCGACAGCCCGTACTGCGGGTCGGTCGGGATCTCCAGCACCTTCAGGCCAAGGCTGGCCAGCAGCGGGAACAGATAGAAATAGGTCGGCGTCTCGACCCCGACGCAGTCGCCGGGGCGGGTGACCGCCCGCAGCGCCAGCTGCAGCGCCTCCATGCAGCCATGGGTCAGGGTGACCTCCTCGCTGCTGACGTGGATGCCGAGGTCCAGCGAGCGGCGGGCGATCTCCCGCCGCAGCCGCAGGCTGCCGGGGGGCAGGGCGTAGCGGGCGATCAGGTCCGGCTCGTGCTTCAGCAGGGTGCGCATGATGCCGCTGAGCTTTGCCGTCGGGAAGAAGTCACTGTTCTGCGGACAGGCCAGCGAGATATTGGTGAACTCCGCATGGTTTTGCGCGGCAAACACCGTGTCGATCAGATCCAGCTTTTCACTGCTCGGCGAGCGCACGTGGCTGCGCGGCTGCGCCTGGCGGGTCAGCGAGGGCAGCGCGTCGCGCACGTAGTAGCCGGACTGCGGGCGGGCTTCGATCAGCCCGCGATCTTCCAGCATGCCGTAGGCGGTCAGCACGGTGTTGACGCTGACCTGATGGCTGGCGGCGCAGCGACGAATGGCGGGCAGGCGGCTGCCGGGCGTAAAGGTGCCCTGGTGAATCGCGGCGGCCAGCGTTTCTGCCAGCTGGTGGTAGCGGGTGGTCTGGGGATCGTTGATGGACACAGTGCTCTCCACGAATGATGGGTACAATGTTCTGACAGGCCTGTTTGTACCCATAACAATACTCATTTTCTGCATCTGTTACCATCTGTCGGCGCTGATTACACTAAGTCCATTCTCAGACCGCAGGAGCGCACCCATGCTTGACCCCTCTTTTTTCAGCTATGTCACCGTGATGTCGATCACGCCAGGCCCCAACAATTTGCTGCTCGCCACCTCCGGGGTGAATTTCGGGCTGAAGCGCACGCTGCCGATGGTCAGTGGTATTCTGATCGGCTGCGCGTTGCAGACGGTATTTGCCGGCCTGCTGTTAGAAGTGCTGCTGAGCTGGATGGGGGCGATTCGCCTGCCGCTGACCCTGCTGGGCTGCGGCTATCTGCTGTGGCTGACGTGGAAAATCTTCCGCTCCGGCGCGCCGGAACTGCGCGAGAAGGCGCGGCCGATGACGGCGATCGGCGGGGCGCTGTTTCAGGCGGTGAATCCTAAGGCGTGGCTGATGGCGACCAACGTCGCGCTGATGTACACCGTCAACAGCACCATTCTGACGGTGATGCTCAGCTTTATGCTGCTCAACCTGCCCTGCATTCTGATCTGGGCCGCGCTGGGCGATCGGCTGGGCAGGCACCTGCAGGTGGCGTGGAAGCTGCAGCTGTTTAACGGCCTGATGGCGTTCTCGCTGCTGGCGACCACTCTGTGGATGCTGGTGGATGCGCTAAGGCTGGCCTGACGGCTGTAATCGCTTTACGTGCGGGTCGCTGCCGGTTCGCGTGCCCGGCGTATCGGGTATATCCGGAACGCGGACAGGCTGCTCTTCCTTCAGGCAACTCAGCAATATGAAGCGATGGGAGCCTGTACACGGAGCAAAGCATCGCGGGCCACGGATGGCCCGCGCTGAGCTGTCAGGGATGACGCTTTTTGCGTCTTTGCGGAGTGTACAGGCTCCCTGAGCCGAGCACAGTGTTACAACAGACGACGCCTTTTTCACCCTTGCAGAGGGTACAGGCTCCCTGAGCCGTGCACAGTGTTACAACAGACGACGCATTTTGTGTCTTTGCGCTGCGCCCGGAGATTATTTACCTACAACCGCCGCCGCTGCTGAGTTCTCGTCGTTCGCCGCGCTCAGCGGCGCGTAGTCCAGCTGCAGGATCTGGCTGGTATCGGCCAGCACTTTCTCCGTTGCCGCCACGTTGCCGTTCAGCTTCTGGCCCCAGGACGGGATAATGGTTTTCAGCGCGCTCTGCCAGGCCGGGCTGGCCATCTCTTCTTTAAATACCCGACCCATCAGCTCCAGCATAATCGGTGCTGCGGTGGAGGCCCCTGGTGACGCACCCAGCAGGGCAGACATGCTGCCGTCTTCTGAGGTCACCACTTCGGTGCCCAGCTTCAGCACGCCGCCTTTGTGCGGATCCTGCTGAATGATCTGCACGCGCTGCCCGGCTTTTACCAGACGCCAGTCCTCTTTCTTCGCTTCCGGGAAGTATTCGCACAGCGCCTTGTGGCGGTCGTCTTCGCTGAGCATCACCTGGCCGACCAGGTATTTCACCAGGTCAAAGTTGTCCAGCCCCACGCGTATCATTGGCAGCACGTTAGACGGGGTTACCGAGCCAAACATGTCCCACAGCGACCCCTGCTTCAGGAACTTGGTAGAGAAGGTGGCGAACGGCCCGAACAGCAGCACCTGTTTGCCGTCCAGCGTGCGGGTGTCGAGGTGCGGCACCGACATCGGCGGCGCGCCAACCGAGGCTTTACCGTACACCTTGGCCTGGTGGCGCTTCACCACCTCCGGGTTGTCGGTGACGAGGAACTCGCCGCCCACCGGGAAACCGGCAAATTTTTTCGCTTCCGGAATGCCGGAGTGCTGTAGCAGGGTCAGCGCCGCGCCGCCCGCACCGATAAACACCTTGTTCGCGCGGGTCACCGACTCACGGTTGCCGTTGTTCAGGTCGGCCAGCGTGACGTTCCAGCTGCCGTCGGCGTTGCGTTTAATCGCCCGCACTTCGTGGCGGCTCTGCAGCTCAAAGTTCGGGCTCTTCTGCAGCGAGGCGATCAGCTGGCGGGTGATTTCACCGAAGTTAACGTCGGTACCGATCGGAATGCGGGTGGCGGCAACGCGCTGACCCTGGTCGCGGCCTTCCATCACCACCGGGATCCATTCGCGGATCTCTGCGGCATCTTCCGAGTAGTCCATCCCACGGAACAGGCTGTTGTTTTGCAGGGCGGCGTAGCGTTTTTTCAGAAACGCCACGTTCTCCTCACCCCAGACAAAGCTGACGTGCGGCACGCTGGTGATAAAGCTGCGCGGGTTACGCAGCACGCCGCGCTGCACCTGGTGCGCCCAGAACTGACGTGAAATCTGGAACGCTTCGTTGATTTCTACCGCTTTGGTGATGTCGATTGCGCCGTCGGTCTTCTCCGGCGTGTAGTTCAGTTCCATCAGCGCAGAGTGCCCGGTGCCGGCGTTGTTCCAGCCGTTCGAACTCTCTTCAGCCACCCGATCCAGGCGCTCTACCATGCTGATGCGCCAGTTGGGCTCCAGCTCCTGCAGGTAGGCTCCGAGGGTCGCGCTCATCGCGCCACCGCCGATCAGTAACACGTCGACGCTTTTCTCATCGACCGCTGAGGCTTTTTTGGAAAAGCCAGGACCGTTCTGACGTTCGGCCCCCAGTACTTCCTTCTTGCGCATGAATCGACATCTCCAAATGCTGAATAAATTCAACATATTAAGCGGTTGAAACAGATCCGGTTTCTGGGGAACCAGTTGCACTGCTTCGTTCTTTCAGGGTTGCTCACAGATCTACGCACAGCTGTGCTGTTTGTTTAATCAATGTTCAAAGGTGTTAGAAATATACCATTGTTATAGGGTATTTAAAAAAGTGTTTAAGGATGAAAAATGAGAATGATGGCGGGGTGAAAATTAGTAACATTGATACGGGTCACAGTTATGACCCGCAGGGGTTAGGGCAAAGGCACAGTAAAAAATGGGTAAGTCGTTGAGTGGTCGAAATTTAATCGCGCGGTGCACTGTCCGGCAGCTTGCGGTGGCTGATCGCCAGGCGGTTATAGGCATTCATCAAACCAATCGCGACGGTCAGGTCTGTGATCGCTTTGTTACTGAATTCGGCCTGCATTTGCGTAAAGATGACGTCCGGCGCGTTGGTTTGTGCAATCAGCGTCAGCGACTCCGCCCAGGCCAGCGCGGCCCGCTCGGCGGTGGAGAACCAGTTGCCCGCTTCGGCCCACACCTGGGTCAGCACAATTTTGTCCCACGGCATGCCGCCTTTGTGTAACGCTTTGGTATGCATATCAATACAGTACGCGCAGCCGTTGATCTGAGACACGCGCAGATAAACCAGTTCCACCAGGCTCGGATCCAGGTTGCATCTGCTGACGTAGTCGTGTACGCCGGCCAGCGCTTTCATCCCTGCAGGTGACGAGGTATAAAAATCAATGCGTTCACTCATAATTCGCTCCGGTAAAAGGGGATGGCTGTCGGAAAGCGTTTCCGACATGGGCGCTATTTTCACCGGGTACGGGGAGCCATAACAGTGCCAGGAAATAACAACCACAGTGGTCCATCGAACGCCGTGCCGCTGGGGATTACGCTGCGGCGTGGCGGCAGGCTGACGCTGGCCGAACAGATCCATAACGAAATGCAGCAGGCGATTGCCGACGGCCGACTGGCGGCTGGCGCACGGCTGCCCTCCTGCCGCGACCTGGCGGTGCAGCTCGGCGTGGCGCGTGGCACGGTGCGTGCCGCCTACGACCGGCTGGTGGACGGCCAGCTGCTGGTAAGCAGAGGGGCCGCTGGCACCTGGGTTAGCGGCGTGCCGTCGCTGCCTGCGCGGGTGGCCCCGGCAGCCGAGGCGATCGCCCCGCTGGCGGAGATGGTCCATGCCTTCGACGTACCGCCGCTGACCTTCCAGATGGGGGCACCCGCCAGCGACGCCTTTCCGGCCAAAGTCTGGTCACGCATCATCAGCCGCCATGCCCGCCAGATGGCCAGCCAGCCGATGGGCTACGCCGATCCGCGCGGCAGCCCGGCGCTGCGCCAGCAGCTGGCGAGCTATCTGGCGATCGCCCGCGGCATGCACTGCCAGCCCGCGCAGATCGTTATCACCAACGGCTACGCCGGCGCGCTGGGGCTGATCGTGCTGGGGCTGCGGCTGGCCGGGCAGCAGGTGTGGCTGGAGAATCCGGGTTATCTGCTGGCACGGCGGGCGCTGGCGCTGGCTGGCGTGCAGGGGGTGCCCGTACCGGTCGATGAGCAGGGGATTTGCGTCGGGGAAGGGGAGCGGCTGGCACCCGAGGCTCGTGTGGCGCTGGTGACGCCAGGCCAGCACGCGCCGCTGGGCATGACGCTGTCATCCGCCCGCCGCCGCGCGCTGCTGGACTGGGCGCACCGGCAGCAGGGCTGGATTATCGAGGACGATTATCTGGGCGAACTGCAGCTGCAGGGGCGTGCCGCCCCCGCGCTGGCGGCGCTGGATAGTGAACGGGTGCTGCACGTCGGCACCTTCAGCAAGAACCTCAGCCCGACGCTGCGGCTGGGTTATCTGGTGGTGCCGGAAGCGCTGGCGGCGACCTTTGGCGAGGTGGCCGCGCTGTTGATGCCGGCGTCGTCAGCGGTGCTGCATCGCGCCGTGGCGGAATTTCTGCATGAGGGGCATTTTATGCGCCACCTGCGGCGGATGAAACGGCTGTATGCCGAACGGCTGGCGCTGATGCTGGAGGCGCTGGCACCGCATTTTTCACAGCTGTCACAGGCCGCGCTGAGCGTGGTGGTCGATCTGCCAGTGGGCACCCGTGATACGCTGATTGCCCGTGAAGCGCTGAGCTGTGGCATGGCACCGTCGCCGCTGTCGATGTGGTATCAGGAAAATCCGGCACCGCGCAGTGGGCTGGTGCTCAGCGTGACGACGCTGCCACGTGTGGGCTATGCAGAGAGTGCGCTGCGGCTGAAGCAGCTGGTGGAGCGGTTTGGTTAAATCACCCCGCCCCGGGAGGGGCAGGGCTGAGCAGTCTTAGGCGTTTTTCGCTGCGGCGGCTGCTTTGACGATCGCGGCAAAGGCGTCGGCCTTCAGCGAGGCGCCGCCAACCAGCGCGCCGTCGATGTCCGGCTGAGCAAACAGCTCGGCGGCGTTCTTGTCGTTAACAGAACCGCCGTACTGAATGATCACCTGAGCGGCCACGGCTGCATCCTGCTTAGCGATGTGGTCACGGATAAACTTGTGCACCGCCTGGGCCTGGGCCGGGGTTGCTGACTTGCCGGTACCGATCGCCCAGACAGGTTCGTAGGCGATCACCACGCCGTTGAAGGCGTCTGCACCCTGGGTGGTCAGCACCGCGTCGATCTGACGTGCGCAGACTTCTTCGGTTTTACCCGCTTCGTTTTCCGCTTCGGTTTCACCGATGCACAGCACCGGGATCAGACCCGCCGCTTTCAGCACGGCGAATTTCTTCGCGATAAACTCGTCGCTCTCAGCGTGGTAGGTGCGGCGCTCAGAGTGGCCGATGATGATGTACTGTGCGCCAACGTCTTTCAGCATGTCAGCGGAGACTTCACCGGTGAAGGCACCTGACAGGTTCACATCAACGTTCTGCGCGCCCAGTGCGATATGGCTACCGGAGATGGCATGTTTCGCCTGATCCAGATAGATCGTCGGCGGGGCAATCGCCACGCCACAACCGTCAACGCCGCTCAGCTCGGTACGCAGGCCGGCGATCAGCTCGTTGACCAGGTTTTTATTGCCGTTTAATTTCCAGTTACCCATCACTAATGGATGTCGCATTGTATCCTCCACGCTTAGAGAGTATGAAAGCTGCCGGCTGGCAGCGTTGTCTGCCGACAGTATAGAGATCAAACAGTCGAAAGGCTTTGCTTTTCGTCATGCTTTGACTGAAACGATTCAAGGGGTTGCCAGCGCCAGTTTCAGCGGCTCGACGGCGAAGGTCAGCCCTTTTTCGCCGTTATCGGCGACAATGTAGCGCAGCGCTCCTTCACTCTGCTGGTAGTAGCGAACGCCTTTTCCTTTGCTCAGCAGCGTGCTTACCCGTTTCTGGCTCTGTTCGGCGCTGAGCATCGGTTCAAAGAAACGCACAAACGCCGCCATATAGGCCAGCGCTTTATCATATGCTGCCTTCTGGTCCGGCCCCGGGATCGGCAGCCAGGTAATCTGCAACGTTTTGATTTTACCGGTGCCGTGCTCCAGCGCGGTGGAGGCATAAAGATTTTCATTAATCTTGCTGGCCGCGCGGGTCAGATTGCTCTTATCATCATTCGTGTCAATGGCGCGATATTCACCTAACGGTAACGTTACGTTGGCAGCATTATACTTTTCGCGGAACTGGCCGATAGTCATATCAAAGACCGGCGCGCCGGCCTGCAGATAGGGTGCCGACGGCAGAGGGGCTGCCCGATCCTGCGGAACGGTGTCGGCATACGCTGTCGCAAAGGTCAGTGCGGTCAGCAGGGCAATCCCTGCCCGTCTCGCGTTGTTCATGTTATCGGCCCTAACCAGTAAACTCAGCTCAAGATTAAAACGGACATCGACCTGAAAAGTCAAAGGGCTCCCGGAGTGTGGAATAAAAAATAATGACCTTACAGCACTGGTGTTTCTCTTTTCGTGGCCGACTGCGGCGGCGCGATTTCTGGATCTGGCAAACCGTCTGGCTGCTGCTGCTGACCCTGCTGTTTACCCTTGCCTCCAATGGCTGGCTGGACAACCAGACCGCGGCCTTCTGCGTGGTGGCACTGCTGTGGCCCACCAGCGCGGTGCTGGTGAAACGTCTGCACGATCGCAATAAGGGCGGCCAGTGGGCGCTGCTGCTGATCCTGGCGTGGATGCTGATGGCGGGGAACTGGGCGATGCTGCCGGGCGAGGCGCAGTGGGTGGTTGGCCATTTTATCCCGGCCTTGATTATGGTCAGTATGCTGGTCGAACTCGGTGGTTTTAGCGGCACGGCGGGGGATAACCGCTTTGGTAAAATGGCGCAGTACGTGGTGTTCCTGCCCCGCCGTGCGGCCTGATTACCAGTAATGCTCGCTGGTGATGTGCCCGGGTTTACGTTTCAGGTGTTTGCGCATCTCGCGGGTCTCTTTCAGCACCTGCTGGGTGTCGCGCACCATCTGCGGGTTACCACACAGCATTACGTGGCTGTGTTCGGCATCAATGGTCAGCCCGACCGCCGCCTCCAGCTGGCCGTCGGCGATCAGCGCCGGGATGCGGCCGGTCAGTGAACCGCTGCTCTCTTCGCGGCTGACGATGGTCTGGATCTGCAGCTGGCCATTAAAGCGCTGCTGCAGCTGTTGCATCTGCGGCAGGTAGCTTAAATCCTGCGCGTGGCGGGCCGCGTGCACCAGCACGATGTTTTTAAAGCGCTCCAGCCCTTTACCCTCCTCAAGAATGGAGAGATAGGGGCCGAGCGCCGTACCGGTGGCCAGCATCCACAGTGTGTCGCATTCGGGCACTTCATCAATCACAAAAAAGCCCTGGGCATCGCTGGTGATCAACACTTCGTCGCCCGGTTGCAGGGCGTGCAGCCGCGGGCTGAGCTTGCCTTCCGGCACGGTCACCAGGTAGAACTCCAGGTTCGGGTTGTGCGGCGCGTTAACATAGGAGTAGGCACGTACCACCCGTTCACCGTCGATCATCAGCGCCAGCTTGGCGTACTGGCCGGCGGTGAAGGGGTCAATCGGTGCGGTAACGGTCAGGCTGAACAGGCTGTCCGTCCAGTTGGTTACCTGTTGTACCTGAGCATTGAGCCAAACGGCCATAAAAAAACTCCTTAGCGTGGTTAGGGCATTTAGCCTTTCCGGCTATCTTCACCAGCGGTAAACGTTTTTTCCACCGCGGGCGGGGCGTAAAGCTCTTATGAACAAAGTATGCGCACGAATTTCACCAGACGTAAAAAATGTTTTACAGCCCTGCGCTAAATTAGTGACAGTGCGGTATCACCTGTTTTGAGCTGCCCCCTCGCTTTGTCACCCAGTCCTGATATTTTCTCCGCCAACTGGCCGCAGGCTTCCGGCACATCCTCTGCTCAGGGGATTTTTTGCCACTTATTATACTGATGTGAAACCATGAAAAAGATTGAGAACGGGCATCTGCTGGTGATGCTGATCGCGCTGCTGGCCGTTGGTCAGATGGCGCAAACCATCTATGTGCCGGCGATGCCGGTGATTGCGCAGGCGTTCCACGTCGCTGACGGCGCGGTGCAGCGGGTGATGGCCGCTTACCTGATTACCTACGGTGCCTCGCAGCTGCTGTACGGGCCATTGTCGGACAGCATCGGCCGCCGGCCGGTGATCCTGTTCGGTATGGGCATTTTTATTGCGGGATCGCTGATCGCGCTGTTCGCCAGCGGCCTGGATGGCCTGGTGCTGGGCGCGGCGATTCAGGGGCTGGGAACCGGGGTGGCCGGGGTGATGGCGCGCACCATGCCGCGCGATCTCTACTCCGGCAGCGCGCTGCGCCACGCCAACAGCCTGTTGAATATGGGCATCCTGTTCAGCCCGTTGATTGCGCCGACGATTGGTGCCGGGCTGACCCATCTGTTCGGCTGGCAGGCCTGCTTCGCCTTCCTGCTGCTGCTGTGCCTGGCGGTGACCGCGGCGATGGCCCGTTTTCTGCCGGAAACCCGGCCGGCGGGCCAGGCGTCGCTGCCGCTGCTCTCCCGCTACCGGCCGCTGCTGGCGGACGGCAACTTTGTGCGTTATCTGCTGATCCTGATCGGTGCCACCGCCGGCATCACCGTCTATGAGGCCAGCAGCGGCGTGCTGATGGGCGGGGTGCTGGGGATGAGCAGCCTGGCGGTCAGCCTGCTGTTTATTCTGCCGCTGCCGGGCGCGTTCTTCGGGGCGTGGTTTGCCGGGCGCACCCGTAAGTCGTTTAACACGGTGATGTGGTACGCGGTCAACAGCTGCCTGCTGGCCGGAGCGCTGATGTGGATCCCCGGCTGGCTGGGAGTGATGAACCTGTGGACGCTGATCGTCCCGGCGTCGCTGTTCTTCTTCGGCGCCGGCATGCTGTTCCCGCTGGGCACCTCCGGGGCGATGGAGCCGTGGCCCTATATGGCGGGCACCGCCGGGGCGCTGGTCGGCGGCCTGCAGAATCTGGGATCGGGACTGACCGCCTGGCTCTCCGCGCTGCTGCCGCAGACCGGCCAGTTCAGCCTGGGGATGCTGATGTTTGCCACCGCGCTGCTGATCCTGTTCTGCTGGCTGCCGCTGTCGAAGCGACCGGAGCCGCAGACGGAAACGGTGTAACCCGTCGCAGACTGAGACGCGGTGAACCGGGACGATTGACTGGCTGCTGGCTGCTGGCGCAGTCGGGGGCGGGCCGCCGGTCTGCTGAAAAACAGCGCCCCGCAATGCGGGGCGTTTTGGTATTACAGGATAAACGGGTGCAGGTTTTCGTCTTTTAATTCGAGATAGTGAATCGACTGGATACGACGAATGGTGCGCGACTTGCCGCGGATCAGCAGGGTTTCGGTGGTCGCCATATTGCCTTTGCGGGTGATGCCTTTCAGCAGGTCGCCGCTGGTGATGCCGGTGGCGGAGAAGATAACGTTATCGTTACGCGCCATCTCTTCCAGAGTCAGTACCTCGCCGGCGGCGATGCCCATCTCGCGGCAGCGGCTCAGCTCCTGCTCGCCCAGCCGACGGTTTTCCGGCGTGTCGCCTTTCACCTCGTGGCGAGCCAGCAGGCGGCCCTGCATATCGCCGTCCAGCGCGCGGATCGCCGCCGCGGAGACGACCCCTTCAGGCGCGCCGCCGATACCGTACATCACATCGACTTCGCTGTCCGGCATGCAGGTGAGGATCGAGGCGGCCACGTCACCGTCCGGGAAGGTAAACACCCGCACGCCCAGCTGCTGCAGGCGGGCGATCGTCGCGTCATGGCGCGGCTTGGCCAGCAGGGTGACGGTCAGCTCGCTTAACGGCTTCGCCAGCGCGTCGGCCACGCGCCGCAGGTTCTCTTCCAGCGGCAGGCGCAGATCGATCGCGCCGCGCGCGCCGGGGCCGACCGCCAGCTTCTCCATATACATGTCCGGCGCGTGCAGGAAGGTGCCTTTATCGCCCACCGCCAGCACCGCCAGCGCGTTCGCCTGGCCGAGGGCGGTCATGCGGGTGCCTTCAATCGGATCGACGGCGATATCCACCGCGTCGCCGCTGCCGCTGCCGACTTTCTCGCCGATGTACAGCATCGGTGCTTCGTCAATCTCCCCTTCGCCAATCACGATCTGACCGTCGATATCCACCTTGTTGAGCATAATACGCATTGCATGTACTGCCGCGCCGTCGGCGGCATTTTTGTCACCGCGTCCCAGCCATTTGTAGCCAGCCAGTGCCGCCGCTTCAGTTACACGGGAAAATTCAATTGCCAGTTCTCGTTTCATGACGTGCCTCGGGGAAGTAATGAGGCGGGAAGTTTATCACAGGAGGGGGGAGGGAGGTGCCCGTGGTCAGCGACCACGGGCGGGGGGATTACTTATCGTCAGCCTCTTCCCACGCCTGCGCGCGGGAGACGGCTTTCTTCCAGCCGGCGTACAGCACGTTACGCTGGGTGGTTTCAATGCCCGGACGGAACTCACGTTCGACAACCGATTTGGCACGCACTTCTTCCAGGTCTTTCCAGAAGCCCACGGCCAGGCCCGCCAGATAAGCGGCACCCAGCGCGGTGACTTCACGCACTTCCGGGCGTTCCACGCGGGTACCAAGGATGTCCGACTGGAACTGCATCAGGAAGTTGTTGGCGACCGCACCGCCGTCCACGCGCAGCGACTGCAGGCGGGTGTTGGCGTCGTTCTGCATCGCTTCCAGCACGTCACGGGTCTGATAGGCGATCGATTCCAGCGTGGCGCGGATAATGTGGTTAGCATTCGCACCGCGGGTCAGGCCGAAGATGGCACCGCGCGCATACGGGTCCCAGTACGGGGCACCGAGGCCGGTAAAGGCCGGCACCATATAGACGCCGTTGGTGTCTTTGACCTTGGTGGCGAAGTATTCGGAGTCCTGCGAATCGCTGATCAGCTTCATTTCATCGCGCAGCCACTGAATAGACGCACCGCCGATAAAGACGGCACCCTCCAGCGCATAGTTCACTTCACCGCGCGGGCCACAGGCGATGGTGGTCAGCAGGCCGTGGGTAGAGGCGACGGCTTCGGTACCGGTGTTCATCAGCATAAAGCAGCCGGTGCCGTAGGTGTTTTTTGCCATTCCTGGCTGCACGCACAGCTGACCGTACAGCGCGGCCTGCTGGTCACCGGCGATACCGGCGATAGGAATACGGGTGCCGCCTTTACCGCCGATGTTGGTCTGGCCGTAAATCTCGGAAGAGGATTTCACCTCCGGCAGCATTTCACGCGGGATGTCGAGGATCTCCAGCATGCGCGCATCCCACTCCAGCGTATGGATGTTAAACATCATGGTACGCGAGGCGTTGGTGTAATCGGTGATGTGCACCCGCCCCTGGGTCATCTTCCACACCAGCCAGGAGTCGACGGTACCGAACAGCAGTTCGCCACGGCGTGCCCGCTCGCGCGAGCCTTCCACGTGGTCGAGGATCCATTTAACTTTGGTGCCAGAGAAGTAGGGGTTAATCACCAGGCCGGTGGTGCTGCGGATATACTCCTCCAGCCCCTCTTTTTTCAGCTTCGCACAGTAGTCTGCGGTGCGTGGATCCTGCCAGACGATGGCGTTGTAGATCGGCTTGCCGGTCTCTTTATCCCAGACGATGGTGGTCTCACGCTGGTTGGTGATACCAATGGCGGCGATCTCGTCGGCGTTAATGTCCGCGTGCGCCAGCACTTCGACCAGCGTTGAGCTCTGTGAGGCCCAGATGTCCATCGGGTCGTGTTCAACCCAGCCGGCTTTTGGATAGATCTGCTGGAATTCGCGCTGTGATACCGCAACGATGTTGGAGTCGTGATCCAGTACGACCGCACGGGAGCTGGTGGTGCCCTGGTCGATCGCAACGATGTATTTTTTTTCTGTGGTCATTTCAGGTTCCTGAATATAAGCGGTTAGCAGGATTACGCTTTGCGTTGTGCAGCGCCGGCGGTCGGTTTGTGCTGAACGGCCTCAACCTTGCCGGGCAGGTTTTTGCCGATCAGGGCACGGTAGCCAAAGGCACCGAGGCTGGCACCGATCAGTGGGCCAAAGATCGGCACCAGGAAATAGGGAATATCACGCGCGCCGGTAAAGGCCACATTACCCCAGCCGGCCAGCCACGCGAACAGTTTTGGTCCGAAATCACGCGCCGGGTTGAGGGCAAAACCGGTCAGCGGGCCCATCGCAGCACCGATAATGGCGATCAGGAAACCGATCAGCAGCGGGGCCATCGGGCCGCGCGGCAGGCCGTTACCGTCGTCGGTGAGGGCCATGATCAGCGCCATCATAATCGCGGTGATCACCAGCTCAACCAGGAACGCCTGGCCGACGCTAATCAGCGGGTTCGGGTAGGTGGAGAAAACGCCGGCCAGATCGAGACTCTCGACGCTGCCGCGCACCATATGATGGGTCTGTTCGTACTCAAGGAACAGATTGTGGTACAGGCCATACACCAGCGCGGCGGAGCAGAAGGCCCCGGCGATCTGCGACAGGGCGTAAGGCAGCACCTTGCGCCCTTCGAAGTTGGCAAACAGCCACAGCGCTACGCTGACCGCCGGGTTGAGGTGGGCACCGGAGATGCCTGCGCTCAGGTAGACGGCCATTGCCACCGCCAGGCCCCAGACAATGCTGATTTCCCACAGGCCGAAAGTGGCGCCGGCCACTTTCGCGGCAGCCACACAACCGGCACCGAAGAAGATAATGGTGGCCGTGCCAAGAAACTCGGCGATGCACTGGCCCTTTAGCGTACTTGTTGCATGACTCATGTTGGAATTCCTGAAGGCGAGTTAACGGTTTAATGTTCTTTAATAGTGCTGGTTTTTATCTGCACCACTCTGTGTTGGTGTGTTGTGAATTTATCGTTAACGAACATAAACGAGAAATAGCGAAATCAAAATTTGTGTGATGCGTCATAAAAATGAGCGTTTACGCGTCTTTCTACCTCTGTTGTTCGTCATGTCAGTTTCTAAATTGCGCGTAAACTATCCTATGCGCTCCTTAAAACCCTGGGCAGAGCAGGGATTAATCCCTTTTTAAGGTTAAGGCTGAAAAGTGTTACAGACTACGCCCCTGACGGGTTCATCGCTGGACTTGACGGGCGGCTCTACTTACAATCGGATGAATAGTGTTATCCGCGGCATACCGGTTCATCCCTTGTCCCTGCGGCTAGCATAATCAACGCCCTGCGATTAGGAGAGAGAGAAACATGTCATTTGAAGTATTCGAAAAACTGGAAGCGAAAGTGCAGCAGGCGATTGATACCATCACGCTGCTGCAGATGGAAATTGAAGAGCTTAAAGAGCAGAACGGTAATCTGAACCAGCAGGTTCAGCAGGCGTCAGGCAACACCGATGCACTGGTGCGTGAAAACCAGCAGCTGAAAGAAGAACAGCACGTATGGCAGGATCGTCTGCGTGCGCTGCTGGGAAAAATGGAAGAGGTGTAATGCTGCACCCGCTATAGCCAGCAAAGAGAACGGGTGCCTGTGGCACCCGTTTTTGTTTATTCGATGTCGAGGGGATCTTCTGACAGGATGATGCCGGTGTTGTCGGCATACAGGTGGTCGCCCGAGAAGAAGGTGACGC
The DNA here is from genome assembly GCF_001422605.1 of Erwinia sp. Leaf53. Taxonomy (NCBI): domain Bacteria; kingdom Pseudomonadati; phylum Pseudomonadota; class Gammaproteobacteria; order Enterobacterales; family Erwiniaceae; genus Erwinia; species Erwinia sp. Leaf53. Next base: position 119,200 of record NZ_LMLK01000004.1, read on the forward strand.
CGCCAAAGTTAACGCGCACGTCGCTTTCACCAATGCCTTCACCGGCCGCGCCAGCGGGGATCGCTGCAATCGCCTGGATGCCAATGTCCAGCTCTTCCAGGTCGTCGACCTGACGCACCGAGCCGTAAATTACCATCCCTTCCCACTCGTTCTGCACCGCCAGCTGCGCCAGCGCCGCATCGACCAGCGCACGCCGCACCGAGCCGCCACCGTCAACCAGCAGCACGCGCCCACGCCCGTTCTCTTCCAGCAGATCGTAGAGCAGACCGTTGTCTTCGAAACATTTCACCGTGATGATCTGCCCACCAAACGAGGTGCGGCCACCAAAGTTTGAGAAAAGCGGTTCAACGACATTTACGTCTTCATGGTAGATGTCGCACAGTTCGGAGGTATCGTATTTCATCGCGGGTTCATCTGGTTGCTGCCGGGACAGAGAGTATATCGCTTTATGGCGGCTGTTGGCAAAAGCATCACTTTTCACCGGGGAGGCGGCTGCCTCCCCGGGAACAACCGGCGGGCGGTTACAGGATAAAGCGGCTGAGGTCTTCGTCGGCCACCAGCTCGTCAAGGTGCTGACTGACGTAATCGGCGTCGATGGTGATGGTGCTACCGCTCTTGTCGCTGGCCTCGAAGGAGATCTCCTCGACCAGGCGTTCCAGCACGGTGTGCAGGCGGCGCGCACCGATATTCTCGGCGGTTTCATTCACCTGCCACGCGGCGGCGGCAATCTTGCTGATGCCGTCTGCGGTGAAGTTGATCTCCACGCCTTCGGTCTGCATCAGGGCTTTGTACTGCACGGTGATCGAGGCGCTTGGCTCGGTGAGGATGCGCTCGAAGTCGTGAGTGGTCAGCGCCTGCAGCTCAACGCGGATCGGCAGGCGGCCCTGCAGTTCCGGAATCAGGTCAGACGGGCTGGCCACCTGGAACGCGCCGGAGGCGATAAACAGGATATGGTCGGTTTTGACCATGCCGTGTTTGGTCGACACGGTGCAGCCTTCCACCAGCGGCAGCAGGTCGCGCTGAACGCCTTCACGGGAAACGTCCGGGCCGGAGGATTCGCCGCGCTTACAGACTTTATCGATCTCATCGATAAACACGATGCCGTGCTGCTCGACCGCATCAATGGCGCTCTGCTTCAGCTCTTCCGGGTTCACCAGCTTCGCCGCTTCTTCTTCGATCAGCAGCTTCATCGCTTCTTTGATCTTCAGCTTGCGGGCTTTCTGCTTCTGGCCACCAAGGTTCTGGAACATCGACTGCAGCTGGCTGGTCATCTCTTCCATGCCCGGCGGGGACATGATCTCAACGCCCGGCGAGGCGGCGGCCAGGTCGATTTCGATCTCTTTATCATCCAGCTGGCCTTCGCGCAGCTTTTTACGGAACGACTGACGGGCGGCAGACGGCTCGGCGGCCACTTCGTTCTGGCCCCAGTTGTTCTTAGCCGGTGGGATCAGCACGTCAAGAATGCGCTCTTCCGCCAGCTCTTCGGCGCGGTAGCGGTTTTTCTCAATCGCCTGTGAACGGACCATTTTGATCGCTGAGTCGGTCAGATCGCGAATGATAGAGTCCACTTCTTTACCAACATAGCCCACTTCGGTGAACTTGGTTGCTTCGACTTTGATAAACGGTGCGTTTGCCAGCTTGGCCAGGCGACGGGCAATTTCGGTTTTGCCGACGCCGGTCGGGCCAATCATCAGGATGTTTTTCGGCGTTACTTCATGGCGCAGCTCTTCATTAAGCTGCATGCGACGCCAGCGGTTACGCAGGGCGATAGCCACGGCACGCTTGGCGCCATCCTGACCGATGATAAATCTGTTGAGTTCGCTGACGATCTCGCGCGGGGTCATTTCAGACATAAATAGGGTCCTTACGCTTTAGACGGTAATGCTTCGATGGTGAGGTTGTGGTTGGTATAGATGCAGATATCGCCTGCAATACCCAGCGCCTTTTCCACAATATCACGCGCGCCGATCTCGGTATTTTCCAGCAGCGCCCTGGCGGCCGCCTGGGCGTAAGGCCCGCCGGAACCAATAGCAATCAGGTCATTCTCGGGCTGGATTACGTCACCGTTGCCGGTGATGATCAGCGAGGCGTTCTCATCTGCTACCGCCAGCAGGGCTTCCAGCTTGCGCAGCATACGATCTGTACGCCAGTCTTTCGCCAGCTCAACGGCCGCTTTGACCAGATGACCCTGGTGCATTTCCAGTTTGCGTTCGAAAAGTTCAAACAGGGTGAAGGCATCTGCCGTGCCTCCGGCGAAGCCGGCGATCACTTTATCATTGTAGAGGCGACGCACTTTTTTGACGTTGCCTTTCATCACGGTATTGCCGAGGGTAGCCTGGCCATCGCCGCCAATCACTACCTGGCCGTTGCGTCGTACACTTACTATTGTTGTCACGGGCAGACCCCTTATAACCGATTGAATAGGGCCCGGCGAGCTCGCGCCGGGCACAGATGCAACCAGATATGGGGCGGGTTGGCGGGGGTTTCAACCCCCGATGGCGAGAGGAATACAATTTGCGTGGCCGGAGCCGCGCAGGCCTTTCAGTGCGCTGTCGGCCGCGGCGCGACTGGCGTAAGGACCAATCACCACGCGGTTCCAGCCGCCGCCGCTGGTGATGCGGCTTTCGAACCCTTCAAACGCCAGCTGAGCGCGAACTGACTCGGCCTGATCGGTGCCTTTGAACGAACCGCACTGCACCATCCAGCGCTGCGCCTTCTCTTTTTCGGCTTCTTTCGGCTTTGTCTCGGCCTTCGGCTGCGCGGCAACCTCCGTTTCACGGGTGGCCTGGGTGACCGGGGCCTGGCGCGTCGGCTGTGTTTGCGGCTGCTGCACGCGCGGCGTTTGAGCCGGCTGCTGCTGGGTGCGCGTCGTCTGCGGCAACATATGGCTTTGCTGCTGGGTGTTCTGCTGCGTCGCCTGCTGTTGCAGCATGCGCGTCTGCTGCTGCTGGCTGTTCTGCTGCTGCAGGCGCTGCTGCTGTTGCTGTTGCTGTTGCTGACGCAGTTGCTGCTGCTGTTGCTGCTGCATCCGTGCCTGCTGCTGCAGATCGTTCTGCTGCTGTTGCTGGCGCTGCATGGTCTGCTGTCGCTGCGCCGGGGTCTGTTCATTCCACGGCACTTCGTTCAGCTGGGTCGGCTGCTGGCGCATATCCGCCTGCATCTGCTCCAGCAGCTGGCGCTGTTCGTCGGTCAGCTGGGTCTGCGAGTGCACTTCGCCCCCGGCGGACGGTTCGGTCGGCATCGGCACGCCTAACTGGCGGTTTTCCAGCTCTTTAATATAGCGCCAGCGCTCCTCCGGCTTCGGCGGTAGCCCGTTGCCGACGGCTTTGTGGTCAGGAATGACCGGCGTCTCTTCTTTCTTATGGTGGGCGATAAACCACAGGCCGCCGACAAAGGCGACCAGCACGGCGACCGCCAGAACCGTCATGACTTTTGAAACCCCTGAACCCCCGCTGGCTTTTTTGCCGCGGGTGGTTTTGCGACGCGTCCCTGTCGAACGCCCGCGGCTGACATAATCTTTTTGTGCCACTCTCGTTCCGTTTATAAATAATGAAAGAAATTACCGGGAAGAAAAGTGTGCTCCCGGTACAGCCCCGCCATGTTACGCAAGGGGCTGAGGTTTGACCAGCCAGCATATCACTAAGAATCCGCTGATTTTTTTGCAGATAATCTTATCGGACGGGCGGAAACGTCTGTGGTTAGTCTTCGTCGTACAGCGATGGCGCCGTGCTGCCACGGATTTTAAGTTCAAAATCCAGCAGGCGGGAGCCCGTATTCACCATTCTGCCCTCCAGCTGCTCCAGCAAGAGTAGCATTGCTTCGCGACCTATGTTGAAACGCGGCTGGGCGACGGTGGTTAACTGCGGATCGCTGTAGCGGGAAAGCTCAATATCATCAAAGCCGATCAGCGACAGATCGCGTGGAATGCGCAGCCCCATATTTTTCGCCTGCGCCATCGCCCCCAGCGCGATGATGTCGCTGTGGCAAAACAGCGCCTGAGGCGGCTTTGGTAGCGCCATCAGCTGCCGCATCGCCCGCGCGCCGGCATCAAAGCTAAACTCACCGCGCACGATGTACTGCGGATCGACGCTGATGCCGTGACGGCGCAGCGCCTGAATATAGCCCTGCAGGCGGTACTGGCACAGCGGCATCTCTTCCGGGCCGGCGATGCAGGCGATACGGCGGTGCCCCAGCTTTTGCAGGTGGTTAACCGCTTCAAACGCCGCGGTCAGGTTATCAATATGTACGGTGGGCAGCTCCAGCTCGGGAGCAAATTCGTTAGCCATCACCATTGGCGGCAGATTACGCTGCTCCTCCTGGCGGGTATCGAAAGGTACCTGAGAACCCAGCAGCACCATGCCGTCGATCTGGCGGGTCAGCATCAGGTTGAGGAAGGACTTCTCCTGCTGGTTCTGGTGAGCGCAGTCGCCGATCAGCACCAGGTAGCCTTTGCGCGCCGCCACCACTTCGATGCCGCGAATAATCTCGCTGAAGAACGGGTCGCAGATATCCGGCACAATCACCAGTACGGTGCGGGATTCACCGCGCCGGGTGCTGCGCGTCATCGAATGCGGTGAGTAGCCGACGGCAATCACCGCCTGCTCGACTTTTGCGCGGGTCGCAGCGGAGACTTTTTCCGGATTCATCAGCGCGCGTGAGACCGTGGCCGTTGATACCCCTGCTTTTTCGGCCACGTCCTTCATGGTCGCTGCCGTCGTCTCTTGATTCTGCTCCACTGCTTCTCCCAGTGACCCGCTGTCGCGGGTCTGACAATCTTATGACAATAGTTTCTTCGCGTTGGCCTGTGCCGCTTCCTGCGCTGCCAGCCGCATTCTTAACAGATGTCGCGCTCTGCTGTTACTTAATTTGCATAAAAAATGTGACTTGTGCGACTTTTTTCGATCGGCCCCGCAAAATTCACAGGCAAACGCTTACGTGCCTTAACTTTCGCTCGGATCGATATCCAGCGTCCACTTCACCTTACGCGCCTGTGGCAGCGTGCCTATCAGCGGCAGCGTGGCCTTAAGCGCGCGCTGTAGCACCGCCCGCGACGGGTGCTGCAGCAGCAGCTGCCAGCGGTAACGGCCACCGCGTTTGGCCTGCAGCGCCGGGACCGGGCCCATAATCCAGAACGCCTCATCTTTCAGCGGGCTGGCCTCCAGCAGGTTACGCAGCTGCTGTAAAAACAGCATCGCCTGCTGGTTGTCGTGATCGTCAGCGCGGAACAGTGCGTGGCTGGTAAACGGCGGCAGAAAGACGCTTTTCCGTTCCCCCAGCGCCTGGTGGGCAAACGCGTCGTAGCCCTGTTTCAGCAGGGTTTGTAGCAGCGGATGCTCCGGATGGTGGGTCTGCAGCAACACCTCACCCTGCTTGCCGGCGCGGCCGGCGCGGCCGGCCACCTGAATATAGAGCTGGGCGAACCGTTCGGCGGAGCGGAAGTCAGCCGAGAACAATGCACCGTCGACGTCCAGCAGCGATACCAGCGTCACGTCAGGGAAGTGGTGGCCTTTGGCCAGCATCTGGGTACCGACCAGAATGCGCGCGCCGCCGCGATGCACCTCGGCCAGCTGCTGCTCCAGCGCGCCTTTACGGCTGGTGGTATCACGGTCAATGCGCGACAGCGGTACGTCGGGGAACAGCGCGCTGAGGTTATGTTCCAGCTGCTCGGTGCCTAAGCCGACCGGCACCAGATGGGTGGAGCCGCACGACGGGCACTGATATGGGATCGGCCGCTGGCTGTCACAGTGGTGGCAGCGCAGCTGACGCTGCTGCTGGTGCAGCGTGTAGTAGCGGTCGCAGCGCTGGCATTCGGCAATCCAGCCGCACTCGTGGCACAGCAGGGTCGGCGAGAAGCCGCGGCGGTTAAGGAACAGCAGCACCTGATTATCCGCCTGCAGGTGCTGGCCGATTTTTTTGATCATCAGCGGTGACAGGCCGCCCTGCAGCTTCACGCCTTTCAGGTCGATCAGCAGCTGGGTGGCTTTGGTGGCATTGCCGGCGCGTTTGCTGAGGTTAAGCTGGCGGTATTTGCCGGCCTGCACGTTGTGCAGCGTTTCCAGCGCCGGCGTTGCGGAGCCCATCACCACCGGGATATTTTCCTGACGGGCGCGGAACACCGCCAGGTCACGGGCGTGATAGCGCCAGCCTTCGTGCTGTTTGTAGGAGCCGTCGTGCTCTTCATCAATGATGATGGCACCCAGCCGCGCGAAGGGGGTAAACAGCGCCGAGCGGGTGCCAATCACGATCGCCGTTTCGCCGCTGCGCGCGCGCAGCCACACCGCCAGCCGCTCGCTGTCGCTGAGGGCGGAGTGCAGCACGTCGACCGGCGCGTTAAAACGTTCGCGGAAGCGGGCGATGGTCTGCGGGGTCAGGCCGATTTCCGGCACCAGCACCAGCGCCTGGTGGCCGGCGGCGAGGATATTCTCCAGCACGCTGAGGTAGACCTCAGTTTTACCTGAGCCGGTAATCCCCGCCAGCAGCCAGGCGGCAAACTGATCGTCCGCGCTGCGGATCGCGCCCACCGCGGTCGCCTGCTCGGTGTTCAGCCGCAGGCGCTCGCCGTTGACCGCAAAGTGCTCACGCCAGTCGTCGCGCTGGCGCGCGCGGGAGTGCAGGTCACACAGCCCTTTGGCACGCAGCGCCTGCAGCGTGGCATCGGTGATATCGTGCTGGCCGATTTCATGGCGGTAGAGGCCGCGATGGCGTAGCGCGGCCAGCGCCTGCTGCTGTTTCGGCGCGCGCTTCAGGCTTTCCGGCGCGGTGGCGCGGCCGTCATCGGTGATCTGCCACTGCCACAGCGGCGCTTCTTCCGCGGCTTTGCCCTGGCGCAGCAGCACCGGCATGGCGTGGAACAGCACTTCGCCCAGCGGGTAGTGATAGTACTCCGCCGCCCACAGCAGCAGCCGCCACAACGACGGCGGGTAGAGCGACTCATCGTCCAGCACCTGTTGCACGCTTTTCAGCTGATCGAGCGGGTAGTCGCTGGTTTCACGGATCGCCACCACCACGCCCGTCGCGTCACGCTTGCCAAAAGGCACGCTGACGCGGCCGCCGACCACCGGGTTGAGGTGGGGGGGCAGCAGGTAGTCAAAACAGCGGGCAAGGGGAACGGCTAGCGCGACCTGAACAACGGGCATGGGTTCATCCGGATGAAAACTTAAGCCGGATAGTGTACACTGTGTCGTCGGTGATGTGCGGATCCGATTGCGGCGGGCGGTTAATTTCTGTATAGTTCGCCGCCGCTGGTACGGCTTTTTTGGTATCAGCTTCACCTAATCATTATTAATTCTCGTGTGGTGCCGGCGCAGGATTTTCCTGGCGCGGGAGAGCGACACGGCCTTAACTGAGGTTTCCCATGAAAAAAGGTATTCACCCAAATTACGTTGAAGTTACTGCTAAATGTTCTTGCGGTAACGAAATCAAAACCCGCTCTACCGTGGGTCGCGACCTGAACCTGGACGTGTGTGGCGCATGCCACCCGTTCTACACTGGTAAGCAGCGTGACGTTGCTACCGGTGGCCGTGTTGACCGCTTCAACAAGCGTTTCAGCATCCCAGGCGCCAAGTAAGACGCCTTTCAGAAGCGGCCTGCCGTTTCTGATGCAGAAAAAACCCGGCTTCGGCCGGGTTTTTTTATGGGCGCTCAGCAGGGCGTCAGCTGCGCCAGAATGTTCCCCTGTAACCCGCGTTCGGCGTAGTGCTGCAGATGGTCGAGCTGGCGCACCGGCTGGCCGGCGCTGAAGTCTATCTCCTGCAGCTTCACATACACTGAGGATGCCGCGAACACCGACTTAAACCAGTATTCCCCCCGGCTGAGGTCGGTAAGGGTGCTCCAGTAGGTGGCGGTGCCTCTGTTCTCACCGGGATAGCGTGAGTACCGCTGATAGGCGGCGCTGACTTCGCGCACCATCGGATCGTCCATATCCGGGTAGCCCACCGGGAAGGCCTGGTTGGCCAGTACCGACTGCACAAACCCCCGAGCCTGGTCGGCGCTGTGCGGTTCCGGCAGGTTGCGCAGATGCAAGGTGGCGCGTACAAAGCGGTCCTGCGGGCTTTGTGTGGCCGGATAGTGGTCGGCATCGGTAAAGCGGTACTTTTCCAGGTTAGCCAGCTGTTGCGCATAAGATGGCGGATTGGTCATTACCCGGTATTCACGATGATGGTAGATGTTCACCTTGCCGTCATCGATCTCAATAATCGCCGAGTCGCCGCTGGTATCCTCCAGCGCAATATGTTTGGTATCGGTGGCGTAATCAATCGGCAGTTTTCTGGCAACCAGCCGCACGTTTTCTAATCCTGCCACCGCTTCCGCCACGGTGGCGTGGTTATCCAGCAGCCAGCTGAGCCAGGCACGGCTGTCCAGCTGCGGTTTGTCCTGGTTGTCGCGCTGTTGCTGTTTGCCGTTATTGTAATAGAGCGTGTGGCCTGCCAGCCCCATTTCGTTGATGCCATCCATCGGAAACAGGCCGCTGGCGTAAATCATCACGCTGCCGTAGCGCGTCTGCCAGCACAGCGCATCCGGTTCGTCGCTGCCGCTGTGCTCAATACCACGCGGGGTGATCACCAGCGCGGGATCGGCCGGGCCAAAGAAGTCCAGCCCACGCGCGCTGACCAGATAGTCAGGGTGCATATTCATAAAGACACGGGTACACATGGTAGATTCCTTTTCTTATCTGAGACGGATCTCATAGCCTGCTCAGTGATGGCGGGAGAAAACAGTCCCCGAATGGGGGGCAGCAGGGGATAAGGCCGGGCCTGTGCGACGAAACGTCATCAGGGATAGCACGGTGCGCGTGCGTCAGGCAGTTAGCGTTCGGTAAAAGCGTCGATCGTCAGAGGTAAGGCAAAGGGAGGATGACAGCAGAGGGGGGAAGGGCAGGAACAGCGTGCCAGCCAGCGGAGCGGGAGATCGGTGCTGGCGCGGGCCACGTCCCCCTTTTCAGCGGGGCACGTGGCCGGCAGCGACTGAGTGGCGGAACTCAGTACTCCCAGGTGTCCGGATCGACGCCCATCTCACGCATGATCGCCTTGGCCGTTTCGGGAATCTCGTCGCTGCGCTCTTTACGCAGGTCGATGTCGTCCGGCAGCGGCTGTCCGGTGAAGGCGTGCAGGAACGCTTCACACAGCAGTTCGCTGTTGGTGGCATGGCGCAGGTTGTTGACCTGGCGGCGCGTGCGCTCGTCCGTCAAAATTTTCAGGACTTTTAACGGGATGGATACCGTAATTTTTTTTACCTGCTCGCTCTTCTTACCGTGCTCAGCGTAAGGGCTGATATATTCGCCGTTCCATTCAGCCATGGGCTACCTTAATCATCGTATGAAAGTGAAAATGCCGAAAACCGGCTAATTATGCCCGAAGTCGGTGGCCATCACACCGGGATGACACCACTTTCTGCGGGGGATTTCGGCATAATTCTAGCGGTTATTGGCCCGTTGCTCAATCTATACGCAAAGACATTTAGATGTCCAGATGTATTGACGTCTATTGTGCCCCGCTTTACTCTATATGCCATCTTCTTCCCGACCTGCAGGAATATATGCACCATGACGCGTAAACAGGCAACTATCGCAGTACGTAGCGGTTTGAATGACGACGAGCAATATGGCTGCGTTGTCCCACCGATTCACCTCTCCAGTACGTATAACTTCACCGATTTTAACGAGCCGCGCGCCCATGACTATTCACGCCGCGGTAACCCGACCCGTGATGTGGTGCAGCGTGCGCTGGCCGATCTGGAAGGCGGTGCCGGTGCGGTAATGACCAATACCGGTATGTCGGCGATCCATCTGGTGACCACCGTATTCCTGCAGCCGGGTGACCTGCTGGTGGCACCGCACGACTGTTACGGCGGTAGCTATCGTCTGTTCGACAGCCTGAGCAAGCGCGGTGCTTATCGCGTGAAGTTCGTCGATCAGGGTGATGAAGCGGCCCTGCAGGCCGCGCTGGCGGAGAAGCCAAAGCTGGTGCTGGTGGAAAGCCCGAGCAACCCGCTGCTGCGCGTGGTGGATATTGCTGCGATCTGTAAAGCCGCGGCCGAGGCTGGCGCGATTAGCGTGGTGGATAACACCTTCCTCAGCCCGGCGCTGCAGAACCCGCTGGCGCTGGGCGCGGATCTGGTGATCCACTCCTGTACCAAGTACCTGAACGGCCACTCGGACGTGGTGGCGGGGGCGGTGATTGCCAAAGATCCAGAGCATGTTACTACGCTGGCCTGGTGGGCGAACAATATCGGCGTCACCGGTGCGGCGTTTGACAGCTATCTGCTGCTGCGCGGCCTGCGCACGCTGGCACCGCGTATCGCGGCAGCTCAGCGCAACGCGTTGGCGATTGTGGACTATCTGCAGCAGCAACCGCTGGTGAAAAAGTTGTATCATCCTTCTCTGCCGTCCAATGCAGGACATGAGTTTGCGGTGAAGCAGCAGAAAGGCTTCGGCGCGATGCTCAGTTTTGAGTTTGACGGTGATGAGGCGACGCTACGCCGCTTCCTGAAAGCGCTGGAACTGTTCACCCTGGCGGAGTCGCTGGGTGGCGTTGAGAGCCTGATCTCCCACACGGCGACCATGACCCACGCGGGTATGTCAGCCGAGGCGCGTGCGCAGGCCGGGATTTCCGAGTCGCTGCTGCGTATCTCCGTGGGGATTGAGGATCATGAAGATTTAATTGCCGATCTGGATAATGCCTTCCGGATTGCGGCCAAGAGGTAAGCATGAGTTATTCAGCAGGGGCAGGACGTTCACGTCAGTTACATAAGTTTGGCGGCAGCAGTCTGGCGGATGCAAAATGCTATCAGCGGGTGGCCGGGATTATGGCGGAATACAGCCAGCCGGGCGATCTGATGGTGGTGTCGGCGGCCGGCAGTACCACCAACCAGTTAATCAGCTGGTTAAAGCTGAGCCACAGCGATCGGCTGTCGGCCCATCAGGTACAGCAGGCGCTGCGTCGTTATCAAAGTGAACTGATTACCAGCCTGTTACCTGCTGAGATCGCCGAGCCGCTGACTGGCACCTTTATCCACGATCTGGAGCGGCTGGCCGCGCTGCTGGACGGCGAAATCAGTGAAGCGGTATATGCCGAAGTGGTTGGCCACGGTGAGATCTGGTCGGCGCGGCTGATGTCGGCGGTGCTCAACCAGCGCGATATTGAGTCCTCCTGGCTGGACGCCCGTGATTTTCTGCGTGCGGAGCGCGCCGCTCAGCCGCAGGTGGATGAAGCGAAATCCCTGCCGCTGCTGCAGCAACTGATGGCACAGCGCGGCTCGCACCGCCTGGTGGTGACCGGCTTTATCAGCCGCAGCGACGCCGGTGAAACGGTGCTGCTCGGGCGCAACGGCAGCGACTATTCGGCGACGCAGATCGGCGCGCTGGCCGGGGCCACGCGGGTGACCATCTGGAGTGACGTGGCCGGGGTGTACAGCGCCGACCCGCGTAAGGTGAAAGATGCCTGCCTGCTGCCGCTGCTGCGGCTGGACGAGGCCAGCGAGCTGGCGCGCCTGGCCGCGCCGGTGCTGCACACCCGCACCCTGCAGCCGGTGTCGGCCAGCAATATCGATTTACAGCTGCGCTGCAGCTATCAGCCGGAGCAGGGCTCGACCCGTATAGAGCGGGTGCTGGCGTCCGGCACCGGTGCGCGCATCGTCACCAGCCATGATGACGTCTGCCTGATTGAGTTCCAGGTGCCGCCGCAGCACGACTTTGCCATTCTGCATAAAGAGATCGACCAGCTGCTGAAGCGCGCCCAGGTGCGCCCGCTGGCGACCGGTATCCATCCCGATCGCAACCTGCTGCAGCTGTGCTACACCTCGGAAGTGGTTAACAGCGCGCTGACGCTGCTGCAGGATGCCGGGTTACCGGGACGCCTGCAGCTGCGTGACGGTATGGCGCTGGTGGCGATGGTCGGGGCCGGCGTCTGCCGTAATCCGCTGCACAGCCACCGTTTCTGGCAGCAGATGAAAGACCAGCCGGTAGAGTTTATCTGGCAGTCTGAGGAGGGGATCAGCCTGGTGGCGGTGCTGCGCGTTGGCCCAACCGAACACCTTATCCGCGGGCTGCATCAGACGCTGTTCCGCGCCGAGAAGCAGGTCGGGCTGGTGCTGTTTGGTAAAGGCAACATCGGCTCACGCTGGCTGGAGCTGTTCGCCCGCGAGCAGGAGACGCTGTCGGCGCGTACCGGCTTTGAATTTGTGCTGGCCGGGGTGGTGGACAGCCGCCGCAGCCTGCTTAACTACGCGGGGCTGGACGCCAGCCGCGCACTGGCGTTCTTTGAGACTGAGTCCGAGGCGCTGGATCAGGAGTCGCTGTTCCTGTGGATGCGTGCACACCCGTTCGACGACCTGGTGGTGCTGGACGTGACCGCCAGTGAGACGCTGGCGGCACAGTACCTGGATTTTGCCAGCTACGGTTTCCACGTGATCGGTGCCAATAAGGTGGCCGGGGCGGCCAGCGGCATTGACTACCGTCAAATCCGCGATGCCTTTGCCAAGACCGGACGCCACTGGCTGTATAACGCCACCGTCGGTGCCGGGCTGCCGGTCAACCACACGGTGCGCGATCTGCGCGAAAGCGGCGACAGTATTCTGTCGATCAGCGGTATTTTCTCCGGCACGCTGTCGTGGCTGTTCCTGCAGTTTGACGGTTCGGTGCCCTTTACCGAGCTGGTGGACCAGGCCTGGCAGCAGGGGCTGACCGAGCCCGATCCGCGCGTCGACCTCTCCGGTCAGGACGTGATGCGCAAGCTGGTGATTCTGGCGCGTGAAGCGGGCTACGATATTGAACCGGGCCAGGTGCGCGTTGAATCGCTGGTGCCGGAGGGCTGCCAGGCCGGCACCGCCGACGACTTCTTCGAAAACAGCGACGTGCTCAACGAGCAGATGCTGCAGCGCTATGAAGCGGCGCAGGAGCTGGGGCTGGTGCTGCGCTACGTGGCGCGCTTCGATGCTAACGGCAAGGCGCGCGTCGGCGTGGAAGCGGTACGCCCGGACCACGCGCTGGCCGCGCTGCTGCCGTGTGACAACGTGTTTGCCATCGAGAGCCGCTGGTATCGCGATAACCCGCTGGTGATCCGCGGGCCGGGTGCCGGCCGTGACGTCACCGCCGGGGCGATTCAGTCCGATCTCAATCGCCTGGCTCAGCTGCTGTAATCTGCCCGTTGCGGCCGGTATTTCGATGATGCGTGCCGGGCGGCCTGCCCGGCCTGTGAATCTGTTGCGACAACCGACGGGACAGGTTCACAGGCATTAACGCCTGCCACAGGCAGTCTCTCAGCGTTTTGACTGACTGCTACCGTTGTTTGTCCTGCCTCACGGTTTTTTGGTCCGCCTGCCTGCATCATGAGAATCCTTCAACCTGCCTGAGAATTCGTCACTGCCTTTACGCATTTAGCTGTTGACTGAATAACCAGATTCCGTCATTTTGAATGTCTGGACGTCTGAATGGATAGACGTTTGTCGGGCAATATTTGTTCTGCAGCGATCGATGAGGATAACAGGTATGAGTTTTTTCCATGCAAATCAGCGCGAAGCACTGAATCAGAATCTGGCCGAGATTAACGGACAGATTAATGTCTCGTTTGAATTCTTTCCGCCGCGCACCACTGAAATGGAAGAAACCCTGTGGAGCTCGATCGATCGCCTGAGCAGCCTGAAGCCGAAATTTGTCTCGGTGACCTACGGTGCCAACTCCGGCGAGCGCGACCGTACCCACAGCATCATCAAAGGCATCAAGGATCGCACCGGGCTGGAAGCGGCACCGCACCTGACCTGCATCGACGCCAGCCGCGATGAGCTGCGCGCGATTGCCAGCGATTACTGGAGTAACGGCATCCGTCATATCGTGGCGCTGCGCGGCGATCTGCCGCCGGGTGCCGGCAAGCCGGAAATGTACGGGGCCGATCTGGTCTCGCTGCTGAAGGAGGTCGGGGATTTCGATATCTCGGTGGCGGCTTACCCGGAAGTGCACCCGGAAGCCAGAAGCGCCCAGGCTGACCTGATCAACCTCAGGCGTAAAATCGATGCCGGGGCGAGCCGCGCCATCACCCAGTTCTTCTTCGACGTCGAGAGCTACCTGCGCTTCCGCGACCGCTGCGTGGCGGCGGGTATCGACGCGGAGATCGTGCCGGGCATTCTGCCGGTCTCCAACTTTAAGCAGCTGCAGCGTTTCGCCGCCATGACCAACGTGCGCGTGCCGGGCTGGATGACGCAGATGTTTGAAGGGCTGGATAACGATCCGGAAACGCGCAAGATGGTCGGTGCCAACGTGGCGATGGATATGGTCAGGATCCTCAGCCGTGAAGGGGTGAAGGACTTTCACTTTTACACCCTGAACCGCGCCGAGCTGAGCTACGCCATCTGCCATACGCTGGGCGTACGGCCGAACACGGCGGTAGCGGCATCCTGACCGCCCGTTAGCGAGCGACGAAAACAAAAAAAGGACGCGCAAGCGTCCTTTTTTGCTGATGGTATCCGTTGCCTAGCCGGTGTTACGCATGCCCGCCGCCACGCCGGCGATGGTGACCATCAGCGCCTGCTCGATGCGCGCGTCCGGTTCGCCGGCCTCTTCCAGCTGGCGTGAACGGTGCAGCAGTTCAGCCTGCAGCACGTTCAGCGGATCGGTGTAGACGTTACGCAGCGCAATGGACTCGGCGATCCACGGCTGGTCGGCCATCAGATGTGAGTCGTTGGCGATGGTCAGCACCGCGTTGATGTCCGAGTCCAGCTGGTCGCGCAGCTGTTTACCCAGCGGCCACAGGGATTTGTCCACCAGGCGCTGATCGTAGTACTCCGCCAGCCACAGGTCGGCTTTCGAGTAGACCATCTCCAGCATGCCGATGCGGGTGGAAAAGAACGGCCAGTCGCGGCACATCACTTCCAGCCGATCCTGATGGCCGTCGGCCATCGCTTTCTGCAGCGCGGCACCGGCGCCCAGCCAGGCCGGCAGCATCAGGCGGTTCTGCGTCCAGGCGAAGATCCACGGAATGGCGCGCAGCGACTCGACGCCGCCGGTCGGGCGGCGCTTGGCCGGGCGGGAACCCAGCGGCAGCTTGGCCAGCTCCAGCTCCGGGGTGGCTGAGCGGAAGTAGGGCACGAAGTCGTCATGTTCGCGCACGTAGCCGCGGTACATCCTGCAGGAGACCTCCGACAGCTGCGCCATCACCTGACGCCACTCGTCTTTTGGCTGCGGCGGCGGCAGCAGGTTGGCTTCAAGAATGGCACCGGTATACAGCGCCAGGCTGCTGATGGTCACTTCCGGCAGGCCGAACTTAAAGCGGATCATCTCGCCCTGTTCGGTGACGCGCAGGCCACCCTTCAGGCTGCCCGGGGGCTGTGACAGCAGCGCGGCGTGCGCCGGTGCGCCACCGCGGCCGATGCTGCCGCCGCGTCCGTGGAACAGGGTCAGGGTAATCCCGGCCTGCTCACAGGTGTTAATCAGTTTTTCCTGCGCTTCATACTGCGCCCAGCTGGCGGCCATTACGCCGGCATCTTTCGCCGAGTCGGAGTAGCCAATCATCACCATCTGTTTGCCCTGAATCAGGCCGCGGTACCAGTCGATGTTCAGCAGCTGGCCCATTACCTCGTTGGCGTTGTTCAGGTCGTCGAGGGTTTCAAACAGCGGTGCCACCGGCATCGCGTAAGGAATACCGGCTTCTTTCAGCAGCAGATGCACCGCCAGCACGTCGGACGGCGTTTTCGCCATTGAGATCACGTAGGCGGCGATCGAGCCCTGCGGCACTTCGGCGGCGACGCGGCAGGTATCCAGCACTTCCTGGGTATCGGCGGTCGGCTCCCACTTCAGCGGCGTCAGCGGGCGCTTGGAGTTCAGTTCGCGGATCAGGAACGCCTGCTTGTCGGCTTCTGACCAGCTTTCGTAGTCGCCGAGACCCAGGTAGCGGGTAATTTCGGCGATCGCCTGGGTGTGACGGGTGCTCTCCTGACGCAGGTCAATGCGCACCAGCGGCACGCCGAAGCACTTCACGCGGCGCAGGGTATCGAGCAGCTGGCCGTTGGCGATGATACCCATGCCACAGGCCTGCAGCGACTGGAAACAGGTGTAGAGCGGGTCCCACAGCTGGTCGTTGGAGATCAGCAGGTCGGCCGGGCGCGGCAGGCGCTCGCCCTTCAGGCGGCGGGCCAGGTAGGCCTGGGTGCTCATCAGCTGGCCGCGCAGGTTTTTCATGATCTCTCGGTACGGCTCCAGCGCCTCCGGATTACCGCACAGCTCGCGGACTTCCGGAGTACATTCGGACATCGACAGCTCGGAGACCAGCACGGCGATATCGCGCAGGAACAGGTCGCAGGCTTTCCAGCGGCTCAGCTGCAGCACGTGGCGGGTGACGGTGGCGGTCACGTTCGGGTTGCCGTCACGGTCGCCTCCCATCCACGAGGTAAATTTCACCGGCACGAAATCGACCGGCAGGGTGTAGCCGAAGGAGGCTTCCACCTGCTCGTCCAGCTCGCGCAGGAACTGCGGCACGCCGTCCCACAGGCTGTTTTCCACTACCGCAAAGCCCCACTTGGCTTCATCGACCGGGGTCGGGCGGTATTTACGAATTTCATCGGTGTGCCAGGCCTGGGCAACCAGCTGACGCAGGCGGCGCATGATCTTGCCGCGATCGTAGTCGGACAGGTCGTTGTGATCGAGCTGCTTCAGGCAGCTGTTCACTTCCACCAGTTTATGAATCAGGGTGCGACGGGTGATCTCCGTCGGGTGAGCGGTCAGCACCAGTTCCAGCGACAGGGATTCCACCGCCTGGCGAACGTCCGCTTCCGTCAGGTCCGGCTGCTGTTTCAGACGCGCAAAGGTCTGTGCCAGCACCTGCGGATTATTGGCCCCTTCGCCGTTGGGTGAAATAGTGTGGTACTGCTCGGCCACGTTGGTCAGGTTAAGGAACTGGCTGAAGGCGCGGGCTACCGGCAGCAGCTCATCGTTGGACAAGTTTTGCAGCGTGGTCAGCAGCGCCTGACGGTCGGCGTCATTTCCCGCACGCGATGACTTGGAAAGCTTACGGATGGTCTCCACCCGTTCCAGGATGTTCTCTCCCAGTGCATCCTTGATAGTATCCCCGAGCAGTTTGCCGAGCATACTGACGTTACTACGCATTGCGGAATATTGTTCGTTCATATGACCCCTGACACCCTTTTTCTTATCTGTAACTTTATTTCACCCTTGTGGGCATAACTTAGTCTTTTATCTAGCCACGTTAAGAACCTTTCGTCAATTGACTTAAATAGGTGATAACGTGCCGCTAAATAGCGGTAATTTATGAAATTTAATTACAGCGAAGCGGGATAAGTTATTCTTATCGACCGGAATAATACAATTCGGGGGCAATGCGCTGTTTTTGCAGCTGATTACCCCATTTTTCACTCAGTGATAGCAGAAATGATGGACCACCTGGCTAATCAGCGCGCGGGTCGGTTTAATAAAAGCGGTGTCGAGATATTCATCCGGCTGATGCGCCTGGTTGATCGATCCCGGGCCCAGCACCAGCGTCGGGCACAGCTGCTGAATAAACGGGGCCTCGGTGCAGTAGTTAACCACTTCGGTCTGCACGCCCAGCAGTTTCTCCACCACCTGCACCAGCTGATGGTCAGGCGGGCACTCGTAGCCCGGGATCGGCGGGTGCATCTCACCGACGGTGAGTCGGCCCGGCCAGCGGGCGCTGACCGGCTCCAGCGCCTCCTGCAGTAAGCCATCCAGATCGCTCAGCGTCAGCCCCGGCAGCGGGCGAATATCCATATGCAGTTCGCAACAGGCGCAGATGCGGTTTGGCGCATCGCCGCCGATGATGTGACCAAAGTTCATGGTCGGGTAGGGGATGGCAAAACCGTCGTGGTGATAGCGCTCTTTCAGGGTGTTGCGCAGGCCCATCAGCTGGGTGATTGACTCGTGCATCAGTTCAATGGCGTTGACGCCGCGTGCCGGATCGCTGGAGTGGCCGGACTGGCCCTGGATGCGGATCGCTTTGGAGAGGTGGCCCTTGTGGGCGCGCACCGGCTTCAGCGAGGTCGGTTCGCCGATGATCGCGCAGTCCGGACGAATCGCGGTGGTGCTGGCGAAGTACATCGCGCCGGCCATTGAGGTCTCTTCATCGGCGGTGGCGAGGATATAGAGCGGCTTTTTAAGCTGAGACACCTCAACGTCACGCAGGCTGTCTAAGATGAAGGCGAAGAAGCCTTTCATATCGGCGGTGCCCAGCCCGTAGAGCTTATTATCATGTTCGGTAAGGGTGAACGGATCGCGCGTCCAGCGGCCATCGTCGAACGGTACGGTGTCGGTATGGCCGGCCAGCAGCAGGCCGCCGGCACCGTCACCGCTCTTTGCCAGCAGGTTGAATTTATTGCGCGTGCCGGGCACCGGCTGGACCTCGGTGGTGAAGCCCAGGTCACGGAACCAGCCTGCCAGCAAATTGATTAAAGTCTGATTACTCTGATCGAGGGCGATATCCGTAGCGCTGATCGAGGGCGTGGCAATCAGCTGGCGGTATAGTTCGATAAAAGGGGGTAATTTTGTCTTCACTGTTGCCGGTCCTTGAGTTAGGATAGTGTCAATATTCATGCAGTAATAGTGAATAAAAATACATTAACCACCTGCAGATGGAAACCGATAATTTATCGCCAGCCGCAGCCGTTGAACAGGCGTTTCAGTGCAACCGGAACGCAGACACCCACAGAGAGCGAGTTACGTTGATGACCAGTCCGTTAATTATCAAGTTAGGTGGCGTATTGCTGGACAGCGAAGAGGCGTTGACGCGCCTGTTTGATGCCCTGGTCAGCTACCGTAGCACGCATCAGCGTCCGTTGCTGATCGTTCACGGTGGTGGCTGCCTGGTTGATGAGCTGATGAGCAAGCTGTCGCTGCCGGTGAAAAAGAAAAACGGCCTGCGGGTGACCCCGGCCGACCAGATTGACATCATTACCGGCGCGCTGGCGGGCACCGCCAATAAAACGCTGCTGGCCTGGTCAACAAAACATGGCATTCCTGCTGTTGGCCTCTGCCTGGGCGACGGTAACAGTGTTAAGGTGGCACAGTTTGATGATGAACTGGGGCACGTGGGCCAGGCGTCGGCGGGCTCGCCGCTGCTGATTAACACTCTGCTCAGCGCCGGCTTCCTGCCGGTGGTCAGCTCGATCGGTATTACCGCGGATGGCCTGCTGATGAACGTCAACGCCGACCAGGCGGCCACCGCGCTGGCGGCCACGCTGGGTGCCGATCTGGTGCTGCTGTCGGACGTGAGCGGCATCCTCGACGCGGACAAGCAGCGTATCCCTGAGATGACGGCGACAAAAGCGGAAAAACTGATCGCTGACGGCGTGATCACCGACGGAATGATTGTTAAAGTCAATGCAGCACTGGATGCCGCCCGCACGCTGGGCCGTCCGGTCGATATTGCCAGCTGGCGCCATGCGGAACAGCTGCCAGATTTGTTTAACGGTGTGTCCATCGGCACCCGGATCCTCGCTTAACTATTAACTGTCCCGAGTATTTCATGCTGCAGCAAGGCGGCGATGGAACGAATCCCCGGGAGCTTAGTTTACTAAGTGACCGGGGTGAGTGAGTGAAGCCAACGCAGCTGCAGCGTGAAAGACGAAGGGAAGATCAAGGAATTATCATGCAAGACAAGAGCATCAAGAAAATCGTACTGGCTTACTCCGGCGGCCTGGATACCTCGGCGATCATTCCCTGGCTGAAAGAGAACTACGGCGGCTGTGAAGTGGTGGCGTTTGTGGCGGATATTGGCCAGGATCCAAAAGATCTGGAAGGCGTTGAGCAGAAAGCGCTGCAGTCCGGTGCTTCTGAGTGCCACGTGGTGGATCTGCGTGAAGAGTTTATCAGCGAGTACGTTTATCCGGTGCTGCAGACCGGTGCACTGTATGAAGGCACCTACCTGCTGGGTACCTCAATGGCGCGCCCAATCATCGCCAAAGCCCAGGTTGAGCTGGCGCTGAAGGTCGGTGCTGATGCCCTGTGCCACGGCGCGACCGGTAAAGGTAACGACCAGGTGCGTTTCGAAACCACCTACACCGCGCTGGCTCCACAGTTGAAAGTAGTTGCGCCATGGCGTGAGTGGAACCTGCGTTCCCGTGAAGCGCTGCTCGACTACCTGAAAGAGCGCAATATCCCGACCACCGCGTCGCTGGAAAAAATCTACAGCCGTGATGAGAACGCCTGGCACATCTCTACCGAAGGCGGCGTGCTGGAAAGCCCGTGGAATGCCCCGAACAAAGACTGCTGGGTGTGGACCGTCGATCCGCTGGAAGCACCGGACCAGCCTGAGCAGGTCACCGTTTCCGTAGAGAAAGGCCGCGTGGTTGCCGTTAACGGCGAAGCGCTGAGCCCGTTTGGCTGCCTGGACAAGCTGAACGCCATCGGTGCGCGTCACGGCGTGGGCCGCATCGATATCGTGGAAAACCGTCTGGTGGGCATCAAATCCCGCGGCTGCTACGAAACCCCTGGCGGCACCATCATGGTTAACGCGCTGCGTGCGGTAGAGCAGCTGGTTCTGGACCGTGACAGCTTCAAATGGCGCGAGCAGCTGGGCCTGGAGATGTCTTATGTGGTTTACGACGGCCGCTGGTTTGCGCCGCTGCGTAAATCCATCCAGGCCTCTGCCGAAGCGCTGGCGGAAGAAGTAAACGGTGAAGTGGTGCTGCAGCTCTACAAAGGCCAGGTCACCGCGATTCAGAAGAAATCGGCTAACAGCCTCTACTCTGAAGAGTTCGCCACCTTCGGCGAAGACGAAGTGTACGATCACCGTCACGCGGGCGGCTTTATCCGTCTGTTCTCCCTCTCTTCACGCATCCGCGCGCTGAACGAGAAGAAGTAATCCTGCGGGCGGGCATGTCCCGCCCTGCCGAATACCATCAGGGGCGGCGTCGGCCGCCCCTGTCATATGAATTGAATGGAGCACTGCACATGGCACTTTGGGGTGGACGGTTCACACAGGCAGCCGATCGGCGTTTTAAACTGTTTAATGACTCACTGCGCTTTGACTATCGTCTGGCAGAACAGGACATTATCGGCTCCGTGGCCTGGTCCAAAGCGCTGGTGACGGTCAACGTATTAACCGCAGACGAGCAGCAGCAGCTGGAAAGCGCGCTGAACGTGCTGCTGGAAGAGGTGCGCGCTAATCCGGAGCAGATTCTGGAGAGCGACGCCGAAGATATTCACAGCTGGGTGGAAGGCAAGCTGATCGACAAGGTCGGCGCGCTGGGTAAAAAACTCCACACCGGCCGTAGCCGTAATGACCAGGTCGCTACCGACCTGAAGCTGTGGTGCAAACTGCAGGTGGGCGAGCTGCTGGCCGCCACCCGCCAGTTCCAGCAGGCGCTGGTTGCCACTGCCGAAGCTAACCAGGACGCGGTGATGCCGGGTTATACCCACCTGCAGCGCGCGCAGCCGGTGACCTTTGCCCACTGGTGCCTGGCCTACGTGGAGATGCTGGCGCGCGATGAGAGCCGCCTGCAGGATACCCTGAAGCGCCTCGACGTCAGCCCGCTGGGCTGCGGCGCGCTGGCGGGTACCGCCTATGAGATCGACCGCGAGCAGCTGGCCGGCTGGCTGGGCTTCGCCTCCGCCACCCGTAACAGCCTTGATACCGTCTCCGACCGTGACCACGTGCTGGAGCTGCTGTCTGACGCCTCGATCGGCATGATCCACCTGTCGCGTTTTGCCGAAGATCTGATCTTCTTCAACACCGGTGAAGCGGGCTTCGTTGAGCTGTCGGATAAAGTCACTTCCGGCTCGTCGCTGATGCCGCAGAAGAAAAACCCGGACGCGCTGGAGCTGATCCGCGGTAAAGCCGGCCGCGTGCAGGGCGCGCTGACCGCGATGAGCATGACGCTGAAGGGCCTGCCGCTGGCGTACAATAAAGATATGCAGGAAGACAAGGAAGGGCTGTTTGACGCGCTCGACACCTGGTTTGACTGCCTGCAGATGGCTACCCTGGTGCTGGACGGCATTCAGGTGAAGCGTCCGCGCTGCCAGGAAGCGGCCGAACAGGGCTACGCCAACTCCACCGAGCTGGCGGATTACCTGGTCGCCAAAGGCGTACCGTTCCGTGAAGCGCACCATATCGTCGGTGAGGCGGTGGTGGAAGCCATTGCTCAGGGCGTGGCGCTGGAAGCGCTGTCGCTGGCCGACCTGCAGAAGTTCAGCAGCGTGATTGGCGATGACGTCTATCCGGTGCTGGCGCTGCAGTCGTGCCTCGACAAGCGTAACGCGCAGGGCGGCGTATCACCGCAGCAGGTGGCTGCGGCCGTCGCGCACGCTAAACAGCGCCTGGCGTAAATAAAAAAGGCGGGCCTGCTGGCCCGCCTGGTCACTTCTTTTTTATTTTCTTACTGCAGACATTGCCGTGCGTTCGCCCTTATGCGGCGAAATACTGCTCTAAATCATCGCTGCCGCCGATATGGCGCCCACCGATAAACACCTGCGGCACGGTCGCCCGGCCGGTCACGGCACGCAGGCTGACGGTGGTTGCATCCTGACCCAGCACGATCTCTTCAAACTTAATGCCGCGATCGAGCAGCATCTGCTTGGCTTTGGCGCAGAAAGGGCAGCCCGGCTTGCTGAACAGGGAAACCGACTCCTGCACCTTAAACTCGGGCGCCACGTAGCGCAGCATGGTGTCGGCATCCGACACTTCAAACGGGTCGCCCGGCTTGTTAGGCTCAACGAACATCTTCTCCACCACGCCGTTGCGCACCAGCATTGAGTAACGCCATGAGCGTGGACCAAAGCCGATCTCGGCTTTCTCGACCAGCATCTCCATACCGCGGGTGAAGTCGCCGTTGCCGTCCGGGATGAAGGTGATGTTATCCGCGCGCTGGTCGGCTTTCCATGCGTTCATCACAAAGGTGTCGTTGACCGACACGCAGAGAATGCTGTCCACGCCGTGTGTTTTAAACACCTCTGACAGCTCGTTATAGCGCGGCAGATGGCTGGATGAACAGGTTGGGGTAAAGGCACCCGGCAGGGAAAAGACGATCACCGTTTTATCTTTAAACAGCTCGTCAGTGGTAACGTCGACCCAGCTGTCGCCCTGACGTGTATGAAAAGTAACCTGCGGGACGGACTGACCTTCCTGACTTGCAAACATAAAGAACCTCTTGTTTAACGCGGTTGACGTGGCGTTTCGTTGGAATGCGCACATTATTGTCAATGCGGCTTGATAGGGCTAATCGTTGATTGCTATGCTATCTATCGTCACGAGCTATCGTGGAAATGGAGAATTGAATGAATATTCGCGATCTTGAGTACCTGGTTGCGCTGGCTGAACACCGCCACTTCCGCCGGGCGGCGGATGCCTGCCACGTCAGCCAGCCGACGCTGAGCGGACAGATCCGCAAGCTGGAAGATGAGCTGGGCGTGATGCTGCTGGAACGCACCAGCCGCAAGGTGCTGTTCACCCAGGCCGGCCTGCTGCTGGTGGACCAGGCCCGCACCGTGCTGCGGGAAGTCAAAGTCCTGAAAGAGATGGCCAGCCAGCAGGGCGAGGCGATGTCCGGGCCGCTGCATATCGGCCTGATCCCCACCGTTGGCCCCTATCTGCTGCCGCAGATTATTCCGTCGCTGCACAAGACGTTTCCAAAGCTGGAGATGTACCTGCACGAGGCGCAGACCCAGCAGCTGCTGGCGCAGCTGGACAGCGGCAAGCTCGACTGTGCGATTCTGGCGCTGGTCAAAGAGTCAGAGGCGTTTATTGAAGTGCCGCTGTTCGACGAGCCGATGAAGCTGGCGGTCTATCAGGATCACCCGTGGCGCGATCGCGATCGGGTGCCGATGTCGGACCTGGCCGGTGAAAAGCTGCTGATGCTGGAAGATGGCCACTGCCTGCGCGATCAGGCAATGGGCTTCTGCTTCCAGGCGGGAGCGGATGAAGATACCCATTTTCGCGCCACCAGTCTGGAGACCTTACGCAATATGGTGGCGGCGGGAAGCGGCATTACGCTGCTGCCTGCGCTGGCGGTACCGAAGGAGCGCGTACGTGACGGCGTCTGCTATCTGACGTGCTATAAGCCGGAACCACAGCGCACCATTGCGCTGGTGTATCGTCCGGGTTCACCCCTGCGCGGCCGCTATGAGCAGCTGGCAGAGGCGATCCGTGAACATATGCAGGGTGTAATGGCGGGCAGTTTAAAATAAGCGGTTCAGGCCGTTCAGTGCGGCAACCCGGTAGGCTTCAGCCATGGTCGGGTAGTTAAAGGTGGTATTCACAAAGTACTCAATGGTGTTACCACCGTTTTTCTGTTCCATAATCGCCTGGCCGATATGAATAATCTCGGCGGCGCGCTCGCCAAAGCAGTGAATGCCGAGGATCTCTTTGGTTTCGCGGTGGAACAGAATTTTCAGGCTGCCGACGTTCATCCCGACGATCTGCGCGCGTGCCAGGTGTTTGAACTGCGCACGGCCCACTTCGTAAGGCACCTTCATGGCGGTCAGCTGCTGTTCGGTTTTACCGACCGAGCTGATCTCCGGAATGGTGTAGATGCCGGTCGGAATATCTTCGATCAGATGGGCGGTCGCCTCACCTTTTACCAGCGCCTGCGCGGCAATACGGCCCTGATCGTAAGCGGCTGATGCCAGGCTCGGGTAGCCGATCACGTCGCCGACCGCGTAGATATGCGGCTGTGCGGTCTGATACATGCTGTTGACCTTTAACAGGCCACGGCCGTCTGCTTCCAGCCCGACGTTTTCCAGCCCCAGCGAATCCGTGTTACCGGTGCGGCCGTTCGCGTACAGCAGGCAGTCTGCCTTCAGCTTCTTGCCAGACTTCAGGTGCATGATCACCCCGTCGCTGACTGCCTCAATCTTCTCAAACTCTTCGTTGTGACGGATCACCACGCCGTTGTTCCAGAAGTGATAGGAGAGCGAGTCTGACATCTCCTGATCGAGAAACGCCAGCAGGCGATCGCGGGTGTTGATCAGGTCAACCTTGACGTTCAGGCCGCGGAAAATTGACGCATATTCACAGCCGATCACCCCGGCACCGTAGATAATCACGTGGCCCGGTTCATGGTGCAGGTTGAGGATCGAATCGCTGTCGTAAACGCGCGGGTGGCTGAAGTCGACGTCCGGTGGATGATACGGGCGCGACCCGCAGGCGATGACAAACTTCGCGGCCGTCAGCTGTTCAACGCTGCCGTCGTGACTCTCTACCGCAATGGTGTTGGCATCGATAAAGCGGGCGTCGCCCTGGAACAGTTCGCAGCGGTTGCGCTCATAGAAGCCCTGACGCATGCGGGTCTGCTGGCTGATGACGCTTTCGGTGTGGTTAAGGATGTCGGCAAAAGAGGAGCGCAGAAGACGTGAGTGGTCGCTGTACAGGGGGTTCTGGTTGAACTCGATGATACGGCTCACGGCGTGGCGCAGGGCTTTCGACGGGATGGTTCCCCAGTGGGTACATCCGCCGCCGATATTATGATAGCGCTCGATCACCGCGACTCGTGCGCCCTGTTTCACCAGCCCCATGGCGGCACCTTCACCCCCCGGACCGGAACCAATAATAATCGCGTCGTAATCATAAGACTGTGGCATAGCGATACGTCCTATTTCTTATACAATTTTACAACGAGATTCTAACATCTTGTGAGCGACTTCCCAATTCCACGCGCATTTTTTGCCATTTTTTTGGTAACAACCCGCTTAACAGGCGTTCACAAAGTTTGACCGCCTGTACGCTGAAATTTTTGCTATAGTGCCTGTCCGGCAGGTCTAACAGGCACAATCATGGGCGTCAGAGCGCAGCAAAAAGAACGTACACGGCGGTCACTTATTGAAGCGGCATTCAGCCAGCTCAGTGCCGAGCGTAGCTTCGCCAGCCTGAGCCTGCGCGAAGTGGCCAGGGAAGCCGGCATCGCCCCAACGTCATTCTATCGTCATTTTCGTGATGTAGATGAGTTAGGGCTGACCATGGTTGATGAGAGTGGCCTGATGTTGCGCCAGCTGATGCGTCAGGCGCGTCAGCGTATCGCCAAAGGGGGCAGCGTAATCCGCACCTCGGTGGCAACATTTATGGAATTTATCGGCAATAATCCAAACGCCTTTCGCCTGCTGTTGCGGGAGCGTTCCGGCACCTCGGCGGCGTTTCGTGCCGCGGTAGCGCGTGAAATTCAGCATTTTATCGCCGAGCTCGCCGATTACCTCGAGGTGGAAAACCGCATGCCGCGCAGCTTTACCGAAGCGCAGGCCGAGGCGATGGTGATTATCGTCTTTAACGCCGGTGCCGAAGCGCTGGATATTGATGCCGGGCAGCGTCGGCAGCTGGAAGAGCGGCTGGTGCTGCAGCTGCGGATGATCTCCAAAGGGGCTTACTACTGGTATCGCCGCGAGCAGGAGAAACTGGCGGTGACGCTTGAATCTAAAGAGTGAAGGGGAAAGGCAATGAGTTTAGCTCCACAACGCGATAAAGGGACGCTGCTGCTGGCGTTTATCACCGGACTTTCAATCAACGGCACCTTTATGGCGCTGTTCAGCTCTGTCGTTCCGTTCACCGTTTTCCCGCTGATTGCCCTGGCGCTGGCGGCCTGGTGCCTGCATCAGCGCTACCTGAACCGTGCGATGCCTGAAGGGATGCCGTCGCTGGCCGCTGCCTTCTTCCTGCTGGGGATCCTGCTGTATAGCGCGGTAGTGCGTGCTCAGTACCCGGATATTGGTTCGAACTTTATTCCGACCATCCTGATGGTGGTGGTGGTGTTCTGGATCGCCATGCGGGTGAAGAAGGCGCCACACTCCTGACGATCGGGTGGCGGCAAGGGTTGTCGCCACACGCTTCTCCCGCTGCCTGACACATCTTATCGTGCAGTTATATCACCCGAGCCTGGCTGGTAGCGGGCCGGTCAGTCCGGCCTGCACAGGCAATTAACGGCGCGTCAGCAGCACGCCGCACTCCATATGATGGGTGTACGGGAACTGGTCAAAAAGCGCCAGCCGGCTGACGTCGTGGGTGGCCGACAGCGTGGCGAGGTTATCGCACAGCGTCTGCGGGTTGCATGAGATGTACAGAATGCGCGGATAGGCCTGCACCATCTTCACCGTCTCTTCATCCAGCCCGCTGCGCGGCGGATCGACAAAAATCGTTTCACACTCGTAGCTCTGCAGATCGATGCCTTCCAGCCGGTTAAAGCTGCGCTCGCCGTTCATGGCCTGGGTAAACTCTTCTGCCGCCATGCGGATAATCTGCACGTTGTCGATCTGGTTGACGGCGATATTGTACTGGGCCGAGGCGACCGACGGCTTGGCGATCTCGGTCGCCAGCACCCGACGGAAGTTGCGCGCCAGCGCCAGTGAGAAATTGCCGTTGCCGCAGTACAGCTCCAGCAGATCGCCGCTGGCGTTACGTGTGGTATCCAGCGCCCACTCGAGCATTTTCACGTTTACCGCCGCGTTGGGCTGGGTAAAGCTGTTCTCGACCTGACGATAAATCATCTCCTGGCCGTCAATGGTCAGCCGCTCGTCCACGTAGTCACGGTCAAGGCAGATCTTGGTTTTGGTGGCGCGGCCAATCAGCTGCAGATCAAAGCCCTCTGCCCGCAGCGTGTCGCGCAGTGCGGTAGCCGCCTGCTGCCACTCGTCGTCCAGCTTGCGGTGATAGAGCAGCGACACCACGATCTGCCCGCTGGTCGTGGAGAGATAATCAATCTGGAACAGCTTGAAGCGCAGCACGCGCATGTCGCGCACCGCGTCCAGCAGACGGGTCATCATGCGGTTGATCAGCTCGCTGGCCGCCGGGAAGCTGTCCACGCGGATGCGCTGGCGGGTCTGCTGATCGAAGATAATGTGGTAGAGGTCGTCGCCATCGTGCCAGATACGAAACTCCGCGCGCATCCGGTAGTGGCTGACCGGGGAACGGAAGACTTCCACCTCAGGGGCGCTGAACGGTGCCAGCATTGACGTCAGTCGCGCCACCTTTTCGGCAAGTTGATCTTCGTACTGTTCAGTGGGCAGCTGTTCGGGCGTCATGGTTTTTCCTGAATATTAAGCGGAGAGTGCCCGGCGATTGTAGGGATTCCACATCTCATGTCCAGCACTGTGCACTTTTTGCCAGTATGGATTTCTGGATGTCTGGACATCCAATTTCTTTAAACTTAAAATGCGTTTACCGGCCTCATCCCGAGTTAAAAGGGAATCCAGTGCAAACCTGGAGCTGACGCGCAGCGGTATAGAATGTCATGGCAATCGCGCAAGCAGACACTGTCTTCGGATGGGAAGTCTTTGCCTGTAAACGACTCTGAGCCCGAAGACCTGCCGGATTAACGTCGCATTACTACGATTATCGCGTGCTATCAATCGTAGGCCTGCGGCATCCTGCTGGAATTTTGGATGCTCTCATAATGAATAAGATGAATAAATCGCTGTTTGCCTTTAGCGCAACGGCGCTTGCGCTCTGGGCGCAGTATGGCTATGCACAGGAAAGCCGTGAAGCGGAACAGGTGGTAACGGCGAACCGTTTTGAACAGCCGGTCTCTTCGGTGCTGGCCCCCACTACTGTGGTGACCAGAGAACAGATTGATCGCTGGCAGTCGAAAACGCTGACTGACGTGATGCGCCGCTTACCGGGCGTTGATATTGCTCAGAACGGCGGTATGGGCCAGCAGAGCTCGCTGTTTATTCGGGGTACTAACTCTAACCATGTTCTGGTGCTGATTGACGGTATTCGTCTTAACCAGGCGGGGATCAGCGGCGCGTCCGATCTGAGCCAGATCCCGATTTCGCTGGTACAACGTATCGAATATGTGCGCGGTGCGCGGTCAGCGGTATATGGCTCCGATGCCATTGGTGGTGTGGTTAATATCATCACCGGGCGTGATAAACCGGGCACTACGCTGAACGCTGGGGTGGGTTCAAAAGGCTATCAGTCCTATGACGGTTCAACTCAGCAGAGACTGGGTGAGGATACCCTGCTGACGCTGGCGGGCAGTTACACCTATACCAAGGGGTATGATGTCGTTGCGGGTCTGCCAGATTCATCCGGTAATCCGGCGCAGCCAGACCGCGATGGCTATATGAGTAAATCACTGTATGGTGCAGTGGATCATCAGTTTAATGACGAGTTCAGCGGTTTCATTCGTGGCTATGGTTTTGATAACCGCACGGGCTACGATGGTTATCTCACCTATAACAGTGACTACACCCAGGTGATCGGAATACCCGATACTCGCCAGCTCTACAGTCAGAGTTGGGATACCGGGCTGCGTTTCAATCGCGGCATCTACTCTTCACAGCTCATCGCCAGCTACAGCCACACTAAAGACCTTAACTTTGATCCTGCAAAAGGCCGCTATGGTCCGGCCTCAACGCTGGATGATGTCGAGCAATATAACCTTCAGTGGGGCAATACTCTCGCCGTGGGCTACGGTACGGTCAGCGGCGGCGTTGACTGGCAGAAGCAGACTTCAGAGCCGGGTACTAACTATGTGACGGCCGGACAGGAACAGCGCAATACGGGTATTTACGCCACTACGCAGCAGAAGCTGGGTAACGTAACGCTGGAAGGAGCCGTGCGCGGTGATGATAATAACGCCTTCGGCTGGCATAATACCTGGCAGAGCAGCGCGGCCTGGGAGTTTGTTGACGGCTACAGCGTGTTTGCTTCTTACGGTACCGCATTCAAGGCACCGAACCTGAATCAGGTATATAGCGAGAGTTACGGCAATCGCTCCCTGCAACCTGAGAAAAGTAAGCAGTGGGAAGGGGGCTTCGAAGGGTTAAGCGGGCCGGTAAACTGGCGTTTGTCCGGTTATCGTAACGACATTGACGACCTGATTAACTTTGACTCCACTTCGCATTACAGCAATATCAATAAAGCACGCATCAAAGGGGTCGAAGCAACGGCGTCATTTGATACGGGCTCTCTGGCGCATACGCTCTCTTATGATTATCTCGATCCGCGTAATGCAGTGACGAATGAAGTCCTGGCGCGTCGGGCTAAGCAGCAGGTGAAATACCAGCTGGACTGGAGCGCGGCTGAGTTTGACTGGTCCCTGACCTGGCAGTACCTCGGTCAGCGCTATGACACTGATTACAGCGTTTACCCAAGTCCGCGCGTGAAAATGGGCGGTGTGAGCCTGTGGGATCTCGCGGTTTCGTATCCGGTCACATCCCATCTCACCGTTCGTGGTAGAATTGCCAACCTGTTCGATAAAGATTACGAGACAGCGTATGGCTATGAAACCCCTGGACGGGAATACTACCTCAGCGGCAGCTACAACTTCTAAACCGCGCCCCACCGTGCTGGTTTTTGACTCCGGCGTCGGTGGGCTTTCAGTCTATGATGAGATCCGCAAGCTGTTGCCGGATCTTCATTATCTCTACGCTTTCGATAACGTTGCCTTTCCTTATGGTGAGAAGTCGGAAGAGTTTATCGTTGAACGGGTCGTCGCTATCGTTGAGGCGGTGACCCGCCTTTATCCCCTGGCACTGGTGGTGATTGCCTGTAACTCAGCGAGCACCGTCACCCTGCCTGCCTTACGCGAACGTTTCGAATTCCCGGTGGTGGGCGTGGTACCTGCTATTAAGCCGGCGGCGCGTCTGACCCGGAACGGCATCGTCGGCCTGCTGGCTACGCGCGGCACCGTGAAGCGTCCTTATACTCATGAGCTGGTGGCGCGCTTTGCCAGTGAATGCAAAACCGAAATGCTTGGCTCGGCAGAGCTGGTGGAACTGGCCGAAGCCAAACTGCACGGTCAGCCGGTAGCTACAGAAGAAGTGAGACGTATTCTGCAGCCGTGGCTGCGTATGAAGGAGCCGCCGGACACGGTGGTGCTGGGCTGCACGCACTTCCCACTGATTAGTGAAGAACTGCAGCAGGTGCTGCCGGAAGGGACGCGGCTGATTGACTCCGGCGCGGCGATTGCCCGCCGTACCGTCTGGTTACTGGAGAATGAAGCGCCGGAGGCGTTATCGTCCGGTGAGAACATCGCTTTTTGTATGGCGATCACCGAGCAGGCTGTACAATTAATGCCCGTTTTGCAGCGTTATGGCTTTGGGAAGCTCGAAAAACTGTCACTTTCAGCGGTTTCAGAGTAAAAAAGCAGCGCTCAGAAAATTATTTGCAAATAGCCCTTGTCAGCCTCCAGAAAATCCCTATACTGCGCCTCCACTGACACGGAACAACGGCTTACGAGTCACCGGGTCAGGAGCTTCAGGTAACTGAAGCGACAGAGAAAAATC
>NZ_LMLK01000005.1:0-120741 GCF_001422605.1 Erwinia sp. Leaf53
TCAGACGTTTTCTGATATCAGTACAGAATCGGTGGAGCGGTAGTTCAGTTGGTTAGAATACCTGCCTGTCACGCAGGGGGTCGCGGGTTCGAGCCCCGTCCGTTCCGCCACTTAAACAGAGAAAGCCCTGAGTCATCTGACTCAGGGCTTTTTTCTTTTGTGTTTTACTCACCTTTTTCCTGCCAGTCGGCCGCTAAACGGCATTTTTAGCCTGTCTGGACGGTTGGTTTTTGCATTTACTTACCTTCTGCCGGACTGAATTTCACGCCTGACAATTGAAAGTGAGGGGTAAAGTCCCTATAACTGATCAACAGGTCTCTTTTGTTGTAATAAGTGCAGGCGGTAACGTGCGGAAAAAAACATATGCCATGAGATACGTAGCAGGGCAGCCCGTGGAGCGTATTTTCCCTCCGGGTGCCATGCTCCATGTCGGACAGGCATTACCACCTGGCGCGCCGCTGACCACCGAAAACACCCTGAAGGTGCTGGTCTGGAACATCTTCAAGCAGCAGCGAGCCGAGTGGCTCTCTGTGCTGCAGAATTTCGGTAAAGATGCCCATCTGGTACTGCTGCAGGAAGCGCAAACCACCCCTGAACTGGTGCATTTCGCCACCAGTAACTACCTCGCTGCCGACCAGGTGCCGGCCTTTGTGCTGCCTCAGCACCCCTCCGGCGTGATGACGCTGGCCTCTGCCCACCCGGTTTACTGCTGCCCGTTACGGGAGCGTGAGCCGCTGCTGCGGCTGGCCAAGTCGGCGCTGGTCACCGCTTATCCGTTGCCCGGCGGTCAGATGCTGATGGTGGTGAATATTCACGCGGTGAATTTCAGCCTCGGTATCGATGTCTACAGCAAGCAGCTGGGGCCTATCGGCGAACAGATCGTTCACCATCAGGGCCCGGTGATCATGGCCGGAGATTTCAACGCCTGGAGCCGCCAGCGCATTAACGCTCTGTACCGCTTTGCCCGAGAAATGGGGCTGCGGGAGGTACGCTTTACTGACGATCACCGGCGTAAAGCGTTTGGCCGCCCGCTGGATTTCGTTTTCTATCGCGGTATGGGCGTGGCGGAAGCCTCGGTGCTGGTCACCCGCGCCTCCGATCATAACCCGTTGCTGGTTGAATTCCACCCTAACCCTCTGTAACGTCAGGCTACAGGCTACAGGCTACAGGCTACAGGCTACAGGCTACAGGCTACACAGACTGGTTTGGGCTTTGAGCTGCAGGTTACACCACAGCAGGCTATCCCGTTCGTCGTCTGGTGGTCTGAGCGCGTTTAACCAGGAGGGTCAATGAGCATCAAACATCATCAACACGTTGAGCATCAGTTTGGCGATCGGGCGGAAGCCTACTTAGCCAGCGCGGTTCACGCCGGCGGGCAGGATCTACAGCAGCTGGCAGAACGTCTGTCACAGGCTCCCGCTGCGCGTTTGCTCGATCTTGGCTGTGGGGCAGGGCATGCCAGCTTTGTCGCGGCACAGCACGTTTCAGAGGTGGTGGCGTACGATCTGTCGGAGAGAATGCTGGAAGTAGTGAAACAGACCTCGGCAGAACGGGGTTACGATCGTCTTAGCACCCGACAGGGTTACGCTGAGCAGCTGCCGTTTGCCGACGGCGAATTTGATGTCGTAATCAGCCGCTACTCGGCGCACCACTGGCATGACGTCGGTAGCGCCTTACGCGAAGCGCGACGGGTGCTTAAACCGGGCGGCAGCGTAATTATTATGGACGTGTGCGCGCCGGGCAGCCCACCACTGGACATCTGGCTGCAGACAATCGAAGCGCTGCGCGACACCTCTCACGTGCGTAACTACGGGCCGGGCGAGTGGTTGACGCTGCTGACCGAAGCCGGCCTGCGCATCTCGGCGATAACTCAGGGGCGGCTGGGGCTGGAGTTCAGCAGCTGGGTCGCGCGTATGCGCACGCCACAGACGCTGGTTGATGCTATCCGTTTGTACCAGCAGAGTGCGGCAGAAGAGGTTCAGCGCTACTATGAGCTGCAGCCTGATGGCAGTTTTCATACCGACATCATCTTTATTGAAGCAACCCGCCCGTAAAAGGGCAAAGAAGCCCGACCCGACCGCCCCTAAAAAGGCATAAAAAAACCCGTCCGGAGACGGGTTTTTTATTGGCCTTAAGCCACCGATCTTAACTGTCTGGCCTGGTGTTATCAGCAACAAACAGCGTCAGGTTCACGCCGGGCTGCAGGTTCTTGCTGTTGCCTGCAACGCTGTTCCAGCGTTGCACGTCCTTGATTTTCACACCATGCTGTTTTGCGATACTGGCCAGAGAATCACCCTTACGAACGCGGTAGGTGATGCTGTCGCCGTTATCTGCCAGTTTCGATCCACTTCCGCCAATAGTCAGCGTCTGCCCCGGTTTAATACTGGCCCCGCGCAAATTATTTGCCCGCTGCAGGTCCTTCACCGACACATTCAGCCGTTTGGCAATCACCGACAGCGTATCGCCATTCCTCACCTTATAGGAGGAAGATGACGCGACGTTATTTGCCAGCGAAGTTGGCTGTACCGCAGCAATATCACCCGTTGCCAGGGAATTGCGCAGTTTGGCTACGTTAGACTTCGGTACCATAATGTAGTGAGGACCATTAGGTGCCGTCGTGCCACGCTTGTAGCCGGTATTAAAGCTCTTCAGTTTGCTGAGCGACATGCCGGCCATTTCGGCCGCCTGCGTCAGCTCAATCTGCTGACCGACTTCTACACGCGCCAGAGCGCGGGATTCGTTCGGTGTCGGCAGACGCACGCCATAGCGCTTGCTGTTCTTGAGGATCTGCCCCAGGGCCAGCATTTTAGGCACATAGACCGTCGTTTCTCTCGGCAGCGCTAAAGACCAGAAGTCCGTAGGTCGTCCACGGGCTTTATTTGCCTTCATCGCCTTCATCACGCGGCCTTCACCACTGTTATACGCAGCAACGGTCAGTAACCAGTCACCGTCAAACATGTCGTTAAGGCGTTGCATCATATCCAGAGCAACTTTGGTCGACGCCACGACATCACGTCGCCCGTCATACCACTGGGTCTGCTTAAGACCATAATTTTTACCCGTCTGCGGCACGATCTGCCAGATGCCTGCGGCATTGGCGGAAGACGTTGCGCGGGGGTCAAAAGCGCTCTCCACTATGGGTAGTAGTACCAGTTCCATCGGCATTTTACGTTGCTTAATCTGCTCGACTATCCAGTACATATACGGCTCTGCCCGTAATGTTACATCGTGGAGATAGCTCTTGTTACTCAGGTACTTCTGTTTTTGTTCGCGTATCCGGTAATTATCCGGAACCTTCATCTTCAGCTCGTCGCTAATGAAATTCCACAGATCTCTGCCCTGCGCCAGGGTCGTTCCATCATCCTGCCAGCGCGGAGACAACAACTCATCTGAGTACTGTCCATTTTCACCTTGACCTGCCGAAGACAAACTCTGTGCATGCTGTACGGGGATGTTAGCATCGTGCCTTGATGCCTGGCACCCCACCAGCAAGACTGAGGCGAGTAATATCGCTTTAGCCTTCATGTGTGTGTCAATAGTTCGCTTAAAAGACGAGCAATGATACGTGCTCGATCCTGACAACACAACCTTAAATTCAAAAAGTGTCTTTCTTCTCGCGTAGAGTCGCGAAAACCTGCCACTCATGTTGCGGGGATGTTTCGAAGCCAATTAACTTCTGTAATTCAGTATCTTGCGTTCTCAGAAATACATTAATTTTTCTTTCCAGTTCCAGCTTTGTCGGCAAAGTTATCTGGTTTTTTGCACGTAACTCTCTAATTTTATGGTAGTACTGCGTTATTTCGGCATTATCAGGGTCAATGGTGTGCGCAAAGGTTAAATTGGATAATGTATATTCATGGGCGCAGCAGACCAGCGTATCGGCAGGGAGTGCATTAATAGCTTGAAAAGACTCAAACATCTGCTTGGGTGTGCCTTCAAAAAGTCGGCCACATCCGCCGGAAAACATTGTGTCTCCGCAGAAAAGGTAAGGGAAGCTGAAATATGAGACATGTCCTAAAGTGTGACCCGGCGTGGAAAAAACGGTGAATTTGTTTCCCAATACGGTGATGTCGTCGCCATCTGCCACGATAAAGTTGGTCCCTTTGCCGCGGGTTTCTTCCGGTCCGTACACCGTTAAGCCGGGAAAACGGTCACACAATTCCGCCACGCCGCCGACATGATCGTGGTGATGATGGGTCAGTAATATAGCCTCTGGCTGCCACTGATTTTTCTCCAGCAGGCTGAGTACCGGCAGCGCTTCGCCCGGGTCGACGATCAGGCAGCGACCTGCGTCATCATTGAGGGTCCAGATGTAATTATCCTGCAGGGCCGGAATGCTGGTAAGATTCATTATTCACCTCTGTGTGCTGGTAACGGAAGGAAGATGTTAAAGCATGAAGCCCGCTAAAACACGTCAAATCCGCCCGGTTCCGACCCAATGGGCGCAGATGCCTTGCGGAGAGTTTTACCGCGATGCGCTATCCCATCACCTGCAGCCCACGCTGGCGAAACTTTACGGTTTTCACCTGTTAAAAATCGGCAGCCTGAGCGCAGAGATTGCTACCGACGCCTGTGGCATCTCACATCAGGTCAACGTCGGCGAGAGCGGTGATAATCTGCAGGTGATCGCCTCGCCGCTGAGCCTGCCCTTTGAGTCAAAATCGGTGGATGCCTGCCTGCTGGCGCACACGCTGGCCTGGAGCAGCGATCCGCACCGCATTCTGCGCGAAGTCGATCGGGTATTGATTGACGATGGCTGGATGATCATCAGCGGTTTCAATCTGTTCAGCGTGCTGGGCGTAGGGAAGCTTATTCCGGGCGTGCACCGTAAGATGCCCTGGAACAGCAGAATGTTCACCACCCTGCGCCTGCTCGACTGGCTGAGCCTGCTCAATTACGAAGTGGTACAGCGCAGCGGGTTTCAGGTCCTGCCCTGGAGCCGACAAGGCGGTAAGGTGATCAGCACGCACCTGCCCGCGCTGGGCTGTATGCATATGATCGTCGCCCGTAAGCGTACCTTCCCGCTTACCAGAAACCCGGCGAAGAGAAGCGCCGCCAGGCGTGCGCTCAGCCCGGTCAGCGCGAGCCCATTCCGTAAGCATCAGGAGCCGGACTGATATCCGATATCATCGGCGGTCGGTTTGCCCGCCGCCGATCGCGCCAGTTCATCACAGCGCTCATTTTCCACGTGACCGGCGTGCCCTTTAACCCACTTCCACTGGATCTCATGGTGGCTCAGCGCCTTGTCCAGCCGCTGCCAGAGGTCGACGTTTTTCACCGGCTTTTTATCGGCGGTCTTCCAGCCGCGCTTTTTCCAGTTATGGATCCAACTGGTGATCCCCTGACGCACGTACTGGCTGTCGGTGCTCAGTACCACGTTGCACTGCTCGTTCAGCGCTTCCAGCGCGACGATCGCCGCCATCATCTCCATGCGATTATTGGTGGTCAGCCGAAATCCGGCGCTGAACTCCTTTTCATGTTTACCGAAACGTAAAATCGCGCCGTAACCGCCGGGGCCTGGGTTACCCAGACAGGATCCGTCGGTGAAAATCTCAACCTGCTTTAACATTTTTGCCCGTCTTCCCGCTGTAAAACGCCAAGTCTGACATAAAGTGCTGCCGCGAGCATGGCAAAAAGCGCATTTACTGGCGATCGCGACGGGTTGATGCCGCTGCCGGTGCAGTCTGTCGCCCCAGGAGCATGACTTACCGGCCCGGCTGGTGTTACCCTGTCGGGCAATCGCGCAGGGTGTGCACCTGCGACACTTTCTCCAGCGGGCCTGCGCCCACGACTGATTAACCACCGGGTAAACGTCATGAGTTTCCAGAGTACATCCGAACGGGTCATCGTGCTTGATACCGAAACCACCGGTATGAACATGATTGGCGTCCACTATGAGGGGCACCGCATTATCGAAATCGGTGCCGTTGAAGTGGTCAATCGCCGCCTGACCGGCAATAACTTCCACGTCTACCTGAAACCGGACCGGCTGGTCGATCCGGAAGCGTTCGGCGTGCACGGCATTGCGGATGAATTCCTGGCGGATAAACCGACCTTTGCCGACGTTGCCGATGAGTTCCTCGCCTATATCGACGGCGCTGAGCTTGTTATCCATAACGCCTCGTTCGATATCGGCTTTATGGACTATGAATTCAGCAAGCTGAACCGGGGCATCGGTAAAACCGAAACGTTTTGCCAGATAACCGACAGCCTGGCGATGGCGCGTAAGATGTTTCCGGGCAAGCGCAACAGCCTCGACGCCCTCTGCTCACGTTATGAAATAGACAACAGCAAGCGTACGCTGCACGGCGCACTCCTTGACTCCGAAATCCTCGCCGAAGTTTTCCTGACCATGACCGGCGGGCAGACCTCGCTGACTTTTTCTATGGAGGGCGAACGCGATAAACAGGAAGGGGAAGAGACCATTCAACGCATTGTGCGGCCATCGTCGGGTCTGCGCGTGGTGCGCGCCAGCGCAGACGAGTGCGCGCTGCATGAGGCCCGTCTGGACCTGGTGATGAAAAAAGGCGGCAGCTGTTTATGGCGCCCGTCAGAGGACGCCGCGCAGTAAGTGGCTAAATTGCGACAGAAAAAGCCCGTTAAGCATAAAAAAAGAGCACTTAAGATAAAACCGGTTAAAAAGCGTTGACGTATAGCGTACCTGTCCGTAATATTCGCCTCGTTCCCGACGGGGAATAAAGCGCGGAGCGGTAGTTCAGTTGGTTAGAATACCTGCCTGTCACGCAGGGGGTCGCGGGTTCGAGCCCCGTCCGTTCCGCCAAGTATTAAGAAAGGCCGATTCTCAGGAATCGGCCTTTTGTCTTTTATGCGCCTTAAAAAAAGGACCGGATTAACCGGCCCTCTCTCACATCACTCTTACTGCATCATCACTCTTTCTGCATCACGACGTTTGCAGCGTAAGCCGGTGTGGCCTCGCGGCTCACTTCCTCACGCGCCATCCAGCGATAGGCACCCGCACCCAGCGCCACGCCGATAAACCAGCTGAAGTTTGCCACCGCGTGTAACGACGGGATAAAGCTGATCACCAGGCCGATGGCCACGGCGGGCAGCAGTGCACCAATCGCTTTCGGGTTAAAGCCGCCGCGATACCAGTATTTACCGGCCGGCGTCGCGTCAAACAGATCATCCACCGACACCTTCCCACGCTTAACGATGTAGAAGTCCACCAGCAGAATACCGAACAGCGGACCGATGAATGCCCCCAGCACGTCCAGCGTGTAGTGGATCAGCTCCGGTGAGTTAAACAGGTTCCACGGCGTCAGCAGCACCGAGCCTACCGCGGCAATCATGCCGCCGGTGCGGAAGCTGATCTTCTGCGGCGAGCAGTTAGAGAAGTCAAAGGCCGGTGAGACAAAGTTGGCCACGATGTTGATGCCGATGGTGGCGGTAATCATGGTTAACAGGCCAATCGCCACCGCCAGGTCGCTGCCGACCATGCTGACGGTCTCAATCGGGTCAACGATCATACGGCCAAACAGCGACTGGGTACCGGAGACGATCACCACGGTAACAATTGAGAACAGCAGGAAGTTGAACGGCAGTCCCCAGCGGTTACCGCGTCTGATCTCGCCCATGCTTTTGCCGTAGCGGGAGAAGTCTCCAAAGTTAAGCAGCGGGCCGGAGAAGTAGGAGACTACCAGCGCGGTGGCGGTAATCATCTGCCACGTTTGCTCACCGGCGGTCAGCGACTTGCTGGCCAGAGTGAACGAAATGCCGTCAAAGCCGGTTTTGTATACAATCCATCCCGCCAGCGCGCCCATCACCACGTACACGGCCGGCCCGGCGATATCGATAAAGCGCTTAATCGCGTTCATCCCGTGCCAGAACACCATCGCCTGCAGCAGCCACATAATGCCGAAGCAGAGCCAGCCCAGCTGTGACAGGCCCAGCCAGCTGACCTGGGTCATCGGCGCCAGCGCCGGCCAGAACTTAAGCGACACCAGCATCAGCGCGTTAGCCGCCAGGTAGGTCTGAATACCGTACCAGGCAAACGCGATCAGCCCGCGGATCACCGCCGGGATATTGGCGCCGAACACGCCGAAAGCCTGGCGGCAGATCACCGCGTAGGGCACGCCCGCTATCTGGCTGGGCTTCGCCACCAGGTTGGCGCACAGCTGCACGATGCAGATACCGGCCAGCAGGCACAACAGCACCTGCCAGCTGGCCAGGCCGAGGGTGAAGAAGCTGGCCGCCACCACGTAGCCACCCATACTGTGTACATCGGACATCCAGAACGAAAAGATGTTGTACCAGCTCCAGTTCTGGTCACGGGTCGGGGCGAGATCGTCATTACACAGCCGGGGGCTGTAGTTGGCACGGGCTTCTGCGGCCGCGTCCTGGGAACTCATTTGACTGTTTGGCATGAAACCTGCTCCTCAAAGAGATGATAAAACCGGTTGGGTTGCATCAGGTATTGCAGGATCCAGGCCAGATCGTAATTTCATGTATACAAAAATGACGAATACTGTGTACGATTTGCCAGGGCGATGATGTTGACGGAGCGAAAAATGAAGAGTGAAACCGGGCTGAAAACGGCCTCCGACCTGAATGATAAGGACGAGCCGATCTATCAGGCGCTAATGACGGCGATTGTGGAGCACCAGCTCCCGCCGGGCAGTAAATTGCCGGAAGAGGCCCTCTCTGAGGTGTTTGGCGTCAGCCGCACCGGCATTCGTAAGGTGCTGCAGCGCCTCGCAGCGGTGCAAATGATCACCCTGACGCCCAAACGTGGTGCGCAGGTCGCCACGCCGACGGTGGAAGAGGCGCAGGATATCTTCCACACCCGATGCCTGCTGGAGTGCGCCAACCTGGCGGACGTACTGGCCCGCTGCCAGCCGCCGCATCTGGCGGCGCTGGAAAAGCTGATCCGCCAGGAGCAGCAGGCGCATGACGCTCACGACGGTGCCGCCGCGATCCGTCTTTCCGCCGCCTTTCACATCCAGCTGCAGGCGATCTCCGGCAATCAGGTGCTGACCGAAATGGTCACCCGGCTGAGCCAGCGCTCCTCGCTGGTGGTAGCGGCCTATGGCTCCCCCTGGAAGCAGGGCTGCCGCTGTGACGATCACGACCAGCTGCTGATCCTGCTGCGCGAGCGGGCGCTGGTGCCGCTGACTGACGCACTACGGCAACATTTCGATCATATTGTGGCCAGCCTGCGCTTTGAACGCGGCGGCGAAACCCTGCCGGATTTCGCCCGGCTGTTTGCAGGTAAAGGAGTGGAGTGATGAGTAACCGACAGCTGATCCAGGTGATTAACCCCAACACAAGCCTGGCGATGACCGAAACCATCGGCCGCGCCGCGCGGGCGGTGGCCGGGGCGAACACCGATATTCTGGCGGTGTGCCCGGCACAGGGCGTGCCTTCCATCGAAGGCCACTTTGATGAGGCGATAGCCGCCATCGGCGTGCTGGAGCAGGTCAAAGCCGGCCGTGAGCAGGGCGCACGCGGCCACGTGATCGCCTGCTTTGGCGATCCGGGGCTGCTGGCCGCCCGTGAGCTGGCTTCCGGGCCGGTGGTGGGCATTGCCGAAGCGGCGATGCATGTGGCCACCCTGGTGGCCACCCGTTTCTCCATCGTCACCACGCTGCCGCGCACGGTGGTGATTGCCCGGCACCTGCTGCAGCAGTACGGTTTTGTGCACCACTGCGCCGCGATCCACGCCATCGACCTGCCGGTGCTGGCGCTGGAAGACGGCAGCGGCGTGGCGCAGGAGAAAGTGCGCCAGCGTTGTATCCAGGCCAAACGCGAAGACGGCAGCGGGGCGATCGTGCTCGGCTGCGGCGGCATGGCGGACCTGGCGCAGGAGCTGACGCGTGAACTGGGGCTGCCGGTGATCGACGGCGTGGGCGCGGCGGTCAAAATGGTTGAATCGCTGCTGGCGCTGGGGCTGGGCACCAGCAAACACGGCGATCTGGATTATCCGGTGGCAAAAAGGCTGTCCGGTCAGTTTGAGCGCCTAAACTAAGGTGATAACGCACGCCGACAACACAGGATGCTGGTTATGAGTGATACCCCCGAAAAGAAAGAGTACGGCTTCAACAAAAACTATCCGCGTGACCTGCGCGGCTATGCGGGACAGCCGCCGCACGCGGCCTGGCCGAAGAAGGCGCGCATTGCGGTGCAGTTTGTCCTCAACTACGAAGAGGGCGCGGAAAACAACGTGCTGCACGGCGACGCCGGCTCCGAGCAGTTTCTTTCGGATATTATCGGCGCGGCCAGCTATCCCGAGCGCCATATGTCGATGGACTCGCTGTACGAATACGGTTCCCGCGCCGGTTTCTGGCGCATTCACAACGAGTTTCAGAAACGCGGGCTGCCGCTGAGCGTATTTGGCGTGGCGATGGCGCTGGCGCGTCACCCGGAAATCGTTGAAGCGATTAAAGCGGCGGATTACGACGTGGTCAGCCACGGCTGGCGCTGGATCCACTATCAGGGGATGGATGCGAAAACCGAGCGGCAGCACATGCAGCTGGCGCTGGACACGCTGACCGACCTGTTTGGCAAAACGCCCACCGGCTGGTACACCGGCCGCGACAGCCCGAACACCCGGCGGCTGGTGGTGGAGCAGGGCGGCCTGACCTACGACAGCGACTACTACGGTGACGATCTGCCGTTCTGGACCCAGGTCACCTGCCTGGACGGCACGGTGAAGCCGCACCTGATTATTCCGTATTCCCTTGAAACCAACGACATGCGCTTTGCCACCCCGCAGGGCTTCAACACCGCCGAGCAGTTCTATACCTACCTGCGCGACAGTTTTGACGTGCTGTATGAAGAGGGCGAAGAGGCACCGAAAATGATGTCGATCGGCATGCACTGCCGGCTGCTCGGCCGCCCCGGCCGCTTCCGCGCGCTGCAGCGCTTCCTCGATCACATCCAGCAGCACGACCGTGTATGGATCTGCACCCGCCAGCAGATCGCCGATCACTGGATGAAAAAACACCCCGCCCCGGTGATGTAAGCGTTCAGGACGAGCGAGGGCTCGTCCTTTATCTTTTCGAGTTATCCTTTCCATCACAAAAATTGTTAATTCAATAGATTACTATTCACTTCGTGCTTTAATTTTACTCGTCCTGATTACTTTTTATCTTCAAAATTTATACTCACTCATTCCTGAACTGGAACCGAATGGTTATTTATTAGTGGATGTGGAGATGAAAGCATGAGTTATAAAGATAGAGATACCGAGATAGAGAGTATTATTGCCCCTTTGACTCGCTATTGGGAAGGGAGCAATGAATCCTGGTGGGTTAAAAACAATAAATCACAGTTTGTGTATGCTAATAAAGAGATCAAGCGTTTTTTGACAATTCCTGAAGGTTTTAATCTTGAAGGGCGTTATGATGGAGAGTTGCCTGTAGCAATACATGAATTTGAACCGGAATTTCAGGCTCATGACAGGAAGGTTGAGGAGTATCGGGACAGAATGACCTCAATAGAAATACATAAGATTGGAAACGATGATTTTTTTCAGCCATGGTATTGTGATAAGTTTCCAATAATAGGGCGGTCTGGTGAGGTGCTTGGCATTATTGCGCACAATAGGCCTGTTGATTCGATTGCTATCACTCGGCTTAAAAAAATTAAAATACCGACTTCACTTATATTCACGCCACCGGATAATATATTTACGCTTAAAGAATGGGAGGTTATTTTCTACACGTGTCAGTCTTTCACGCCAAAAATGATTGAAAGAGCGATCGGCGTTTCCAACCGAACTGTGGAAGATACGCTTTGTCGGATTTATAAAAAAGCAGGCGTGGGTAATAAACGTGGACTTCTGGATTATTGTATCGAAAATGGCTTTAATAACTTTATCCCGCAGAGTATTTTTAAAACCTGTGAGTCGATTATTCCCTTCGGAAGCTGACTTTTTCGAGTTTAGATGCAGAAGCTATGTGGCGCTTCTGCATCTAATGAGTCGCTTGCAGTATTCCTTTTAACGCTTTTTTGACTCTCTGGTTAGTTTTAATAAGATAACCAGAGCCAGTAGGATCGTGTTAATAATAAACACCCACTCCATTTTCCCCGACTGCAACGCAGTACCTATGCTGGTGATTCCGAAGAAGGTGATCATCGAACGAGGTATGCGAAAAGCCGCCATCGTCTGCCCGTACTCATTCACCCTACTGGCCTCCCTGACCCGTGCAGAGATAAAAATCCCCCACCATACGCCGATAAATTCCAGTGAAACGACTACAGCCGGAAGGAAAAGAGGGCTGTGGCTGGCGGTGTTTGACATCGATAACGTTGCTGCAATGGCAAAGACCAGCAGAAAGCTGCACAGAAAAAAATACCAGCGAAAACTTGTGTTGCCGAATTTCAGAATCTTTGGATACAACCATGAAGCGAAACTATCCAGTATGCCACTCACTGCACCGAACAGGAAAATGACGGTGTAAGGTGTGGTTTTCAACGTAAAGGCGATAACGTCAAAGTTAGCGCTGAATGACGTTTCTGTAAAAGCGATAGCGCACATGGCTAACGCCAGGAATCCATTTTCTTTGATTAAAAGAAAAGATTTTTTATA
The DNA here is from genome assembly GCF_001422605.1 of Erwinia sp. Leaf53. Taxonomy (NCBI): domain Bacteria; kingdom Pseudomonadati; phylum Pseudomonadota; class Gammaproteobacteria; order Enterobacterales; family Erwiniaceae; genus Erwinia; species Erwinia sp. Leaf53. The sequence goes on from NZ_LMLK01000005.1 coordinate 12,551, forward strand.
AATATGACGAAAGCCCTCTTCAGCTGTTTTTTCATAGATCTCCTGAACGGGAGAAATGTTCAGGTTCCGTAGAGAAAGAATCAACGCTGACGATATAACTAAGCAGATAGCAGAAGTAAGGTGAAAGATAAATGTCCACTTGTAATCATAGAAAAACGCCAGCAGGAGGCTGGAGAGCAGGACCGCGAGACCCGATACTCTCGATTCCAGCGCAACGCTGTTCTCATAATTATCTGCAAGTAGTGGAATTATGTATTGACTGACGATAATAGCGTTCAGGTTGAATAATAAGGAAAACAAAACAACCAATGCGCTGGTGAAGGTTACTTCAAATATGGATATGTAGCCAAATAATAGTACGATTAGTGCGCTGAGGATTTGTCCACCCACAAGCCATAAAAGTTTTTTTTAGAGCGATCTATGATCCTGCCTGCCAGTGGTCCCCAAAAGAGACTGGATAAAGTGGTGATACCAATAAGTATTGAGGCCTGAAACGGGGATGCGCCTGTCTTAAGTAAAAACCATGAAAAATAACCAATATAGAGATAGACACCGAACGATGTCAGAAACAGAAAAGGATAAATTATTTTTTTGAATTCATGGTTATTCATTCCTTAACTCCACTCTTGCGAGGTGCTGATAATCAAAAGATGGGCCTGTGGTGAAAAGTGACTGATAGCATTGCAAAAAATGAATAATGAGATTCAGGAAGATGACTGACGAATTGAGCGGTGACGACGAAAACACATATCCCTGAATAGTCATACGCTAATCTCCATTGCCAAAATGCAGAAACCGCCTACGGATATCTGCGCTTCTGCCTTCCCCTGAAGCGATCCCGCTCACGGCGGGCTAAGAAGCGGCTGGGCCAGATTTGTTCGGGGTTGACGCCAATCGCGTTGGCGATAATCAGCTCCCCCTTCGGCCACGGGCGGTTAAGCGCGTTAGCCAGCGTTCCCTCGGCTAACCCGTGCGCGCGTGACAATGACGCTACCGACCCTCCCGTCATATGGATTGCGCAGATAATTTCATTACGGTGCCAGTCTTTATTGGCAGGTGGAGGGTTTTCATCCTGCGGGTTTGGGTGTGCATCAGAAACAGTAACGTGCGGATGATTGCTCATTTTTTGCTCCCTGTTTGGTCAACAGGGGCAGTTGTAACACCGGCCCCTGGCGCACGCCACCGTGAGTTTTACGGACTTCGGCGCAGGCCAGTGCCGGCGCGGCTTAGCGCATGATGCTGACCTGCGCCGCCACGATCCGCCAGCCCTCAGGAAGGCGGATCCAGGTCTGCTGCTGGCGGCCGATATTATCGTTCCCTTCACGGGTAAATTCGGTGCTGCACACCGCCATGTCGTTGCCGTAGCAGGTGATCACCGTATTACGCAGCTGGCGGTCAAGACCGGCCGACGGCCGGGCGGCGCGAAACTCCCGAATCGCGTCAATGCCGTAGAGATTCTCACCGGCCCCGAGCCGCACGGTGCGCGGATCGTGCCAGAACAGCTCGTCCAGTACCGCAATGTCATTGCTGACTAACGCCTGCTCATAGCGGTAGAAGGCGGCGGTGACCTCGGCAATCACCGCCGGACGATCGATATCTTCAGTTCTCATTGCATCACTCCATAACGGGCAGCACCGCCCGGGCCAGTCCACTCTGCTCCAGCGCACGGGCGGCGCGCAGGCAGGCGGCTTCGTTAAACGGCGCGGCGATCAGCTGCAGGCCGATGGGTAATCCACCGGGCGTCTGCAGCGGCACGCTGACCACCGGCAGGCCGAGGAAGGAGATCGGCTGGGTCAGCATCCCCATGCTGGCGCGGATTGGCAGATCCTGGCCGTTGATGTGCATGGTCTGCTGGCCGATCGGGGTGGCGCTGGTCGGGGTGGCCGGAGCGATCAGCACGTCGACCTGTTCAAACAGCGGCAGCACCTGCTGTTGCCAGTGGCGGCGGAAGCGCTGCGCCTGTACGTACCAGGCTCCTGGCAGCATCGCGCCCGCCAGCAGGCGCTCGCGTGAGGCGGGTTCGAAGTCCTGCGGCGCACGCTTCAGTGCCGGCAGATAGTGGCTGCCCCCCTCCGAAGCGGTAATAATAAATGCCGAGGTACGCGCCAGGTCGGTGTCCGCCAGCTCGAAGGTCTCGGTGGCGTTCAGCACCTGCGCGGCGCGGGCCACCGCGTTGCGCGCGTCGTCATCGCACCACTGACTGAACCAGCCGCCGAGCACGCCGCAGCGTAATCCTTCGCCGCTGCGTTCCAGCTGCGGCATCACCGGTTGCAGCGGTGCGTCGGCCTGGAAGGCATCGGCAGCATCGTGCCCCTGCAGGGCGTCATAGACCAGCGTCAGGTCGCTGACCCGGCGGGCAAAAGGTCCTATATGGTCAAGGCTGGCGACAAACGGATGGCTGCCGCCGCGCGACAGGCGGCCAAAGGTCGGTTTCAGGCCGAAGATGCCGCATAGCGACGCCGGCACGCGGATCGAGCCGTTGGTATCGCTGCCGAGCGAGAAGGGGATCAGCCCGGCGGCCACCGCTGCCGCCGACCCGCCGGAGGAGCCGCCGGCGATGCGCTTCAGATCGTGTGGGTTACGGGTGGCACCGTAGTGGCTGTTCTCGGTGGTAAAACCGTAGGCGTAGGCATCCATATTCAGCATGCCGGAGAGCAGGCCGCCGCAGCGGTTAAGCTGCTGCACCGCCCAGGCATCCTGCCGCGCCGGTGCCCGTTCGCTGAACAGGCTGGCCCCGGCCAGCGTGCTGTGGCCGGTAACGTCAAACAGGTTTTTTACCGCATAGGGCACGGCGGCCAGCGCGGGCAGCGGCTGACCTTCGCGGCGCAGGCGATCGAGGCGATCGGCCTCCTGCAGCATGCGATCGTCGGTGACGTGCGTCCAGGCGTTGATCGCCGGATTATGCTGGTGGATCGCCGCCAGCGTCTGGCCGGCAATCTCGCGGGCGCTCAGCTCGCCAGCGGAGAACGCCGCGCTCAGCTGTTGAATCGACAGGTCATGCAGGCTCATGCTTTGTACACTCCTGCCACTTCCAGCCGGTCGTCGAGCGGGAAGTTCATTAACGGCCCGGCCATCCCGGCGATGCGGGTAAACTGCACCAGCAGCTCCGCGCGGCGCGCGTCGTCCAGCTCAAGCCCGAGGACCTGTTCCATCTGTGAGATATAGATCGCCCAGTCGGCGTGATACTGCGTCATGATCGTCTCCTGTTAAAAACCGGCCGCGCTGCCGTTGCTGCGCGGATCGAAAGCGCCTTCCAGCATGCCGTTATTATGGCGTACGATCGCCCCGGCATGGCCCACTGCTTCACTAAAGTCTGCCAGCATCTCCACCTCATGGCCGAGGGCGCGCAGGGTGGCGACGGTCTCCGCGCTGAAACGCCCCTCCAGCTTCAGCGAGTCGGAAGACTGGCCCCAGGTGCGGCCCAGCAGCCAGCGCGGCGCGCTTATCGCCTGCTGCAGCGGCATTCCCTGTACCACGTGGCGGGTGAAGATCGCGGCCTGGGTCTGCGGCTGGCCGTCGCCGCCCATCGAACCGTAGACCATCGTACGGCCGTCGTTAAGCCGCGCCGCCGCCGGGTTCAGCGTATGGAACGGCTGTTTGCCCGGTGCCAGCGCGAGCAGATGACTGGCATCCAGGCTGAACGCCGCGCCGCGGTTCTGCCAGGTAATCCCGGTGCCCGGCAGCACCACGCCGCTGCCAAATTCGTGATAGATGCTCTGGATAAAGGAGACGGCCAGCCCGCTGCTGTCCATTACCCCCATCCAGACCGTATCGCCCGGCCCTTTGCTGGTGCCCCACGGGGCCGCGCGGGTATCGTCAATCTGTGCCGCCAGCTGTGCCAGGCGGTCGCCGTCCAGCAGCGCCTGCATCTCCTCATGCATATGCAAAGGGTCGGTGATGTACTGGTCACGCAGCCCGAACGCCAGCTTGGTGGCTTCAACAATGCGGTGAAGGGTGTGCGCTTCGCTGGCCTCGGCCATTGGCAAGCGGTCGGTGATAGCGAGGATCGCCAGCGACACCAGGCCCTGGGTCGGCGGGGTCATATTAAACACCTCGCCGTACTGGTGCCGGATGCGCAACGGAGTGCGGCGTTTGGCCCGCTGGTTATTGAGGTCCTGCAGGGTGATCGGCATCCCCAGTTCTGCCATGGACGCGGCCAGCCGGTGCGCCAGCGGCCCGCGGTAGAAACTCTCCAGCCCCGCTTCACTCAGGTGGATCAGCGTGTCGGCCAGCTCCGGCTGGGTGAAACGGCTGCCGGCACGCGGTACCTCACCGTCAGGCAGAAAGGTGCTGGCGAAGCCGGGCTGACCGGCCAGCTCGGGCCGTTTGCCGAGGGTGGCGGCGGCCTGCGACTCGGTAACCGGAATACCGTCTGCCGCATAGCGGATGGCGTCGCTGAGCAGTCTTGCCAGCGGCCGCTGCTGGCCGCCCAGCTCGCGGGAGACCTCCAGCGCTTCCGCCCAGCCGCTGACCGTGCCGGCGACGGTCAGCGCCGATCGCGGGCCGCGATGGGGGATGGTCGTCGCTCCCTGATAGAAATCAATCGTCGCCAGCGAGCCGGCCGCCCCGCTGGCGTCAATGGCGACCGGCTCGCCCTGCGGCGGCACGATCAGCCAGAAGCCATCGCCCCCGAGGCCATTCATATGCGGATAGACCACCGCGATGGTCGCGGCGGCGGCCACCATCGCCTCAATGGCGTTACCCCCTTCGCGTAACACCGACAGCGCGCTCTCGCTGGCCAGATGATGCGGGGTGACGGCCATCCCCAGCGGGGCCATATTGCTTTGGTTCATGTTTATCGTCCTCAATCAACGGTGCCCTGACTAAAGCAATCGCCGTTCCAGTTTTTTCAGGCACGGCTTTTGTATACCATCAGGTGAATGAAACAAAAGTTACAGGGACTCTAGCATGATGCAGCTTGATGAACGACTGCGCAGTCAGTACGAACAGCTCTCACCACAGGAGCAGCGGATTGCCGACTTTGTCTTCGACCACTTCGACGATCTGATTAGCTATAACAGTGCCGAGCTGGCGCGCCTGAGCGGCGTGTCCAAAGCCACCGTCAGCCGGCTGTTTAAGCGGCTGGGCTATGAGAAGTATAAGGATATGCGCGATGAGCTGCGCACCCTGCGCCAGAGCGGCATGCCGCTGACCGATAATCGCGACGCGGTACAGGGTAACACCCTGCTGGCGCGTCATTATAAGCAGGAGATGGCCAACCTTACCCAGTGGGTCAACGGCATCGACAGCGTGCAGTTGGGGGAAGTGGTACAGGCACTGGCCGGATATAAACGTTTATTTATCATTGGCATGCGTAACTCGTGGCCGCTGGCGCTGCACCTGAGGCAGCAGCTGTTGCAGGCGCGCGGGCAGGTGCAGGTGCTGCCGCAGCCCGGCCAGACGCTGGCGGAAGAGCTGGTGGATCTGACCCCTGACGATCTGGTGGTGGTGATGGCCTTCCGCCGCCGTCCGCGCATTATTCGCCCGCTGTTGCAGCAGCTGCAGCAGCGGCAGATCCCCACCCTGGCGCTGTGCGAACCGCAGGCGCAGTCGGTGATAGCGCTGGCGCGCTGGCAGCTGTGCGCGCCGCTGGACAGCGTTTCCGCCTTTGACAGCTACGCCGCTGCCAACAGCCTGATCAACCTGCTGGCCAACGCGGTGCTGCACGAACTGCTGAGCGACGGCCGCCAGCGTATTCATCAGATTGCCGGGCTGTACGGCCAGCTGGACGAGCTGGAACAGCGATAGTGGGGCACCGCTTTGGTGCTTTGCATGTTTTTGGGGCGCGCGATGTGCCCCTTTTTATTGCCTGATCGGCGCTGGTTTCTGCGCGGTGCCTGCGGCGAACGCCGGATATCCGCTGCAAATGGTGTGTTGGATTTTCTCTCAACATCAGGAACGACAAGACATTTTAAATCCGTCATCTCTCCGGCCCGGTCCGGCCACTAAGAAAATCTTCCCGGTCAACGCGCGCTGGCACATTAGTTGCAAATAATCCCTTTAAGAATCTTTCGTTTCATTATGTATTAACCGGGGAAGAGAAAATGAAAAAAAGTTTATTCGCATTACTGGCCGGTGCGGTGCTGTTCACTCAGGCGACGGTAGCCCATGCAGATCAGCTGCAGGATATTGAAAAACGTGGTGTTATCCGTATTGCCGTACCGCAGGACTTCCCGCCGTTTGGCTCGGTCGGCACCGATCTGCAGCCGCAGGGTTACGATATCGATATGGCGAAGTACCTGGCGAAACAGATGAAACTTAAGTTGCAGCTGGTGCCGGTGACCAGCGCCAACCGCGTCCCTTACCTGCAGACCGATAAGGTCGACCTGGTGATCTCCAGCATGGGGAAAAATCCGGAGCGTGAGAAGGTGATCGACTTCAGCCGCGCCTATGCGCCGTTCTTCCTTGGCGTGTTTGGTCCGAAAGACGGCACGCTGAAAGAGGCCGCCGGCCTGAGCGGCAAAACCATCGGCGTGACCCGCGGCGCGGTGGAAGACATGGTGCTGACCGAGGTGGCACCGAAAGATGCCCAGTTAAAACGTTATGAAGATAACAACACCACGCTCTCCGCATATCTCTCAGGCCAGGTGCAGTATGTGGCGACCGGCAATCTGGTGGTGGCGGCGATCTCTCGCCAGAACGCAGACAAAGCGCCGGTACCGCAGTTTATGCTGAAGGACTCGCCGTGCTACATCGGCCTGAAGAAAAATGAACCGGCGCTGAAGGCGAAAGTGGACGCGCTGATTGAGCAGGCCATCCAGGATAAGACGCTGAACGGTTTGTCTGAACAGTGGCTGAAAGCGCCGTTGCCCGCTGACCTCGGCGCATAAGGGCTGAGCAATGATTGGGCAACTGAACTTTCCCGCCCTGTGGCCCCACTGGCCGGAGCTGCTGGCCGGCTTGTGGGTCACCATCCAGCTGACGGTGCTGGCCACGGTGGGCGGCGTCGGGCTGGGGATCCTCGGCGCGGCGCTGCGCAGCGGCAAGCCTTCGCTGCTGAGCCGCATCTGGGGCATCTACGTTGAGCTGATCCGCAACACGCCGTTCGTGGTACAGCTGTTTTTTATCGTGTTTGGCCTGCCGAATCTCGGGCTGAAACTGACGGCGGGCGAAGCCGCGCTGCTGGCGATGCTGATTAACCTCGGTGCCTACAGCACCGAGATTATCCGCGCCGGCATTCAGGTGACGCCGAAAGGGCAGTGGGAGGCCGGCCGGGTGCTCGGCCTCAGCCGCAGCCAGACCTTTCTGCGGGTGGTGCTGCCACCGGCGATGAAGCGGATTTACCCGGCGCTGGTCAGTCAGTGCATTATCGTGATGCTCGGTTCGTCGGTGGTATCGCAGGTCTCCTACGAGGAGCTGACCTTCGCCGCCAACCTGATTCAGTCACGGACGTTTTTAAGCTTTGAAGTCTACCTGGTGACCACCCTGATCTACCTGCTGCTGTCGATAGCGATGCGTCAGCTGCTGCTGGCCGCCGGGCGCAAATGGTTTGGAGAACAGCCCTGATGAACACCTTTACCGACTGGGACATTCTGCGCAATCTGCTGCTGGCCGCACGCTGGACCCTGCTGCTGTCGCTGACCGCCTTTATCGGCGGTACGCTGGTCGCGCTGCCGCTGGTGATGGTGCGCCTGCTGCGCCGCCGCTGGCCAAACCGGCTGATTAGCGGATACTGCGCGCTGTTTCAGGGCACGCCGCTGCTGATGCAGCTGTTCCTCGCCTTCTTTGGCGTGGCGCTGTTCGGCATTGACGTCTCGCCGTGGACGGCCGCGTCGCTGGCGCTGACCTTCTATACCAGCGCGTTCCTGGTGGATATCTGGCACGGCAGCGTGCAGGCGCTGCCGAAAGGGCAGTGGGAAGCCTGCCGCTGCCTGGGGCTGAGCTTCGGTCAGACCCTGTATCGCGTGGTGCTGCCGCAGGCGCTGCGCACCGGTATTGCCCCCACCGTCGGCTTTGCCGTGCAGGTGGTGAAGGGGACGGCGCTGGCGTCGATTATCGGCTTCATTGAGCTGACCAAGGCCGGAACCATCCTTAACAACGTCACTTATCAACCGTTTAAAGTGTTCGGGCTGGTGGCGCTGGGCTACTTCCTGATGTGTTATCCGCTGTCCCGCTACAGCCAGTATCTGGAGAAGAAATTCAATGCCGCTCATCACCATTAATCAGGTGCAGAAATATTACGGCGATAATCACGTACTGAAGGGCGTGGATCTCGACGTTGAAGCCGGGGAAGTGATCTCAATTATCGGCCGCAGCGGCTCGGGAAAAAGTACCCTGCTGCGCTGTATGAACGGGCTGGAAGGCTATCAGGAAGGCAGCATTAAGCTGGGCGGTATCACCGTCACCGATCGCGACAGCCAGGCGCGTGAAATCAGCCGCTCGGTGGGCATGGTGTTCCAGAGTTTTAACCTGTTCCCGCATATGACCGCGCTGGAAAACGTGATGCTGGCCCCGCGCCGGGTGCTGAAAAAAAGCCAGGCGGAGTGCCGCGAGCTGGCCGCCCGCATGCTGGAAAAAGTCGGGCTGGGTGAACGGATGGATTACTATCCCTCCAGCCTCTCCGGCGGGCAGCAGCAGCGCGTGGCGATCGCCCGCGCGCTGGCCATGTCGCCAAAGGTGCTGTTATGTGATGAGATCACCTCCGCCCTCGATCCCGAGCTGGTAGGCGAAGTGCTGAAAGTGCTGGAACAGCTGGCGAAAGAGGGCATGACCCTGATTCTGGTGACCCACGAAATGAATTTTGCCCGTGAAGTGGGCGATCGCGTGGTGTTTATGCACCAGGGGCGCGTCTGGGAGCAGGGCGACAGCAAAACGCTGTTTGCCGCACCGCAGACAGCTGAACTGAAACAATTTATCTCGTCGGTGCGCGGGCTGTAATCCGTTCCCGACCGCCTGAACACAACGTGTGCCGGGCCTCACGGTTTAACGCGGGTTGCGCCCTGAGCAGGAGCCGCAGCCGACGCTTAGTATCAGCTAAAGGAACGCTAATGGACTTATCAACAATTTCGCAAATCAACCCGCCACAGCGCCTGCTGATGGGGCCGGGCCCGATCAACGCCGACCCGCGCGTGCTGCGCGCGATGTCCAGCCAGCTGATCGGTCAGTATGACCCGGCGATGACCCACTATATGAATGAGGTGATGGCGCTCTACCGCGCCGTGTTCCGCACCGACAATCAGTGGACGCTGCTGATCGACGGCACCTCGCGCGCCGGCATCGAAGCGATCCTGCTGTCGGCGATCCGTCCGGGCGACAGGGTGCTGGTGCCGGTATTTGGCCGCTTCGGCCACCTGCTGTGTGAGATCGCCCGCCGCTGCCGTGCTGAGGTACACACCATTGAGGTGCCGTGGGGTGAGGTGTTTACGCCGGACCAGATTGAAGACGCGATCAAAAAGGTCAAACCGCGTCTGCTGCTGACGGTACAGGGCGACACCTCCACCACCATGCTACAGCCGCTGGAAGAGCTGGGGGCGATCTGCCGCCGCCACGGCGTGCTGTTCTACACCGACGCCACGGCATCCTTTGCCGGTAATGCGCTGGAGACCGATGCCTGGGGGCTGGATGCGGTCTCCGCCGGGATGCAGAAGTGCCTCGGTGGCCCGTCCGGCACCTCGCCGATTACCCTCAGCCCGCAGATGGAGGCGGTGATCCGCCAGCGCAAATGCGTGGAGGCCGGCATTCGCACCGACGCCCATCAGGACGGTGAAGACGAGATGATCTACTCCAACTACTTCGATCTTGGCATGATCATGGACTACTGGGGGCCGGAGCGCCTCAATCACCACACTGAAGCCACCAGCGCGCTGTTTGGCGCCCGCGAGTGCGCCCGGCTGATCCTCGAAGAGGGGCTGGATAACGGGATCATTCGCCACAAGCTGCACGGCGACGCGCTGCTGAAAGGCGTGCAGGGCATGGGGCTGGAGACCTTCGGCGACCTGACGCACAAAATGAACAACGTGCTGGGGGTGATGATCCCGGCCGGGGTCAACGGCGACCAGGTACGTAAGCTGATGCTGGAGGATTTCGGCATAGAGATTGGCACCTCATTTGGCCCGCTGATTGGCAAAGTGTGGCGCATCGGCACCATGGGTTACAACGCGCGTAAGGACTGCGTGATGCAGACGCTGAGCGCGCTGGAAGCGGTGCTGAACCACCTCGGCTTCCGCACCACCCAGGGCGCAGCGATGCAGGCGGCCTGGGATCACTACCGCGGGAGCTGCTGATGAGCGATTGCCTGTTAAATGCACAGGCGGCGCAGGTCGCCGCCGCCCGGGTGATGGCTCGCTGCGATGCGCTGGCTGAGCTCAGCGAAACGCCGGGCATGCTGACCCGCGTCTACCTGTCGCCGGAGCATCTGCGCGCCAACGCGCTGGTGGGCAAATGGATGAAGGCGGCGGGCATGCACGTATGGCAGGACAGCGTCGGCAACATTTGCGGCCGTTACGAAGGCCAGACCGAGGCCGCGCAGGCGATCCTGCTCGGGTCGCATCTGGATACCGTGCGCAACGCCGGCCGCTACGACGGCATGCTGGGGGTGCTGGCGGCGATTGAAACCGTGCAGTACCTGCACGATCGCGGCCAGCGGCTGCCGCTGGCGCTGGAGATTATCGGCTTTGCCGACGAAGAGGGCACGCGTTTTGGCATCACCCTGCTCGGCAGCCGCGGGCTGACCGGCAGCTGGCCGGAGAGCTGGATGTCGCATCCGGACGGCAACGGCATTACCGTTGAGCAGGCGATGCGCGATATCGGTCTGAAGCCGCATCTGCTGTGGCAGGCGGCGCGCGACGTTGAGGACTTTGCCGCCTATCTTGAGCTGCATATCGAACAGGGGCCGTGCCTCGAACAGGCGCAGCTGGCGCTGGGGGTGGTCACCGCGATTAACGGTGCCCGCCGCCTGAACTGCCGCTTTACCGGCGAGGCCGGCCACGCCGGCACGGTGCCGATGAGCCACCGCAAAGATGCGCTGGCGGCGGCGGCGGAGTGGATGGTCTACGTTGAGCAGCGCACGCCGCAGCACGATCCGCAGCTGGTAGCGACGGTCGGTACGCTGCAGTGCCAGCCGGGTGCGGTTAATGTCATCCCCGGCGAAGTGGCGCTGACGCTGGACGTGCGCGGCCCGCAGGATCGGCCGCTGGCCGAGCTGCTCTCGGACCTGCTGGTGCAGGCGGAAGCTATCGCCCTGCGTCGTGGCCTGACCTTCAGCTCAGACGAGTATTACCGCATTCCGGCCACCGCCTGCGATGACGGGCTGCAGGCGGCGCTCGGCCGCGCGGTGACCCGTGTTCAGGGGCGCAGCCTGGCGCTGCCGAGCGGTGCCGGCCATGATGCCATCGCGGTGGCCGAACGCTGGCCGGTGGGCATGCTGTTTGTGCGCTGCGATCGCGGCATCAGCCACCATCCGGCGGAAGCGGTGTTGCCGGGCGACGTCGCTCAGGCGCTGCAGGCGTACGTGGAAGTGGTCAGCGATTTCGCCACCCGCTGCTCAGAATAACCGTTCGTCCGTCAGCCGCGGCGGCCGCCCGTGTGCCGCCGCGACCCCTGTTCAGGGGATAATAAACCCGTCCGCTTTTCCTTTGAGACGGAGGCCCAGCCAGGCAGCGGTGCCTTATCTGTTGTGGGCAACGTTGCCTGATTGGTTACGAAGATAGCGGCCGGCGCTGCCTGACCTGACTGGTTCAGGACATTTCGGCCAGCAGCCCGGAACGCTGCGCCAGCGATACCGCCTGCGCCCGGTTACGGGCGGTCAGCTTAATCAGAATGTGCTTGATATGCGATTTGACGGTCTCGGGCGTGATAGCAAGGACAATAGCGATCTCCTTGTTGGAATTGCCTGCCGCAATCAGTGACAGCACCATGATTTCTCGCGGGCTTAATACGTTTCTGACGGGTTGCATAAACTCACCTTGTTGACGCTTATCCTCTGCACAACCTAGACAAATTCGCCCACGGCGTATAAACAAAAGGTGTGAATACTCAGGGCAGGAGCCTGATGAGTTTCGGCACAGTATGGAAAAGATCGGCCTCCAGCGCATAAAATCGCCACATCGTAGTCAACGGTTTCACGTTCCATGTTGTCGCTCCCTCTCGGTCAGATAATCACGCCATTTTTTTTCAGCCGATCGATGCGCTGTGCGGTAAACCCCAGCGACTGCAGGATGGCGTCGGTGTGTTCACCAAACTCCGGTGCCGGGCGCGGCGTGACCTTGTTAACGCCACTGAGGGTAAACGGCGACGAGACCGTGAGGCGTTCCCTGCCCTGGCGATCGTGATAGGGCAGCAGGCAGGCGTTCAGATGCAGCTGCGGGTCGCTAACCACCTCGGGAAAGGTCTGCACGATGCCAAAAATGATCCGGTGCCGTGTGAGGATCGTCCGCCACTGGTGCAACGTTTTTTGCGCGAAGCGCCGGGTGAATTCGGCGGCCAGTGCACGGGTGTGGCGGATACGGCTGGCGACGTCGGCAAAGCGTTCGTCGCTGCCCAACTGCTCTGCATCCAGCGCAACCAGCAGCTTCTGCCAGTCTTTTCGCTGAAAGGCGCTTACCACCAGCCAGCGGTCGTCCGCCGTGCGGTAACAGTTCGAGAGCGCGTTTACCGGATCTTTACGGTCCGCCTGCCGCGCCGGCGTCGCCTGGTTAAGCGCGCCTTCAACATACTCTGCGGCGGTCCAGATGCCGTTGGCGATCAGCGAGGTGGAAACCTGCATTCCCTCGCCGTTTTTTTCGCGCATCAGCAGGCCGGTGACGATCGCCGCATACAGCGCGGTGGCGCTAACGTGGTCGCCACACGCGGGCAGGGTCATCACCGGTTCGGCGTCGGCGTTGCGCAGCGTGTTCATCAGCCCGCTACGCGCCCACCAGGCGCAGGAGTCAAAGCCGGGTTCGTTGGCGTCCGGCCCCTGTGCGCCGTAACCGGTGATATCGGCATAAATCGCCCACGGGTTGATGGCGTGCACGCCCGGCCAGGTCAGCCCCAGTCGTTCACGGATCTCAGGCAGGTAGTTGGTGACCACCACGTCCGCCCACTCGATCAGCGGCACCAGTACTTCGCGTGCTTCAGGGGATTTCAGGTCGAGGATCAGGCTGCGCTTGTTGCGGTTGGTCAACTGCCACGCGTAGTTATAGTCGCTGGCCGGCATATTAGGGTTCTGCGACAGCACGCGATCGGGATCGCCGGAAGGCGACTCTACTTTGATCACGTCAGCACCGAAGTCAGAGAGGATGGTCGCGGCGGCAGGGCCAGCGATAAAGGTAGCGATATCCAGCACCTTAAGGCCGGAAAACAGCGGAGACGGGCTGACGGACATCGGGACACTCCTTTTAATGGGATAGTCTGGCGTCGTCGAGTGTAGGCGCTTCAGTGCGCGTTGTTTATCCCCCGGACAGGGGTAAGCAGGGAGGAAGTGGGGCTGGCGAACGCTCGCCAGCCCCTGGATGGGGTCAGAGGCTGAAGCCGTCGGCGTCGCGCCACGCCGGGAAGCGCTCGCGGTAGTCGCGCAGGTTCTCCAGCGACAGGGTGGCATCCAGCCGTGCAGGCTGGTGCGGTTCATCGGCGGCGAGGATTTCACCCTGCGGGCTGATGATCCGGCTGTCGCCGCTGTAGTGGTGGCCGTTGCCGTCGCTGCCGACGCGGTTGCAACCGGCGATATACGCCTGATTCTCAATCGCCCGCGCCTGCAGCAGCGTCTGCCAGTGCAGCGCGCGCGGTGCCGGCCAGTTGGCGACGTACAGCGCCAGGTCGTAGTCGTTCTGGTTGCGGGAGAACACCGGGAAGCGCAGGTCGTAGCAGACCTGCGGCAGAATGCGCCAGCCGCGCCATTCGATCACGTCGCGGCGTTCACCGGCCAGATAGTGCTCGTGCTCGCCGGCCATGCGGAACAGATGGCGCTTGTCGTAGAAATGGACCTTGCCTTCCGGCTCCACCAGGAAGAAGCGGTTGACCGCGCCTTTCTCTACCTGGATCGCCGCGCTGCCTGCCACCATCGCGCGGGTCTGGCGGGCTTTCGCCTGTAGCCAGGTTATCACCTCCGCCTCCGGCAGTGAGCTTTTCGCCGCCTCCATCGCGAAGCCGGTGGTAAACATCTCCGGCAGCACGATCAGGTCGCGGCCGTGGATCGTCGCCAGCAGCTGGTCAAAGAAGCGCAGATTAGCGGCGCCGTCCATCCATGTCAGCGGCTGTTGCAGTACGGTAATTTCTAAAGTTGACACAGGCGCTCCGCGGCAGCGTCCAGCGTGGCTTCCTGCTTAGCGAAGCACAGGCGGATCAGTTTATGGGGGAAGGCGTCGGCGCAGAACACCGACAGCGGGATCGCTGCCACGCCGGCCTCTCGGGTCAGCCACTGGCAGAAGGCCACGTCATCCAGATCGGAGATGGCGCTGTAGTCAGCCAGCAGGAAATAGGTCCCTTCACACGGCAAAATCTTAAAACGGCTGTTGGCCAGCGCGGCGGTAAAGCGGTCGCGACGCGCGCGGTAAAACTCGGGCAGTTCACGGTAGTGTTCCGGGTGCTGTTCCAGCATATCTGCCAGCGCCAGCTGCGCAGGGGTGTTCACCGAGAAGGTCAGGTACTGATGCACCTTGCGCAGCTCGGCACTCAGCACCGGCGGTGCCACGCAGTAGCCGACTTTCCAGCCGGTCATATGGAAGGTTTTGCCGAACGAGGAGACGGCAATCGCCCGCTCGCGCAGCTGGGGGTGCGCCAGCACGCTGGCGTGGCCGGCGGCGTCAAAGCAGATGTGCTCGTAGACTTCATCGCTCAGCACGTAGATTTCCTGCTCCGCAATCGCCTGCCACAGCGCGGCAAAGTCGCTTTTCTGCCAGACGGTGGCGGACGGGTTGTGCGGCGTGTTGAGGATAACCAGCCGGGTTTTCGGCGACAGCAGGCTGGCAAACTCCGCCCAGTCCACCTTAAAGGCCGGAGGCTGCAGCGCAATACGCTTCATCACGCCGCCGGCCAGCGCCACGGCGGGCGCATAACTGTCGTAGCTCGGGTCGAAACAGATAACTTCATCGCCCGGGCGCACCAGCGCGGTAATCGCCGCAAACAGCGCCTCGGTGGCGCCGGTGGTGACGGTCACTTCCGTGTTGGCATCCGGGCGGTAGCCGTAGAGTTCGGCGGTCTTTCTGACAATCGCTTCACGCAGCGGGGCCACGCCGATCATCGGTGCGTACTGGTTAGCGCCCTGGCTGACGTGGTGAGCCAGGCGCTGCTGCAGGTAGTCAGGGCCGTCAAAGTCCGGGAACCCCTGCGACAGATTAATGGCGTTGTGCTGCTGCGCCAGAGCGCTCATCTGGGTAAAAATGGTGGTGCCCAGTGCAGGCAGTTTGCTCTCTGGGGTAAACGACGTCCGGCTCATAAATGATAACCCTTTTACAACGCAGTAAATTGATGTGTTAATCCGCTATTTCTGCCAATATAACACGAGATGATTTTTTGGCAATCAAGACGCTTAGACGGCTATATGTAACAGACAGCCGTCAGTAGTGTCTGAGGTAGAAAGGAAAAATATGACACAACACTCTCAGTTAGATCAGCTGGTTAGCGCCTGTCACTGGATTGGCGAACGCGGCTGGGCCCCGGCCACCGGTGGCAATATGTCGGTGCGCCAGGATGCCGAGTTTTGCCTGCTGAGCGAGTCCGGCAAAGACAAAGGCAGCCTGACCCGCGATGACTTTATCCAGGTCGATATCGCTACCAACCGCGTGCCGTCCGGACGCAAACCCTCAGCGGAAACCGGGCTGCATACGCTGATTTATCGCCTGTTCCCGGAGGCCGGTGCTGTGCTGCACACCCACACCGTAAACTCCACGGTGCTCTCCCGCGTGGAGAAGGGCGCGGCGCTGGAGCTGCAGGGCTACGAGATGCAGAAAACCCTCGCCGGGCAGCACTCGCACCTCGACTGCGTGCCGATCGCGCTGTTTGACAACGATCAGGACATCGACGGCCTGGCGCAGCGTATTGAACAGTTTGCCGCCCATACGCCGCTGCGCTACGGCTTCCTGCTGCGCGGCCACGGCCTGACCTGCTGGGGCAAAGACGTTAACGAAGCGCGCCGCCATCTGGAAGGGCTGGAATTCTTGTTCCAGTGCGAGCTGCAGCGCCGCCTGCTGGAGGCCAGATGATCCGCGCAATAATCACCGATATTGAAGGCACCACCAGCGACATCCGCTTCGTACACAACGTGCTGTTCCCTTACGCCCGCGAAAACCTGCCGGCGTTTATCCTCGCCAACCAGGCGCAACCGGCAGTCGCGCAGGCGCTTGACGACCTGCGTGCCGAAAGCGGCCAGCCTGACGCCGACGTACAGTCGCTGATAGACGTGCTGTTCGGTTATATGGATCAGGATCGTAAATCCACCGCGCTGAAGGCGCTGCAGGGCATGGTCTGGCGTGACGGCTACCTGAACGGCAGCTTTACCGGCCACCTGTATGCGGACGTGCTGCCGGCGCTGAAACAGTGGCAGCAGCAGGGTGTGGCGCTGTATGTTTATTCATCCGGCTCAGTAGCTGCGCAGAAATTGTTATTTGGCTACAGCGACGCGGGTGATATTACCGGTCTGTTCAGCGGCTATTTTGATACCCACGTCGGTGCCAAGCGCGAGGTGGAGTCCTACCGCAACATCGCCAGCCAGATTGGTCTGCCGACCGGCCAGCTGCTGTTCCTGTCAGATATTCATCAGGAGCTGGATGCCGCAGAGCAGGCAGGCTGGCAGACGATTCAGTTAATCCGTGGCGAAGCGGATAATGAGAGCCGCCATCGCCAGGTTTCAGGTTTTGATCAGATTAACCAGGAGCTGTTGAACTCATGAGTGCACTGACTATTTTTACCGATACCGAAGCGACCACCCCGGTGTGGCACAGCACCGATGCCGCAGAGATCGCCACCAAACTTAATGCTAAAGAAGTCCGTTTTGAGCGCTGGGAAGCCGACCGCGACCTGGGTGAAAACCCGGATTCCGACACGGTAATCAAGGCGTATCAGCACGCTATCGATCGCCTGGTGGCCGAGAAAGGCTACCAGAGCTGGGACGTGATCAGCATGCGCGCGGATAACCCGCAGAAAGAGACGCTGCGCAGCAAGTTCCTCAACGAACATACCCATGGTGAAGATGAAGTACGCTTCTTCGTTGAGGGCGCCGGGCTGTTCTGCCTGCATCTGGACGGGCACATCTACCAGATCCTGTGTGAAAAGAACGATCTGATCTCGGTGCCGGCCGGCATTCCGCACTGGTTCGATATGGGATCGTCACCGCACTTCACCGCGATCCGCATCTTCGATAACCAGGAAGGCTGGATCGCTAACTTCACCGGCGACAACATTGCCGATGCTTATCCGCGTCTGGACTGATTATGGAAAGCAAACCGGGCTGAAGGACGAAGACATTCGGCTTTGCTCGTGAGGTCCGTGCAGATTGTTTTTCTGGCGGGCAGAGGCTGACCGCATCTGAAGCGAAAAACCCGGCCTGAGCCGGGTTTTTTATTTGCTGGCTGCCCGGCATAAACGACAGCCGGGCTTTGCACCCTTCCCGTTCCTGTCAGCCGCGCGGCTGAAACGCGCCTGCCGTCACCTCTTCCGGCGTCACCACGCCGGTGTCCAGCACCCAGCCGCTAATCAGCGCGGCGGGGGTAACGTCAAACGCCGGGTTATAAACCTGCGCATTCTCCGGTGCCCACTGCACGTCACCAAAACTGCCGGCCACGCCGGTGACTTCGCGGGCGTCACGCTGCTCGATTGGAATCGCCGCGCCGTTCGGGCAGCCGCGATCCAGCGTGGTGTGCGGCGCGGCGACGTAGAACGGCACGCGGTGATAGTGGGCCAGCACCGCCAGGCTGTAGGTGCCGATTTTGTTGGCGACGTCGCCGTTAGCCGCAATGCGGTCAGCGCCGACCCAGATGGCATCGACCTGGCCCTGCGCCATCAGCGTGGCGGCCATCGAGTCGCAGATCAGCTGATAAGGCACGCCCAGCTCGCCCAGTTCCCACGCCGTCAGGCGGCCGCCCTGCAGCAGCGGACGGGTTTCATCCACCCAGACGTTGGCCACCCTGCCTTCTGTATAACCACGCGCGATCACCCCCAGCGCCGTGCCGACGCCTGCGGTCGCCAGGCCGCCGGTGTTGCAGTGGGTCAGCAGGCGGCTGCCCGCGACGATCAGCGGGCTGCCGGCCGCCGCGATGCGCTCGCACAGCGCCTTGTCTTCCTCAATCAGCCGCAGCGCTTCGCTCACCAGCGCGTTGACGTGGCCGTCCTGCGCCAGCGCCAGCTTCATACGGTCAAGGTTGTTCATCAGGTTCACCGCCGTCGGGCGTGAGGCGCGCAGCACCTCCAGCGCCTCGGCCAGCCCGGTTCGGGACATCCCCTGTTCGGCCAGCAGCGCCAGAAGCAGGCTGGCGGACAGCCCAATCAGCGGCGCCCCGCGCACGCGCAGGGTTTTAATATGGCCGACCAGCGTGGCCACGTCCGGTGTCGGGCACCAGATTTTTTGCTGGGGCAGGGCCTGCTGATCGAGGATCAACAGCTGATTGTCGCGAACCTGAAGGCTGGTGGTGGTGAGTGTCTGCATGAATGAAATCCCGGTTGCTTTAATGCGCCATATTGTGCCAACATGCAACATGGATGTATAGACGTCTGAACGGCTTATAACAACGATTTTGCAAGATGAGGATCAGGTAATGTCGCAATACCGTACTTTCACCGCCGCGGATGCCGTGGAATATGCCCGCCAGTTTGGCGGCGTGGAACATCCACACCAGCTGGTGGATTCGCTGGAAGTGGGCGATGGTAATCTCAACCTGGTCTTCAAGATTTTCGACACCGACGGCGTCAGCCGGGTGATCGTCAAGCAGGCGCTGCCGTACGTGCGCTGCGTTGGCGAATCCTGGCCGCTGACCCTCGATCGCGCCCGGCTGGAAGCGGAAACGCTGATCGAACACGGTAAGTTCTGCCCGCAGCATACGGTGAAGATCCTGCACTACGATGCTGATCTGGCGGTGATGGTGATGGAAGATCTTTCCGATCACGCCATCTGGCGCGGGGAGCTGGTCAAAGGCGTTGAGTATCCGCAGGCGGCAACGCAGCTGGGCGAGTATCTGGCGCAGACGCTGTTCCACACCTCTGATTTCTTCCAGCACCCGCATCAGAAGAAAGCAGAAGTGATCCGCTTTACCAACCCGGAGCTGTGCGACATCACCGAAGAGCTGTTCTTCAACGAACCTTACGAACAGCACGAACGCAACGCCTACCCGCGAGCGCTGGAGCGCCTGGCGGCGTCGCTGCGTTACGATGAAGAGCTGAAAATTGCCGTGGCCGGGCTGAAGCACCGCTTCTTCTCTCATGCCGAAGCGCTGCTGCATGGTGACATCCACAGCGGCTCGATTTTTGTCGCCGAGGGCAGCCTGAAGGTGATTGACGCCGAATTTGGCTTCTACGGCCCGATCGGTTTTGATATCGGTACCGCACTGGGCAATCTGCTGATCGGTTACTGCGCGCTGCCGGGGCTGCTGCCGCCACGCGAAGCGGCGGACGGGCGCGAGAAACGCCTGGCTGACGTGCGGGAAGTGTGGCTGAGCTTCAGCGAAGGTTTCCTCGCGCTGGCGGCGGAGAAAAGCCGCGACCGGGCGCTGGCGTATCCGGGCTACGCCCGTGAGTTTCTGCAGAAGGTGTGGCGCGATACCATCGGTTTCTGCGGTACCGAACTGATTCGCCGCACCGTTGGTATGTCGCAGGTGGCGGATATTAAGAGCATCGGCGATGAAGCGATGCGCGTCGAGTGCGTGCGTCAGGCTATTACGCTGGGCCGCAGCCTGATCCTGCTGGCTAACCACGTGCCGGATATCGACGCGCTGATTATGCGTATTCGCCAGAACGGCTGAATCAAAAAAACGGCCCCGGCAAACGTCACCTTCAGGGTGAACATCTGCCGGGGCCGTTGATTATGTCATCAGGCTCTCGAGCCGCTCCTGTTATACGTCAACCTCAGTTCAGGCTGCTGCTCCCACGTTGTACTCAGAGGGTAACGGCGCTTTCGCTTCACGTAGCGTTAAGGCAGTCAGGCCGCTTCTGTTTTACGTCCTGCAGTCGTTTGCTCAGTCGTTCCTGTCCCCGTCGCCACGCCTGTTGTCGTTTCTTTCGCCGTTCCCTGTGCCGTTTTCGGCTGCTGCTCGCGCTTTACCGGCTGGGTTGCCAGCGCATCGGCGGCAAACTCATCGACGTTGATTGAGCGCAGGCGGCTGGTTTCTGCACGAATCAGCACCTCCGCTTCTTCCTGCGTGACCCAGCCAGCCGCCAGCCCTTCGGCGGCCAGCGCGTCCAGACGGGTAAAGGAGAAGTGTTGCTGCTGCTGTTTGCACAGGCGATCGTGAATCGCTTCGGCGGCCATCACGTCCTGTAGCGCCTGTTCCAGCTGACCGGCCGGGTTATTTTCACCCGGGGCCAGATACTGGCCACGACCCAGCCGGCTGCGGGTAGCGGAAGGCACCTGCAGAATGCGCGCCAGCTGGTGGTCAAGCTGGTCAGACGGCGCACGGCAGCGGCGGCCGAGCGGGAAGATCACCCCGCGCAGCAGCATGGCGATCGGCCGGTTAGGGAAGTTGCGCAGCAGGTCGTCGATGGCGATTTCCGCCTGGTTAAGCGCATCCTGCACGCCCCAGTGCAGCAGCGGCAGGTCCGCCTCGTTGCGTCCCTCATCCTCATAGCGCTTCAGCGCCGCAGAGGCCAGGTACAACTGGCTTAAGATATCCCCCAGCCGTGCCGAGATGCGTTCACGGCGTTTCAGGCTGCCGCCCAGCGAGGCCATTGATACGTCGGAGAGCAGAGCCAGGTTGGCACTGATGCGGTTCAGATGCTGATAGTAGCGGCGGGTGGCATCACGGGTTGGCGACACGCTGGTCAGCCCGCCGGTCAGCCCCAGCCACAGGCTGCGCACCTTGTTGCTGCCCACGTGGCCGATATGGCTGAACAGCGCCCGGTCAAAGGCGACCAGATCGTTGCTCTGCGCGGCCGCCATCTCCTCCAGCACGTAAGGGTGGCAGCGGATCGCCCCCTGGCCGAAGATAATCATGCTGCGGGTGAGAATATTGGCCCCTTCCACGGTAATGGCGATCGGCGCACCCTGATAGGCGCGGGCAAGGAAGTTGCTGCTGCCGAGCATAATGCCTTTACCGCCGGCAATATCCATCGCGTCGACGATCGCCCGCTGGCCGCGGTGGGTGCAGTGATACTTGACGATCGCCGACAGCACCGCCGGTTTTTCCCCCTGCATAATGCCGCTGGTGATAAGCGTAGCGGCGGCGTCCATCACGTAAGCGTTACCGGCGATGCGCGCCAGCGGCTCTTCAATCCCCTCCATTTTGCCGATCGGCAGACGGAACTGGCGACGAATATGCGCGTAAGCGCCGGTGGCCAGCGCAATGCTCTTCAGGCTGCCGGTGGAGTTGGAGGGCAGGGTAATGCCGCGGCCGACCGACAGGCACTCAACCAGCATGCGCCAGCCCTGACCGGCCATCGCCGGGCCGCCGATAATGAAGTCGATCGGCACGAAAATATCGTTGCCGCGCGTCGGGCCGTTCTGGAACGGCACGTTAAGCGGGAAGTGGCGGGTGCCGATCTCCACGCCTGGCGTGCCGGTCGGGATCAGCGCACAGGTAATCCCCAGCTCTTCGGTTTCGCCCAGCAGGTGCTGCGGGTCAGAGAGCTTAAACGCCAGCCCGAGCACGGTAGCGATCGGCGCCAGGGTAATATAGCGTTTGTTCCAGGTCAGGCGCATGCCCAGCACCTGCTCACCCTGCCACTCGCCCATGCAGACCACGCCGGTATCGGGAATGGCCCCGGCATCGGAGCCGGCTTCCGGGCTGGTCAGCGCAAAGCAGGGGATCTCTTCGCCCCGTGCCAGTCGCGGCAGATAGTGGTTTTTCTGTTCTTCCGTACCGTAATGCTGCAGCAGTTCGCCCGGGCCCAGTGAGTTAGGCACGCCAACGGTAATCGCCAGAATGCCGGAAACGCCGGCCAGCTTCTGCAGCACCCGCGCCTGGGCGTAGGCGGAGAACTCCAGCCCACCGTACTCTTTCTTAATGATCATCGCGAAAAAGCGGTGCTGTTTCAGGTATGCCCACAGCTCGGGGGGCAGGTCGGCCATTTCGTGGGTAATGCTGAAGTCGTTGGCCAGCCGGCAGGCTTCTTCCACCGGGCCATCCAGAAACGCCTGCTCTTCGGCGGTCAGCACCGGCCGTGGGTAGGCGTGCAGCTTGTTCCAGTCCGGCGTGCCGCGAAACAGATCGCCCTCCCACCAGGTGGTACCGGCGTCAATCGCCTCTTTCTCAGTGCGCGACATCGGCGGCATTACTTTGCGGAAGGTGCCCAGCATCGGTTTGCTGAACAGCGACTGGCGCAGTGACGGCAGGTTAAACGGCAGCAGCAGCAGCGCCAGTGGCAACAGCAGCCACAGCGTCCACAGCCCGACCAGGCCGAGCACGGCGGTCCACGCCAGCAGGATCAGGCTGGCGGTTGCCAGGCTGATGCGGTGGTAGAACAGGGCGCTAATCAATACGATTGTCGCCACGATACTGAGAACCATCATAATGAGTGCTCCATGTCGCAAGAAGTAAGAGGTCATACCAGTTGCTTTATATTTAGTTCAGCAGGAGAAATGACGCAATCTGTTTACACAATAATTACAACCTGGCTCACAAAGCCGCCGCCCTTGCGGCTAATCCACCCTGCCGCCGGGGAGATCGCTTTTCGCCTTACCGGCAACTTGATAAACTTGTTGGGTAACTCTTACCTCATAAAGGACATCCCTATGTACCAGGACATCATCCGCGCTGAGCTGAATGAAGCGGCAGACACGCTGAATACGTTTCTGAGTGACGACGCCAATATCCAAACCATCCAGCAGGCGGCGGTGCTGCTGGCTGACTCCTTCAAGGCCGGGGGGAAGGTGCTGTCCTGCGGTAACGGCGGCTCGCACTGTGACGCGATGCACTTTGCTGAGGAGCTGACCGGCCGCTACCGCGAAAACCGCCCGGGCTACCCGGCGATCGCCATCTCTGACGTCAGCCACCTCTCCTGCGTCAGTAACGACTTTGGTTATGACTATGTCTTTTCGCGCTACCTGGAAGCGGTAGGCCGTGAAGGTGACGTGCTGCTGGGCATTTCCACCTCAGGCAACTCCGCGAACATTATCAAAGCGGTTGAGGCGGCCCGTGTGAAGGGGATGAAAGTGATCACCCTGACCGGAAAAGACGGTGGCAAAATGGCCGGTACGGCGGATATTGAAATCCGCGTACCGCATTTTGGCTACGCCGATCGCATCCAGGAGATCCACATTAAGGTGATCCATATCCTGATGCTGCTGATCGAAAAAGAGATGGTTAAATAACTTCCGTTTTTTCTTGAGGTAAGACTATGTGCGAACTGCTCGGGATGAGTGCAAACGTCCCGACGGACATCTGTTTTAGCTTTACCGGGCTGGTTCAGCGCGGGGGCGGAACCGGTCCGCATAAGGATGGCTGGGGCATTACCTTCTATGAAGGGAAAGGCTGCCGCACATTTAAAGATCCACAGCCGAGCTTCCAGTCGCCAATTGCGCGGCTGGTGCAGGAATATCCGATCAAGTCCCATTCGGTGGTGGCGCACATTCGCCAGGCGAACCGCGGTGAGGTGTCGCTGGAAAATACCCATCCGTTTACCCGCGAGCTGTGGGGGCGTAACTGGACCTACGCGCACAACGGGCAGCTGAAGGGTTATAAAAACCTGGAAACCGGCAGCTACCGTCCGATCGGTGAAACCGACAGCGAGCTGGCTTTCTGCTGGCTGTTGCACAGGCTGACCACGCGCTATCCGCGCACGCCGGGCAACTGGCCGGCGGTGTTCCGCTATATCGCCGAGCTGGCCGCAGAGCTGCGTGAGAAGGGCGTTTTCAATATGCTGCTGTCGGACGGCCGCTATCTGATGGCGTTCTGCTCGACCAATCTGTTCTGGGTCACCCGGCGTGCGCCGTTTGGCAAGGCCAAGCTGCTGGATCAGGACGTGGAGATTGATTTTCAGAAGCAGACCACGCCGAACGACGTGGTCACGGTGATTGCCACCCAGCCGCTGACGGCCAATGAGAGCTGGAACAAAATTGAACCCGGTGAGTGGGCGCTATTTTGTCTGGGTGAGCGCGAGGGCTGAGTTGTTACTTTCCGGGCCGTTCACCATCGGGCGGCTCAACACGTATTTTCCGTCGCTAACGGCCACCACTGGTGGCTGTTTGGTTTGCACAAAGTGCGCATAACCCGGCTGCAGCTGTTTCCAGAAGTTGATATAGGTTGAATAGCGGTGGCGCTGCATATTGCTGTCGGTCATGCGGAACGGATAGATGCTGACCTCGACGCGCTGCTGGCCGTTGCGCAGCGCCGCTTCCACGTAGTGATAGATCTCGTCCATATAAGCATCGGTCATCGCGTAGCAGCCGACGGACACGCAGTTGCCGTGGATCATCAGGTAGTTGCCCTGATAGCCCTGCTGGCGGTCATATTCATTCGGGAAGCCGGTGTTAATCGCCCGGTAAAAGCGGCTGTTAGGCTTCAGCTGCGACAGTCCGACGCTGTAGAAGCCCTCCGGGCTTTTAAAGTCGCCCTGCACGCGCTTCGGCCCGAGACCACCGGAAAAATTACAGATGCGATAGCTGTCGAGCAGGCGGAATTCGTTGCCAATTTTGCCGTACAGCTCCAGCGTGCGCTCTTCTTTGAAGATTTGCAGATACACTGGTGTACCCAGCAGTTGTTTCTTTAACTCTTTGCTTACCGGTGCCAGCGGCGTGATCACGTCAGGTGCGCTGGCGAAGACCACGGCGGGCATAAAAATCATCGCAAACAGCAGTGCGATTTTGGCCATTCTGTTTCCCTTGAAAAGAGGGGTGGAAAGCAACGCCCGCAGGCGTCGGTACTGACAATATCGGACAATTCCGCTATCGCAGCGACACATTAGCATTGTCCATTTTTTTAGCAAGATTGCGAAGAATAAAAACCTTTTCCGGCGAGGATGTGACGGCGATCGGGGCCGGATTGAATTTGCTTAATATGGCTGTATACTTATCCAGTACTGTCGGAGGGGATATGCGCAAAATCATTCACGTGGATATGGACTGCTTCTTTGCCGCCGTGGAGATGCGCGACGATCCAACCCTGCGCGAGATCCCAATCGCCATCGGCGGCAGCCAGACCCAGCGTGGCGTGATCAGCACCGCGAACTATCCGGCGCGGAAATATGGCGTGCACAGCGCCATGTCCACGGCGATGGCGCTGAAGCTCTGTCCGCATCTGCGGGTGATCCCCGGCCGCTATGACGCTTACAAAGAGGCCAGCAGCCATATCCGCGATATCTTCTCGCGCTATACCTCGCTTGTGGAGCCGCTGTCGCTGGATGAAGCCTATCTCGACGTCTCCGACAGCCCGCACTGCCACGGCTCCGCCACGCTGATCGCCCGTGAGATCCGCCAGACCATCCAGCGTGAGCTGGATCTCACCGCCTCCGCCGGGGTGGCGCCGATCAAGTTTCTCGCCAAAATCGCCTCCGATATCAACAAACCTAACGGGCAGTTCATTATCACTCCGGAAGAGATGCCCGCATTCCTGCTCGGCCTGCCGCTGGCGAAGATCCCCGGCGTCGGCAAGGTGACGGCGCGCAAGCTTGAGGAGCTGGGCCTGTATACCTGCGCAGACGTGCAGAAAACCGATCTTGCGACGCTGCTAAAGCGCTTTGGTAAGTTTGGCCGCGTGCTGTGGGAGCGCAGCAACGGCCTCGACGAGCGTGAAGTGGTGGTGGAGCGCCAGCGCAAGTCGCTGGGGGTGGAGCGCACGCTGTCGGAAGATATCCATGAATGGCAGGCGTGCCTGCCGGTGATTGACCGGCTGTATGACGAACTGGAGCGGCGGTTGCAGCAGATCCGGCCCGATCGCCAGATCGCCCGGCAGGGCGTTAAGCTTAAGTTCAACGATTTCCAGCTCACCACCCAGGAACACGTCTGGCCGGTGCTGAACAAAGACGATTTGATTGCGGTTGCGGAGAAAGCCTGGCACGAGCGGCGCGCAGGGCGCGGCGTCAGGCTGGTCGGTTTGCACGTCACGCTGCTGGACCCGCAGCTGGAGCGGCAACTGCTGTTGGGACTGTAGACGATCGCCGATGCATCGAACCGTTCGAACCGTTCTGCTGGTGAGGCGTAGCATAAGGTGGGTGGTTTGCAGCCTGGGGCTCGCTGGCATGAATGCGGATAGTCTGCAGCAGGGACACAACAGCGTAAAGCAGGGGCGGGGAGAGCAGGGCGCTAAGCGAAAAATCTGTAGCCGCCCTGCGGTGGCTAAAGTAGCCGGCACGGAGTGTCAGAGACAGGTTCCGCGCCGGTAGGGCTTACTTCGCCGGGATCGCCTTCAGCAGCGCGGTCAGCAGCTGCCAGTAGAGATCGACGCTGGCGATATGCACCTGCTCATCCGGCGAGTGCGGGCCGGTAATGGTCGGTCCGATGGAGACCATATCCATCTCCGGGTACGGCTCTTTGAACAGGCCACACTCCAGGCCGGCGTGGATCACCTGAATGTTCGGCGTTTTGTTGAACAGCTGCTGGTAGGTATCGCGTACCAGTGCCATCACCGGCGAAGTCGCGTCCGGCTCCCAGCCCGGATAGCTGCCTTTGGCCACCGTTTTTGCTCCGGCCAGCTGGCCCAGCGCGGTCAGCGTTTCCACCAGGTAGGTTTTTCCGCTGTCGATCAGCGAGCGTACCAGGCTGTTGATCTTCGCGCTGTCACCTTCAAAGGCCACCACGCCGACGTTCAGTGAGGTTTCCACCACGCCTTTCATCACGTCAGAATTGCGGATCACGCCGTTCGGCGTGCTGTTCAGCAGCGCGACAAACGCATCACGGCTCTGCGCGGTCAGCGCCTGTTCGCTGCTCGCCACCACCTCGGTGACGAGGGTGATGTTTTTCTCAACCTGGCTCAGCTCGTGCTGCAGGGTGGTCAGGTAGCCTGCCGCCAGCGCCTTCAGCTGGTCAGCGTTGCCGGCCGGCAGCGCCAGCGTGGCGAAGGCCTCACGCGGGATGGCGTTACGCAGCGTGCCGCCGGTGAAGTCGATCAGGCGCAGGTCGAGATCGGTCGCGTGAGCGAACAGGAAGCGCGCCAGCAGCTTGTTGGCGTTGCCGAGGCCGACGTGAATATCACAGCCGGAGTGGCCGCCTTTCAGGCCCTTCAGCGTCAGCTTCAGCGTCTGGAAACCGGCAGGCACTGCTTCCCGGGTCAGCGGCAGGGTGGTGGTGAAGTCGATGCCGCCCGCGCAGCCCATGTAGATCTCGCCTTCCTCTTCAGAGTCGGTGTTGATCAGGATATCCGCCTGCAGCCAGCCGGCCTGCAGACCGAAGGCACCGACCATGCCGGTCTCTTCGGTCATGGTCAGCAGCACCTCCAGCGGGCCGTGCTCGACGCGGCTGTCGGCCAGCACCGCCAGCGCCGAAGCGAGGCCAATACCGTTATCCGCGCCCAGCGTGGTGCCGCGCGCTTTGACCCACTCGCCGTCAATCCACGGCTGAATCGGGTCTTTGGTGAAGTCGTGTACCGTGTCGCTGTTTTTTTGCGGCACCATATCCAGGTGCGCCTGCAGCGCCACCGGTTTACGGTTCTCATATCCCGGGGTGGCCGGCTTGCGGATCAGGATATTCCCGACTTCGTCGCGTTCGTTCCAGAAACCCTGCTCGCTGGCCCACGAGACGATATACGCAGCCAGCTGCTCTTCATGGTAAGACGGATGCGGAATTGAACAGATTTTGGCAAAGATATCCCACAGCGGCTGTGGCGATAATTGAGAC
Source organism: Erwinia sp. Leaf53 (assembly GCF_001422605.1). Taxonomy (NCBI): domain Bacteria; kingdom Pseudomonadati; phylum Pseudomonadota; class Gammaproteobacteria; order Enterobacterales; family Erwiniaceae; genus Erwinia; species Erwinia sp. Leaf53. Next base: position 40,377 of record NZ_LMLK01000005.1, read on the forward strand.
AGTTCAGACACGATGACTCTCCTGTGTCAGCAGCACCGGCCTGCCGCAGCGGGCGGTGAAGCAGTGATCGGTTGGACATTTCCCGCCGGGCATTCCGGCGTGATGAGGCAAGAATATCACCCTTTGCGGCCGCCTGCTTCGTTCGCTCGGCCAAAAAAGCGGTTACCCGCGTTTCTGACGCTGGTTTTTAGCGCGTCAGATCACTATAATTCCGCGCAACCTTTTCCCATTGCACATTTTTTAAGCCAATCACGTTGGCCGGGATTTCTTTATGAGTGAAAAATACGTCGTCACCTGGGACATGCTGCAAATTCATGCCCGCAAACTGGCTCAGCGCCTGCTTCCTGTTGAACAGTGGAACGGCATTATCGCCGTCAGCCGCGGTGGCCTGGTCCCTGCGGCCCTGCTGGCCCGTGAACTGGGCATCCGCCATGTGGATACCGTGTGCATCTCCAGCTATGACCACGACAACCAGCGCGAAATGAAAGTGCTGAAGCGTGCAGAGGGCGATGGTGAAGGCTTTATCGTAATTGACGATCTGGTGGATACCGGCGGCACCGCCCAGGCAATCCGCGATATGTACCCGAAAGCGCGTTTCGTTACCATCTTCGCCAAGCCGGCCGGCCGTCCGCTGGTTGACGACTACATTATCGATATCCCGCAGAATACCTGGATTGAACAGCCGTGGGACATGGGCGTTGCCTATATTCCGCCGATTGTTAAAAACTGATTGATGTCGGTCAAAACGCGCCCGGTTATGCCGGGCGCGTCTGTTTTTAGGCTTCGCCTGTTTCCATCGCCTGCGGTAGACTGAGTGTCTGATCCGCACGCCGAAGGAGACCCCACCCGTGTCACCGAAAAATCTCAGCGAAGAACTGTTCAAACCGCGCTTTAAACATCCGGAAACGTCATCGCTGGTGCGTCGTGTCCACCATCACCGCCCGTTAAACATTCATTCTGCCCTCGATGGGGAAAACCGCCCCGGATGGTACCGGATGATTAACCTGCTGCTGTGGACCTGGCGCGGGTTGTCACCCCTGGAAGTCAGCGAAGTGCTGGCGCGTATTGCGGTCAGCGACGTTGAACACACCGACGATCGGCTGCTGGATACGGTGATCGGCTATCGCGGCGGTAACTGGATCTACGAATGGTCAACCCAGGGCGCGGCGTGGCAGCAGAAGGCCAGTGAGTGCGATGACGATCTGCTGGCCGGCCAGCACTGGCTGCATGCTGCGAATCTCTACAGCCTCGCGGCCTATCCTTACCTGAAAGAGGATGTGCTGGCCGATCAACCGCTGCTGCTGGCCAACCGTGCTTATCAGGAAGCGACCAGCCGCCTGCCCGGCGAGCTGAAAGAGCTGGAGTTTGCCATCCCCGGCGGCAGCCCGGTGACCGGTTTTCTGCATATGCCCGCAGGCGTGCAGGCCCCTTATCCGACCGTGCTGCTGTGCGGCAACCTCGACTCGCTGCAGAGCGATCACTACCGTTTATTCCACGACTATCTTGCGCCCCGCGGCATAGCCATGCTGACGCTGGATGTGCCGTCGGTCGGCTTCTCCGCCAAATGGCGGCTGACCCAGGACTCTAGCTTCCTGCATCAGCAGGTGCTGCGCCAGCTAGACCGGGTGGCGTGGATCGATCATACCCGGGTGGCGGCATTCGGCTTCCGTTTCGGCGCCAATGTGGCGGTACGGCTGGCCTATATGGAACCGCAGCGCCTGCGCGGCGTGGCCTGTCTCGGGCCGGTGGTACACAGCCTGCTGAGTGACGCCAGCCTGCAGGATCGGGTGCCGGATATGTATATGGATATGCTGGCCAGCCGCCTGGGTATGTCCAGCACCTCAGACAGCGCGTTGCGTACCGAAATGAGCCGCTTTTCGCTGAAGCTGCAGGGGCTGCTGGGCCGCCGCTGTACCACGCCGATGCTCTCCGGCTACTGGGCCGACGATCCGTTCAGCCCGGAAGAGGAGTCACGGCTGATCGTCAGTTCGTCGGCGCAGGGGCGGCTGCTGCCGATGAAATCCTCACCGGCGCTGGCCGGTTTTGAACGCGGATTGAACGAAATCGGCGACTGGTTATTGCAACGATTACGCGCCTGATTTGCTAAAATTGCTGACTTTGCTACAACTATAGGCTCAACCAAGGAGTGTAAAACGATGACGTTACCGAGTGGACATCCTAAGAGCCGCTTAATGAAGCGCTTTGGCTCATTAGGTCCTTACATCCGTGAAGGCAAATGTGAAGGCGATCGCTTCTTCTTTGACTGTCTGGCCGTCTGCGTCAACGTCAAACCGGCACCGGAGAGCCGCGAGTTCTGGGGCTGGTGGATGGAGCTGGAAGCACAGAGCGACCACTTCACCTATGAGTACCATTTTGGTCTGTTTGATAAAGAGGGTAACTGGAAGCCAACGGCGATCAAAGGTAAGGACAATAATGCCCGCCTCGAAGAGACGTTACGCAAGTTTCATGAGCGCCTGAAGGCGCAGCTGGCCGAGCTGGAGCTGGGGCTGGTACCTGCCGCCGGGTTTGCCGATCAACCGGTTAAACTGAGCGCGTAAGTGCAACGCATGGCGGTAAAAGAATAAAGAAAAGGCCGGTGAGGAGAGCACCGGCCTTTGTTCAGACACATTATGAGGGGTGTTACAGGGTCGACACTGACCGCTTAGAACTGATAAACCAGGCCTACGGCAACCACGTCGTCGGTATTCAGAGACAGTTTGTTGTCGTCATCCAGCTGGTTAATTTTGTAATCCACATAGGCGTTCATATTCTTGTTGAAGTAATAGGTAGCGCCCACATCAATGTATTTCACTAAATCTTCGTTGCCGAGACCGTTCTCCATATCCTTACCTTTGGTCTGGATGAAGCCCAGTGACGGACGCAGACCGAAGTCGAACTGGTACTGTGCCAGCAATTCAATGTTCTGAGTTTTGTTCGCCATGCCGCTGATGCTACCACCGGTTACGGTGTTGGTGCCGCTGATTGGCGTCATGTTGCGGGTTTCGGTGTAGATTGCCGCCAGGTACAGGCCGTTGTTGTCAAACTTCAGACCGGTACCCCAGGAATCAGCTTTATCGCCGTGGCCGTAAGCCTGCGCCTGCTGGTTGTTGGTACGGTCGGATGAGGTGTAAGCACCGCTGACGCTCACGCCGCTGTCGCCCAGTGCGTAAACCGCAGACATACCGTAGCCGTCACCGTTCTGACGCGCAACGCTGGTACGGTCGTTAGCGCCGCCCGCGTCGTTTTTACCCTGATACTGCAGGGCGAACTTCAGGCCATCCACCAGGCCGAAGAAGTTGGTGTTACGGTAGGTGGCCACGCCGGTGGTACGCGCGGTCATGAAGTTGTCGGTACGCGCCGTGCCGTCACCGCCGAACTCTGGGAACATATCGGTCCAGGCTTCCACGTCGTACAGTACGCCGTAGTTGCGGCCGTAGTCGAATGAGCCGTACTGGCCGAATTTCAGACCAGCGAAGCCCAGACGAGTTTTGTTGCCGTTCTGCGCATCAGAGCTTTCGGAGTTGTTGGCGTTGAAGTGGTATTCCCACTGACCGTAACCGGTCATCAGGTCATTAATCTGGGTCTGGCCTTTGAAGCCCAGACGAACGTAGGATTTATCGCCGTTGTTGCTGTCGCTGTCGCTGAAATAGTGCAGGCCTTTGACCTTGCCGTACAGGTCCAGCTTGTTGCCGTCTTTGTTATAGACTTCTGCGGCCTGAGCTGCGGTGGAGAGGGCCAGTGCGGCGGTTAAGATTGCCAGTGCGCTTTTCTTCATTTTGCTATCAATCCCGAAAGAGTAAGTGTGTAAGCGGCCCACGGGGCTGCTCAAGGCAGGAACGTTTTACCCTTTTCGTATTAAACTTTTATTACACTTCTATACATTTCTTGTTATTAACGAACTTTTCGACTAGCAAGTGGTCAGGGCTTTTTCGTCGTTTTCCCAGGCTTGCTGTTGGTTTCCGGCGCGACACCTGTTAAAACGTTGCTTCGCACTCTTTTTTTACAATATGGCAGGAAATTAATGAGCAGCAGCCAGACCCTGGTGGTAAAACTGGGGACCAGCGTACTGACCGGCGGATCCCGTCGGCTGAATCGGGCCCATATCGTTGAACTGGTGCGTCAGTGCGCCCAGCAACATGCGGCAGGCCACCGGATTGTGATTGTGACGTCAGGGGCAATGGCCGCCGGGCGCGAACATCTTGGCTACCCCGAGCTGCCCCCTACCATCGCCTCAAAGCAGCTGCTGGCTGCGGTGGGGCAGAGCCGTCTGATCCAGCTGTGGGAACAACTGTTCTCGATTTACGGCATCCATATCGGTCAGATGCTGCTGACCCGCGCAGACCTGGAAGACCGTGAGCGTTTTCTTAACGCCCGCGATACCCTGCGCGCGCTGCTCGATAACCATATTGTGCCGGTGATTAACGAAAACGACGCGGTGGCCACCGCCGAGATCAAGGTCGGCGATAACGACAACCTGTCGGCGCTGGCCGCGATCCTCGCCGGCGCGGACAAACTGCTGCTGCTGACCGATCAGCAGGGGCTGTTTACCGCCGATCCCCGTAATAACCCGCAGGCCGAACTGATCGGCGACGTGCACGCTATTGACGATGCGCTGCGGGCGCTGGCCGGCGACAGCGTTTCCGGGCTGGGTACCGGCGGCATGACCACCAAGCTGCAGGCGGCCGACGTGGCCTGCCGCGCCGGCATTGACACCATCATCGCGGCGGGCAGCCGCCCTGGCGTGATTGGCGACGTGATTGCGGCTAATCCGGTGGGCACCCGCTTCCACGCCTTCCAGACCCCGCTGGAAAACCGCAAACGCTGGATCTTCGGCGCACCGCCGGCCGGTGAACTGGTGGTCGACGACGGCGCGCTGGTGGCGATCCTCGAGCGCGGCAGCTCGCTGCTGCCGAAGGGCATCCGTTCGGTCAGCGGCAACTTCTCCCGCGGGGAAGTGATCCGCATCCGCAACCTGCAGGGGCGGGACGTCGCCCACGGCGTATCGCGTTACAACAGCGATGCCATGCGCATGATTGCCGGACACCACTCGCAGCAGATTAGCGATATTCTCGGTTATGAATATGGTCCGGTGGCCATCCACCGCGACGATATGATTGTGGCTTAAGGAACAGAGATGCTTGAACAAATGGGTAAAGCGGCCAAGGCCGCGTCATATCAGCTTTCGGTACTCAGCACCGAACAAAAAAACCGCGTGCTGCTGACCATCGCGGACAGCCTGGAGTTGCTGAGCGCGGAGATTCTGGCCGCCAACGAGCAGGATCTGGCGGATGCCCGCCAGAACGGCATGAGCGCCGCGCTGCTGGATCGGCTGATGCTTAACCCGCAGCGCCTGAAGGGCATCGCGGATGACGTACGCCAGGTATGCAATCTGGCCGATCCGGTCGGCGTGGTGATCGACGGTGGCCGGCTGGACAGCGGCCTGCGCATCGAGCGCCGCCGCGTGCCCCTCGGCGTGGTGGGGGTCATTTATGAAGCGCGGCCAAACGTGACCGTCGACGTTGCCAGCCTGTGCCTGAAAACCGGCAACGCGGTGATCCTGCGCGGCGGCAAAGAGACCTACCGGACCAATGCGGCGACCGTGCGCGTGATTCAACGCGCGCTGCAGCAGCATGGGCTGCCGGCTGGCGCGGTACAGGCGATCGAAAGCCCGGATCGCGAGCTGGTTAATCAGCTGCTAAAGCTGGATCGCTACGTTGATATGCTGATCCCACGCGGCGGTGCCGGGCTGCACAAGCTGTGTCGAGAAAACTCGACCATCCCGGTGATCACCGGCGGTATCGGCGTGTGCCATATTTATGTCGATCGCAGCATCGAGCTGGAGCCGGCGCTGAACGTGATCGTTAACGCCAAGAAGCAGCGCCCGAGCGCCTGCAACTCGGTAGAGACGCTGCTGATTGATGCGGCGATCGCTGACAGCTTCCTGCCTGCGCTGAGCGCGCGGATGGCGGCCGAGGGGATTACCCTGCACGCCGATCCGCGTTCGCTGCCGCTGCTGCAGAATGGCCCGGCGGCCGTCAGCGCGGTGACCGACGCTCAGTACCGCGACGAGTGGCTGGCGCTGGATCTTAACGTTAAGCTGGTAGATGACCTGGACGAAGGGATCGCCCATATTCGCGAATACGGCACCCAGCACTCCGATGCGATTCTGACCCGCACCCTGAACCACGCCGACCGTTTCGTCAATGAAGTTGACTCTTCAGCGGTCTACGTCAACGCCAGCACCCGCTTTACCGACGGTGGCCAGTTCGGCCTCGGTGCGGAAGTGGCGGTCAGCACCCAGAAGCTGCACGCCCGTGGCCCGATGGGGCTGGAAGCGCTGACTACCTATAAGTGGGTGGCTTTCGGCGACGACACGCTGCGCGCCTGACCGCCTTAACAGCGCCCGCCCGGGCGCTTTTTTTCCCGCGCACGCGTCGAATTGCTCTGGCGGCAACGTTAGGGGTTGATGACGCCTGATAACCCTGACTTTTATCATGAGGTCGGTGTATCGGGCCGTCTGTATTCCGCCTGGCGGCACCGTCCTCGCTGCTGACTGAGGATGCTATATTGAAACCGTTACTGGCTGTAATGATCGGCGGCTGCGCCGGCTGTGTTATCCGCTGGCTGCTCGCCGTGCGCCTGAATTCGCTTTTCCCCTCTCTGCCGCCGGGCACGCTGCTGGTTAATCTGGTTGGTGGCTTGATTATCGGTGCCGCGATGGCGTGGTTTATGCGCCACCCGCAGCTCGATCCGGCCTGGAAACTGCTGATTACCACCGGCCTGTGCGGCGGTATGACCACTTTCTCCACCTTTTCTCTGGAAGTGGTGACGCTGATGCAGGCCGGTAACTATCTCTGGGCGATGGTCTCAGTGCTCACCCATGTTGTCGGCTCACTGCTGATGACCTTTGCCGGTTTCTGGCTGGTGTCGCTGCTGTTCTGACAAACGCGCCAGGGGGCGGGTTCACCGGCGCAGACTGCCCGGTGAACAATACAGGGCGCGCCAGCCTGTGCGAGTGTCAGAACAGAGAACAGGCTCTGTTTACTGACGCGCCCAGGCCGCCGCTTCGCGGAACAGCGCGTCGTCCGGGCGTATGCCGGTGTAGAGGGCGAACTGTTCCACCGCCTGAATAGCGAACACTTCGCTACCGGTAATGGTGGTTTTATTCTGCGCGCGCGCCTCACGCACCAGCGGCGTCAGTTCAGGCAGGGCCACCACGTCGAAAACGACGCTGGCGTTGGCGATGGTCGCCGGGCTGAATGACAGCTGTTCTGCTTCCTTGCCGCCGCTCATGCCGACGGGCGTCGCGTTGATGAGCAGCCCAGGTTTGAGATCACCCACTTCTGCCTGCCAGCTGAAACCGTACAGATCCGCCAGCTCGCGTCCCCGTGCCTCATTACGCGCAATAATATGGCCGTAGCGAAAACCAGCATCTTTTAACGCACAGGCGACCGCTTTGGCCATACCCCCGTTGCCGTTCAGCGCAAAGCTAAGCTGATTCGACACCTGATACTGCGCCAGCAGGCTGGCGATGGCGATATAGTCGGTATTGTACGCTTTCAGGCGGCCGTCGGTATTCACTATGGTGTTGACGGAGTCAATGGCTTTGGCCGAACTGTCCAGCTCGTCAATCATCGGGATTACCGCCTCTTTAAACGGCATTGAGATGGCGCAACCGCGTACCCCCAACGCCCGCACGCCGCCAATGGCCGCCGCCAGATCGGTGGTGGTAAAGGCTTTATACAGGTAGTTGAGATCCAGCGCGTTATACAGATAGTTATGGAAACGGGTGCCGAAATTGCCCGGTCTGGCCGCCAGTGACATGCAAAGTACGGTGTCTTTATTGAGATGTTGAGTCATATATTGTCCTTAAAATGACGGGCGCAAGGCGAAAGAGTTGAAAAGCAGATAATGGGGTACCCGAGGGGAATTAAAAACGGCTGAATTTGCCTGTAAGAGTTCCGCTTTTTATCATCGTGGCCGGCTTAACCACCATTATCTGCTACGGCTGTCGCTGCGCGATTTGGCAGGGAGATCACTCCTGCTCCGCCCGGCTGCGGATCTCTTCCAGGTAGTTGTAAATGGTGTAGCGGGTGACGCCCAACGCCGCGGCGGCTTTCTCAATGCCGCCTTTGACGATAAACATGCCGCGTTCCTGCATTCTGCGTACCGCCGCCAGTTTGGCCTGCTTACGGGCCGAACGCGGGCCAGTTTCCAGTTCGACCAGTGAATCGGCGATAATTTCCGCCATCAGCTGTTCCATATCGGCGCTCTCGGGCGCGGAGGCGGCCTGCACCGCAGGGGAGGGCTGACCGCTCAGCAGCCGGTCGATCGCCTCGCGGGCGGCCAGCAGCGCGTTCTGGTCACTGTTTATGCACAGCGCCGCAAACGGCTGGCCGCTGCTGTCGCGGTACAGCGCCGTGGCGCTGCGCAGCGTCTGCCCCTGTTTGTTGCGCGTGGCGTAATCAGGGATCACCAGCGGTGTGGTATCGCCGCCGTCAGGCACGCTATTAATCAGCGCGCTGAGCCCGAGATCCTGATCCGGTACCGCCAGCACCGAGCTGCCTGCCATGCGCCCGGTGACGTGGCCATTGGCAATCGCCATCACCGAAGTTTCCGGGGCGCTCAGGTCGTGCAGCACAATCTCAGTATCGCGCCCCACCACGCTACCCAGCGCCGAGAGCGCCGCGCGCAGCGTCTCGAACACCCGTTCGCGCTCTCGACTGAGTTCATCATTCAGCGAGGACATGGTTATTGCGTTGCCGCCGTTTGATCGACCTGACGGGTTACCGCCAGCAGGCGGTTCACGTGGGTCAGCAATAGATCAATATCGGACTGCAGGAATTCATCACCCGCTCGTGAAGCGGTCACGATGGCGTTGTTGATGTTTTCTGAAATTGAGGACGATTCCCCTTTGCCGGTGGTCAGCAGCAGTGCGGCAATCAGCAGCGATTGCGCCTCCACCTGGGCCGTCAGCTCTTTGGTATCCACGTCCATTTTGGCTAACTTCATTAAAATATCGATCACCAGTTGCTTCATGATGTCTCTCCGTAGTGTGAAGTAATGAAATTAGCATTCGCCGTCGGAAAGTAAACAGGATTTCTCTGCCAGCGGCGTGCGACTGACGCCGCTCAACCTGGCAACATCGCCAGTCTGTTGCCAGAATTACTGTTTTTCTCATAAGGAGCAGGCGATGTTGCGATTTTTACGTGCACTTTTTTCCAGCCCGGAGTCCCTGCTGCAGGTGATGAGCCCGGACGAGGTGGAAGAGGCTATTGAGGAGGGGGCGCGCATTATCATCAACGAAGACGGCGGTGCGACGGTCAATATTGCCAGCCCGGCGGTGCGCGAGGATTTTGTTCGCCATATTAACGCGCTGAAGAGGGCATAAGATGGGTACCGCAATCTTTATGGTACTGATGGTATGTGGCTACTGGTACACCAGCCGTGACCTCTCTACCCGCTTCAAAATCAAACGCTCGTTCGGCTGGGACGTCTATTTTCTGGTGGCGCTGTACGGCTGTATCTTTGTCCTGCAGGGCGTGATGGCGACCGGGTTAATCTGGCTGCTGCTGCTGGCCTGTTCCGCGGTCTTTAATGCCATTCCGGCACTTTCTCACGGTGAGTATCACCAGTGGCAGGCCGAGTTTATGACCTGGAGCTTCCTCGGCATTCAGGCACCGGTGGTGATTATGCTGGCATTCGCGGTGACTTTTTGCCTCTATCGCTCTAACTGGTCGGGCAGCGCCCGCCTCAACGGAGAAGGCCGTAAGAAGCTGTACAAGAGGCTGTCGCGCGCTAACGGCGTTGAAGGGCTGCTGTTTCAGTGCATGGAGGAGGGAGATCTCGCGTGGATCACACTCAAGTCTAAGCGTATCTATATCGGTATGATCCATACCGCTTCTTACGAAAATGAGATCACCGCCAATCTGGTGTTGATTCCGATGCTCAGCGGCTATCGCGACAGCGAAACGCTGAATCTGCGCATCGAGCATAACTACAGCCGCTGGTATGCGGAGCACGGCATCATGCTGGATTCTCAGCCAAGGTCGGCGCTGGACTTTCGTAAGGTGATTATGCTGGAACAGATCGAGAGCCTGTCGCTGTTCGATCCCGCCAGCGCGACCGCGCTGGCGTTATAATACGGGGATTAGCGATAGACCTCGCCACACATCAGGACGGCGTCGGGGCGCCGTTTATGAATACGCGCCATCATCTCTTCGCAGGTCGCACGGGTCGGAAAAATATGTTCAGACACCGGCAACGCGTCGCAGGCATCATGTCCACATGCGCTCACCAGTAAGACGAAACCTATTAACATGGCTCACTCCTTTGACAGATGCAGTTGCTACAGAGTATAGGCGAACCGTGACAAAATCGTGTTCAAAAGAATGCGCTGGCAAATGCGACAGATTTGCTATGCTTAATCTTTGACCAAAGAGGAGGAGAAAATGAGTAGCGAATCAGATTCACCCGTTTCCAGTGACGAAGAAGTGTGCACTATCATCGGTAAGGCGGTGGTCGACCTGAGTATGACCGGGCAACCGGTTAACAAAGCGACGCTGGGTCTGAAACTGTTGGCGATGGCCGATCAGGATCACGATGACGAACGGATTTTACTCTACTGGATTGCCCGGCGGGCAATCAATCAGCCGCACAAATTTGCCGAGGCGCGTTACTAGCCTGATGCTGATCGCCGGCTGATGTTTCACCGGCACCGGTGGCCACAGGATGGCCACCGCTGAGCGTCAGCTCTGATGGCTCTCCACCACAATCTCTGCCGCGCAGGTTTCCCCCGCTTTCACCAAACGATACTCTGCCTTACCCTGATGAACATAAATGCATGCCCGTCCGGCAGGCCCACCGTCCTGTTCCTGACTGAGCGCGATGGTAATTTTTTCCGCGTATAAAGCGGGGATGTAGCCCGCCAGCGGCAGCGCCAGCAAGGGGGACAACAGTGCAGCGCGCAGTACGCTAAAAGAATCCCGACGATCCGCCATGCTAACCCTCCGAAAGCGCCGTTGAGCGCGCGTAAATTCAGCTTTGATAATAGTCAGCCGGGCCGGTAGTGTCAGCATATTATTGGGCGAAAAGTAAACATAAGGCAACGGCGAACGGCTGGCGATGAGACCGGGAGCGCAAAAGGTCCGGCGTGCGGGCAAAGGCGGGGGGCAGAACGCCCCGCCGCTTAAAAACCATCACTTAACGTGTCGGGTAGTGATGCTTGATGTTTTGATTAAAAAACTGGCCCTTTGAGGGCGCAGCCATCAGGAAATGCCAGGCGGTAAGCGGAACGTGACAGTAGGTAAACATGTTACCGGAACAGGTTTCCACTTGCAGAATTTGCCTGTCAGCGTCATACCCGATGGACTGAATAATGGATGATGCTACACGCTGACGTTTCATCTTAACCTCCCTTACTGTTTTGCAATGGGTGGTTAAATTTTAGCCTGCGTGACCGGTTCTGCCTTGTCGGCGATCAAGAAAACAGGGGGGGTGGCACGAAAAGTTAATCAGGGAGGGAGCGGGGAAAAAATTGCCTCGGAAAATGGAAACCCAGCAGCACTTTCCGAGGCCATGCAAATGCATAATTCGTTACAGGCAGACACTGTAACGAACTTCGGAAAGTTGTACAAGATAAATTTATTTGTACAGATTAATTGCAGCGCCAGTGAGGACAGCGGCACTGTTGCGGTGAGAGGGAGCAAAAAGCTTCACCCGGCCCGGCCAAACTTGCTAAAGTTTAGCACTCAATGTCTTAACGGGATTTTTTATGTCGAACGAAATTGCACATCCGTCCAGCAGCCCAAAACAGGCTGCACTTCAGCTGGTGATTGAACTGGTACGCGCAGGAAAGCTCAGCCCGCTGCAGGGGGATGCCTCCAATATGATCTCGATTTACGAGCAGTTCAAAGCGCACTTTGAAGCGGACAAGCACAAACACGCGTCAGACTCCGCGATCTCCTGATATTGTGAATGCCCCGCTGACCCGGGGCTGAAACAGGTTTGTTTCTGGTGGTCCGATCGCAATGGCACCCACAGGTGCCGGGCGCTGTCATCGTAACGTCATCGTAACTCCCCCGGATCATCTGACCTGCTCCCTGCTCCGATCCCTGTATCTGAAGGGTGAATCAGCCGACAATCCGCCCGCGATCCATATGTACCGCACGATCGCACATATGATCGATCACGTCGGGATCGTGGCTGACCAGCACCATGGTCAGGTTCTCCTGCTGTTTCAGCTGATTCAGCAGGTTGAGGATCTCCGCCTGTACCGACATATCCAGCGCCGAGGTGGGTTCGTCAAGCAGCAGGATCTTCGGTTCCAGCAGCAGCGCGCGGACGATCGCCACGCGCTGGCGCTGGCCGCCGGAGAGCTGATGCGGATAGCGATCCGCCAGCGCCGTATCCAGCCCGACGTGGCTGAAGGCGCTATCGATGCGATCGTTGATGTTGTCCAATTTTAGCAGCTTAAGCGGCTCTGCCAGCGTGCGGCGCAGGCGATGGCGCGGGTGCAGCGAGGCATAGGGATCCTGGAACACCATCTGCACGTCGCGGCGAAGTTGCCCGGTGAAGGCGTTGCCGGGTAGCGCCGTATGTCCTGCCAGCCGCATCTGGCCCTGCCAGTGCGGGTTCAGTCCGGCCATCACCCACAGCAGCGACGATTTGCCGCAGCCTGAGGGGCCGACCAGGCCAAAGCACTCACCGGCAGCGATGGTCAGGCTGACATCATGCACCACGGTGCGCAGCTCGTAGCCCTGCCTGTGCGCTACGCTCAGCTGGTTTAACTCAATCATGCTGACCTCCGGCCTGCAGCGCGGCGCGGTCCAGCACCGGCAGTGGCTTACCGTGCGTGGATTTGTTCGGCCTGCACGACCACAGCGTGCGGGTGTAGGGGTGGGTAGCGTGGGGCAGATCGGCGGCCTGCAGGGTATCGAGAATATCGCCCTGGTACATTACTATCACCCGCTCGCAGTGTTCGGATACCTGTTGCAGGTCGTGGCTGATCAGCAGCAGCCCCATATCGCGCTGTTCCACCAGCTTGCGGATCAACGCCAGTACCTGATCGCGCATCGCGTGATCGAGCGCCGAGGTCGGCTCATCAGCGATCAAAAAGCGTGGCTCGGCGATCAGCGCCATTGCCAGCATCACCCGCTGGCCCATGCCGCCGGAGAGCTGATGCGGGTAACGCTGCATCAGCTCGGCCGGCTGCGGCAGGCCCACCGCATCCAGCATCTCGCAGACCTTCTCTCTGGTCTCCGCCCGGCTGAAGCGGCCGTGCAGCTTCAGCGGCTCGGCGACCTGCCAGCCGATGGTGCGCATCGGATTGAGGGCATATTTCGGGTCCTGCATCACCATCCCCAGCTGGCTGCCGCGCAGCTGGCTCCAGCGGCGCTCGCTCAGCGTCAGCGCATCTTCACCGGCCACGCTGAAGGTGTTGGCCCGCAGCCGTAGCGAAGGTGAAAGCAGCCCCATCAGCGCACGGGCGGTCAGCGATTTGCCGGAACCGGACTCGCCGACCAGCGCCACGCGTTCGCGGCCAAGGGTGAAGCTAATATTATTCACTAACGCCGATCCGGAGGGGGCATAAATCGTCAGGCCCTCTGCCACGATCGGCGCGGTTGTATCAGTTGCCATTTCGGGTATCCAGTCGGTCACGCAGGCCGTCGCCTGTCAGGTTAAAGGCCAGGCTGGCAAACAGAATTGCGCCGCCGGGCACGGCGGCCACCCACCACTGGTCGAAAATCACCTTACTGCCTTCGGCAACCATCGAGCCCCATTCGGCGGTCGGCGGCTGGATGCCCATGCCCAGGAATCCCAGCCCGGCGGCAGCGAGAATAATGCCGCCAAGGCTCAGCGCGGCACGTACCACGGCAGTAGGCAGGCACAGCGGCAGAATATGGCCAAACATCAGGCGCAGGCCGTTAATACCCTGCATCCGTGCCGCCGCCAGATAGTCACTGCGGCGCAGCGCCAGAGTTTCGGCGCGAGCCTGGCGGGCAAAGGGGGGCCAGCTGGTGAGCGCCAGCGCCAGCGCGCCGTTCATCAGACCGGGGCCCATCATCGCCACCAGCGCCAGGGCGATCACCAGATTGGGCAGCGACAGGAAAATATCGGTAATGCGCATCAGCACCCGCTCGCTCCAGCCACCGAGATAGCCGGCGCTGATGCCGATCAGCATGCCGACCGGAATGGTCAGCACCAGGATCAGCGATACCAGCAGCAGGGTGGGCCTTGCGCCATAAATCACGCGGGATAACAGGTCGCGGCCAAAGCCGTCGGTGCCCAGCCAGTGAGCGGCGGACGGCGGCGTCAGGCGCACGGCCATCTCCTGCGCGTTAGGATCGTATGGAGCCAGCAGCGGCGCGAACAGCGCGGTCAGAATCAGCAGGCCAACCAGCGTCAGGCCGATGCCTAAGGTGATATTGCGCCGTGCGGTTTGCGGCCGCAGGCGCGGTGGAACGGTTGAAGTGTGGCTCATCGGGTTCTCGGGTCGGTCAGATAGGTTAACGCATCCGCCAGCGCGTTGATGATGATAAAGCAGCCGCCAATCAGCAGCGTGGATCCGAGGATCGCCGGCGTATCTGAAGCAAACAGCGCGGTGGTCATATAGCGCCCGACGCCCGGCCAGGCGAAGACCATTTCGGTCAGCACTGAACCTTCCAGCAACGACGCATAGGAGAGCGCCAGCACGGTAATCAGCGTGCCGCGCACGTTAGGAAAGATATGCAGCAGCAGGATGCGACCGCGGCTGGCCCCTTTGGCCCGCGCCAGCGTCACATACTCTTTGCTGCTCTCTTCCAGCATCGCGGCGCGCAGCAGGCGGGTAATGGTAGCCATCGACAGCAGCCCCAGCACCGTTACCGGCAACCACAGATGGGCGATGGCGTTGCGGAACATCTCCGCGTCGCCAGACAGCCAGCTGTCAATCAGCACCAGGCCAGTTTTCGGCTCCAGAGTGTAGATCCAGATATCGTCCAGCCTTCCCGGCCCGGCCGACCAGTGCAGCACCGCATAGAACAGCAGCAGCCCGAGCAGCCCGAGCCAGAACACCGGCACCGAATAGCCAAGCAGGGAAATCAGCCTGGCGACGTTATCCAGCACGCTGCCCGGTTTCCAGGCGGCGGCCAGCGCCAGCAGGATGCCAGCCACCGAGCCAAAAATCATCGCGCAGGTGGCCAGCTCAACGGTTGCCGGGAAGGTACGCAGCAGATCGCTGGCCACCGGCTGGTTGGTGATGCTGGAGATGCCCAGATCGCCGCGCAGCAGGTGGGTCAGATAGTGCCAGAACTGCATATAGACCGGCTGATCGAGGCCGAGATCGCGGCGTACCTGGGCGTAGGTGGATTCACTGGCGTGATCGCCGGCGATCTGCAGCACCGGATCCACCGGTGACAGGTGTGACAGGGCGAAGGTGAACACCAGCAGCCCGACCAGGGTAACCGCCAGTGAAATCAGCGCACCCAGCGCGCCGCTGCTGCGCCGCCAGAACAAACGGGCCCCGTCAGGGGCCCCGCGTTGGCTTGAACCACTCAGCATTACTTGGTGACCTGGCTGTAATAAACCATATCCGGGTTGATACCCTGCACATAGCCCTGCAGATTATCGCGCAGCGCCACCAGGTTACGCGCCTGCATGCCGACCACATACGGTGAATGCTGCTGCACTTCACGCTGCATTTTCTGGTACAGCGCTACGCGCTTCGCCGGATCGGTTTCTGCGGTGGCGGCCAGCGTCTGTTTGCTCAGCTCCGGAATATGCCAGTTGGAGCGCCAGGCCAGCGTTTTGCTGCCGTCTTCCGGGTTATAGGCGAAGGCGGCCGCGTTGGTGTTCGGGTCGAAATAGTCTGCGCCCCAGGCGTTTAGCGTCGCCTCATACTGGTGCGCCTTAACCCTTGTTGCGACCTCGCTGCTGATGCCCGGCTGCACCTCAACCTTCACGCCACCTTTGGCAAAGCTGGCCTGCAGCGCCTGGGCGATGTCCAGATACGGCGGCTGGTTGCTGGTGGAGAGCTTGAAACTGACGTTGGTCAGGCCGGCTTTTTTCAGGATCGCTTTGGCTTTCTCCGGGTCATAGGTGAACGGATTATCGTTCAGCGCACCGAGGAAACCTTCCGGCAGGAACGACTGATGCACCTGGAACTGGCCCTTCAGCAGGTCGTTGGCAATGCCTTTGTAGTCAAACAGGTAGCGCGAAGCTTCCCATAGCGCCGGGTTTTTCAGCACCGGATTAGCGTCGATATTGAACTGAACGTAGTACAGCGAGGCCATCGGCACCGCCAGCGTTTTGACGCCGGCCTTATCCTTTAGCGCCGCCATCTGATCGGCACCCAGGTTACGGGCGATATCGGCATCACCCTGCTCCAGCAGCAGGCGGCGTGCGGCCGGCTCCGGCACGTTCTTAATCAGCACGTTTTTCAGCTTCGGTGCGCCGGCCGGTGAGGTCGGATTGGCGCTGAACAGCACCACTTCATGGGGGATAAACTTGCGGATCTGGTACGGGCCGCTGCCCGCAGAGTGCAGGCCCAGCCACTTGTTGCCGAAGTCGCCATTTTTCGCATTGGCCGCGACGGTTTTTTCGTCAACGATTGAGGAGACCGGGGCGGCCAGCAGGCTCAGCACATAGGTCGGGCTGACGTCGGCACTCCAGCTGATCTGCACGTGCTTATCGTCGATTTTTTTCAGCTGGGCATCAACGTTGTCTTTGGTCCAGCCGAGCTGAGTCAGAATAAACGACGGGTCGAGGTTCAGCTTTACCACGCGCGAAAGAGAGAAGATTACGTCTTCCGGGCGCAGCGGGTTGCCGGAGGCAAATCTGGCATCATCGCGCAGGGTGAAGGTCATGCTGCGGTTATCCGCACCCGGCTGCCAGCTGGTGGCCAGCGTCGGCTTGAGGTCGGTCGGGTTCTGTGGGTCAGACTGAACCAGGCGCTGATAGAGGTTAGTAAACGCCTGTACCGAGGTCAGTTCAAAACCTTCAGCCGGATCGAAGCTGCTGGCATCATCGATAGACTGAGCGATCACCAGCGTGTCAGCCGGGGTGGCAGCCGTCGCGGTAAAGGAGGCCGCCAGGGCTACCGCCATCACTGAGGGAGCTAAAAATTTCATGGTGTTTCCTTACCTTAAGATTTGTCGCGAGTGTAATTTAACCCTGCGAAATAACCATAGTAGATTATTGGCTAACGTTATGAGTAATGGTTATAAGCCAGCAAAAAGAGTTATAAACATCAGAGATGCTGTGGATTAATGGGAAAAAGCCAGCCACAGACCCGGTGCAACGCCAAGGAAATTATTGAGCATATGCAGAAAAATGGGGAGTCTGAGTCCGTTGGAAACGAAGCGAGCCGCGCACAGCAGCAGCGAGAGCAGCACCAGCGCGATCAGCGTTTGCAGATGCACGTACTGGGTATGCACGGCGGCAAAAATAAGCGAACTGAGCAGCGAACAGGCCAGCCGCTGCCGAGGTGCCCACAGTAACAGCCCCTGCAGCACAAAGCCGCGGAACAGGATCTCCTCATACACCGGTGCGAGAAAGACCACCGCCAGCGAGAACAGCACCACGGTATACAGCGAGCCGGTTTGCTGCGCACCGGTCCAGCCTTCGCGCTGCAGATAGAGTGACTGTGCAGCAATCAGCGCGATTAGCATCGCGCTGAACAGCAACGCCTGGCGCAGCGTTAGCCTGCCTGAGGGGATCGGGGTGTCATAACTGCGAACATACCAGCGGTAAACCGGCACCAGCGCGGCAAATTCCAGCGCACATAGCAGCGGCATCAGCAGGCCACTGGACTGCAGGTAAGTGAAATTCGGCAGCGCACCGACCAGCACGCTAATCGCATACCAGATAAACAGTGCGCCTGCACAGAGCAGGGTATGGGTGATGCGATCGCCGGGTAGGGTCATGCAGAGTTCTCTGTGCCAGGAGGCAACGATGATAACGTCTGCACGGTGGGCTGTCGATGGTGTGCCTGCATGGGAAATCATTGCGCAGGCGCACACAGGGTTAACGGACTTTTACCGCCACCAGCGTCATTAACAGGGCAAAAGCCAGAAACAGAGTCAGTTCCATACTGTATTTCTCTTGAGGATTAGCCTTGAAATTATAACCCGCAGGTAAGGTTTTTTTGAGCGATGCGTGCGCCTTAAAAGGCAAGGGAGGCAGCAATATGAGCTGTTTTTCTTGCGGCTTACGCGATTAAATCTGTTAGTCTTCACAGTAAATCGCTGGTTATCTACGCAAAAAGAGGAGCAGAAAACATGACCATTTATGGAAAAATCGCGGTAGTCACGGCGCTGATGGCGCTGTCAGGTTGCCAGTCAGCGGGCAACAAGGGCGCGGCGTCTGCCGCCGTGGATCCTGAGCTGGATCGCTGTGGTGCGTCGCAGTATCAGCAGTATGTCGGCAAGCCGCTTTCGTCGATTAACGACGTGCGCTTCGAGGGGCCGGTGCGTGCTATCCCGCATAACTCCGCGGTCACCATGGATTTTAATCTGAATCGCCTGAACTTTATGGGTGACCAGCAGCAAAAAATCACCAGCGTTTACTGCGGTTAAATCGCCGCTGACGGGCCTGTACAGCGGTCCGTCAGTATTGCCACTTACGCACCCACCAAAGTCGTACCCATACGCCAAGGTCGCTGGTCCAGCCGCTGGTGGTGCTGACCGCTTCACCTTTCGCCACGATAATCATGGTAGGAGAGGCGGTGACCTGCCAGCTATCGGCCAGTTCACCGCGGCTGTCATTGACTACGGGGACGGCCAGGTGATGCCCCTGCAGGTAGCGCACTATACCGATGTCATCCCCCGAGCGGACGGCAACCGTCAGCACCCCGATGCGTTTGCCGTCAAGCCGCATCATCAGCGGCAGGCCGTCCTGGCAGGCGGCGCACCAGCGGTTCCAGAACCATACCACCAGCGGCTTTTTAGCGCTCAGCTCGGCCAGGGTCAGATCGCGCCCGTCAATCGTGTGCAGCGAGCGTGTGGCGAAATCTGCCGGCAGGATCGGGGCGCGCAGGCTATCGTGAAGTTTAATCGTTAACACGATGATTATCAGCGGTAGCAGCAGGTATTGGCACAGCTGGCGGGCACGTTTTAAAAGTCGTCTGTTCCACTGGCTCACAAGCCGTCTCCTGATTTATTTCAACGCGATAACGGAGCGGGGCGGCCGCTGGTCGGGGGCTTATCTTAAAGGTGTGATGACGAATGGCAATCGTTCGGCGTGTAAACATTCGTATAGGTTATCCGCAGCAGGTTTCGCCGTTTCTTGTGGGGCGGATGGCGTCTACCTGCGGATGCCAGAGCGGGTTGCCCTGTGGCGATGGCATTGGCGGTTTGCGCAGCACATTTGTCGCGCAGGATTGATTTTTTCCCCTTAAATTCAATAAGCTGACATTTAATGACTTTTTTTGTTTTATTAATGCTTGTTATCGCGATGGTGTTATGAGTAAATGTGTCCGTCGGTTTTGATACAGACCCACGTATGCGAGCAATTTTAGTAAAGCAGTCTTCAGTTAAGCGTAACGCTGACTGACCTCCTTCTTGAGTGCCTCATAGTAATCCCTGTTGACAAACCTCGTGCCCTATGCGGCTTATCTACAATATTGAAGGATAGACACATGTCTAACAAAATGACTGGTTTAGTAAAATGGTTCAACGCTGAGAAAGGTTTCGGCTTTATCTCTCCAGCTGACGGCAGCAAAGACGTGTTCGTACACTTCTCTGCAATCCAGAACCAGGGTTTCAAAACTCTGGAAGAAGGCCAGAAAGTTGAGTTCTCTATCGAGAACGGCCAGAAAGGCCCTGCAGCTGCAAACGTTACTGCGCTGTAAGTGATGCCTGCTTCGTTGTCAGCGAATCGGTTAAACCGGTTCTGTTAACAACGAAATACAAAAAACCCGCCTCTGGCGGGTTTTTTGCTCTCAGGCGCGGAAAAATATCAGGCTCGTCGTGGTACACTTTTGGCTCATAGTGAAGCCAGAAGATAAAGCCGTCACAATGGAATCCTGGAAGGTTAACCTCATCTCAGTCTGGTTCGGTTGTCTGTTTACCGGCCTGGCCATCAGTCAGATTATCCCGTTTCTGCCGCTCTACGTTGAGCAACTCGGTGTTACCGATCCCGGCGCTCTGACGCTGTGGTCCGGCCTGATTTTCAGCATTACCTTTCTGATTTCTGCGATTGTTTCACCGATGTGGGGCAGCCTTGCCGACCGTAAAGGGCGCAAGTTGATGCTGCTACGCGCCTCTTTTGGCATGGGCGCGGTGATTTTGCTGCAGGCATTCGTCACCAACGTCTGGCAGCTGCTGGCGCTGCGTGCGCTGATGGGGCTGACCTCCGGCTATATCCCTAACGCGATGGCGCTGGTGGCCTCACAGGTGCCGCGTGAGCGCAGCGGCTGGGCGCTGAGCATGGTTTCTACCGCACAGATCTGCGGGGTGATTTTGGGGCCGCTGATGGGCGGGCTGCTGGCCGACTGGGTTGGGTTGCGGGCGGTATTTCTGCTTACCTCGGGTTTGCTGCTGGTAAGCTTTATGATCACCCTTTTTCTGATTAAAGAGGGCGGGCCGCCGCGGGTCAGGAAAGAGGACAAGCTTAGTGGCGCGATGGTATTTCGCACGCTGAGCCGGCCGGGGCTGGTGATCAGCCTGTTTATGACCACCCTGGTTATCCAGCTGTGTAACGGCTCCATAAGCCCGATATTAACGCTGTTTGTGCGCGAACTGGAGCCGAACGTACAAAATATCGCCTTCCTCAGCGGCGTGGTTGCGGCGATCCCTGGCGTGTCGGCGCTGCTCTCGGCCCCCTCGCTGGGTAAACTCGGCGATCGGATTGGCGCGCAGCGCATTCTGTTTGCCTCACTGATCCTGACAATAATGCTGTTTATCGGCATGTCCTGGGTGACCAGCGCCACCCAGCTGGCGATACTGCGCTTCCTGCTGGGCTTTGCGGAAGGTGCGATGATGCCGGCGGTACAGACGCTGCTGCTGCGTTATTCCAGCGACCAGGTGACCGGGCGTATCTTTGGCTATAACCAGTCGTTTATGTATCTGGGTAACGTGGTGGGTCCATTGATGGGATCCGTGATTTCAGCCGGTGGCGGCTTCCGCTGGGTGTTTGCCGCCACCGGTCTGGTGGTGTTGGTCAATACCGTGCAGCTGATCTGGCGCTATCGGCGGCCTCACCCGCGTTAAGGCGCCGCGATCGTCATTCACCTGCGTCCCCCGGACGATGATCGACGCTGAAAATGGGTTTGAGCGCAGGGCGGCTACAGCTTTTCGTCGGTATAACCGCAGGAAAATGTTAAGCGCGGTTACCGCCGGTAAAAAGCCCGTGGAACCAGAGTAATCTGCATTGTGAGCGGCTGGAACGGCGCTTACTATCACCGCGAAATGACAAACTGAGGTTATCCCATGATTCGAATTCTTAAAGCGGTGAGTGTCGTTGCGCTGGTTGCAGCATTAAGTGGCTGCCTGTTCCCACCACCGGGTGGCGGCGGCGGTTGGGGCGGTGGTGGTCACGGCGGCGGCCATGGCGGCGGCGGGCCACGCGGTGGCTTCATGGCACCCTGATGCTTAGCTGACCGTTTAAACCGGAGCAACACAGAGGGCTCCGGTACTCATTAACAGCAATAACATCCGGGATTAAACTTTAATAATCAATAAGCGAAACGTTTCGCTTTTCATTACCCGCATTTCTCCCCTTTATGGTGCATAAGCAGCGAAAATATAATAAAAAAGGTTATTCTCTTTTCATTACTTCGATGATACCGTCTTGCTTTATTATATTGAGACAGTGTTATGAAAAACCTTGTTGCAGAGCTACTGATCAGACTGGCTGAAAAAGAAGCAGAATCGAAAGAACTGGTCGCTCAGGTTGAGGCACTGGAAATCGTGATGACCGCGCTGCTGCGCAAGCTCGATAGCGAGCATCTGCGCCAGATTAATGAGAGCGTCACCTCGGCGATGAATACTGCTTCCGTCTCCGATGCGGGTACCGATCATCCGGAAGAAGTCACCCTGTTAGAGAATTATATTCAGCGTCTGCTGACCCACCCACGTCAGTAATCCTGCCCAGCTGTCACCGAATCACCGACGGTGACAAAATAATCCCTTCTGCCACGATCTTGCCCGCATTATTCTCTTTTTTTCTCACCGAATACTTTTCACGTGCCACACTTTATGTTGGTTTAAAAACAATAAAGGGATGGGAAGGGTATGAAAACTAGCATGCTGATCTCGGCTGTACTGCTGTCGTTGCTTGCTGCCGGTAATGCTGTAGCAGCAGATAAAACGCCTCAGCAGGAAAAAATGACGGTCTGTAACAAACAGGCGGGTGAGAAAGCGCTTAAAGGTGACGATCGTAAAGCCTTTATGAGCAACTGCCTGAAGAAAGATCAAAAGATGGAGGGCATGACGCCGCAGCAGATGAAAATGAAGACCTGTAACGCGGATGCGACCCAGAAAGCCCTGAAAGGGGATGAGCGTAAAACCTTTATGAGCAGTTGCCTTAAAAAGGGTTAATGGCGGGAGGCCGCTAACGGCTAGTGCTCCTCGGGCGTTAAGCGGGTAATTCTCCTTCAGACCGGGTGCATTCTTGTGCACCCGGTTGGTTTCTGGCATGACCGCTGCGCCTGCCCGACGGTATCAGGCTTTACTCATCCGCTCGGATTTGGCCATACATTGCTGGATGGCCTCAATCACGGCGGCGCGCAGGCCTTTCTCTTCCAGCACCCTGACCGCCTCAATGGTGGTGCCGCCCGGTGAGCAGACCATATCTTTCAGCTCTCCCGGATGTTTACCGGTTTCCAGCACCATCTGTGCGGCACCTTTCACCGCCTGGGCGGCGAACTGATAGGCCTGCGCACGCGGCATACCGCCCAGCACCGCCGCATCGGCCATCGCCTCAATAAACATAAAGACGTAGGCGGGCGCAGAGCCGCTCACCCCGACCACGGCATGGATGAGATACTCCGGTACCAGCGACGCTTTACCAAATCCATTGAAAATCGCCACGATCTCATCAGCTTCTTCGCGGCTGACCAGCACGTTAGGTGTGACTGACGTCATCCCCTCATTCACCAGCGCCGGGGTATTCGGCATCACCCGCACAATTTTACGGTCATGGCCCAGCACGCCGGCCAGCGAATCCAGGGTCACGCCCGCCGCAATCGACACCACCAGTGTCTCTTTATTCAGGCTGCCGGCAACCTCTTTGAGCACGTTGAGGATCACATTAGGCTTAACCGCACCAAACAGTATATCCGCCTGTTTCGCCACCTGTTCGGCACTTTCCGCCGGGGTAATCCCATACTGCTGCTGCATGGCCTGATTGGTGGCAGGTTTGCGGTCAAAAACCCAGATATTCTCCGCTTTTATCTGCCCACCAGCGACCAGGCCCGCAATGATTGCCTTAGACATATTGCCGCAGCCGATAAAACCAATTTTCTTGTCCACCCTGTTCTCCCTGTCTGTTCTGTCTGAAAGATGGCTAATGCCCTTTCACCTTACCGCAGCTCAGGCCGTGCTGGAACCTTCTGGCACTGGGTTTCGATTATCACCAGGCAGATCTGCCGGGTTTTGCAGCAGGCTGGCACCGGGTAAAAACGCGTCGGGCGGCGCCAGTGTTTGCTTCTCCCGAACGTATTCTCTTTGTTATTCAACCAAACGGTGGGATGATCGCCAGCCTGAACGATGGGAAAACAGGAACTGACTATGCCGATCTGGGTGGATGCCGATGCGTGCCCGAAGGTGATTAAAGAGGTGCTGTACCGCGCCGCTGAGCGTGCGCAGATGACGGTTACGCTGGTGGCGAACCAGCCGCTTAGCGTACCGCCGTCGCGCTTTATACACACGCTGCGCGTAGCGGCAGGGTTTGACGTGGCGGATAATGAAATTGTTCGCCGTGCACAGGCGGGCGACCTGGTGGTGACCGCCGATATTCCGCTGGCTGCCGAAGTGATTGAGAAGGGGGCGGTGGCGCTGAATCCGCGTGGTGAACGCTACAGCCCTGCGACGATTCGCGAACGCCTGACCATGCGAGACTTCATGGATACCCTGCGCGCCAGCGGGGTGCAGACAGGAGGCCCGGCGACGCTCAACCAGCGCGATCGCCAGCAGTTTGCCAACGAACTGGATAAATGGCTGCAACAGCAGAGGTAAACAGCTCCCCTGACTCCTCCGGGGGAGCTGCGTCAGTGGTCAGACAAAACTGTCATCGTCGTCGTCATAGCCGTTATCAAAATCATCACTTCCGAAGCCGGCGAAGTCACCCGCGTTATCCTGCGGCTGGTCACTGTTCTGACTGAAGAACGACCCGTGATCGTTATTATTAAAGGTGTCCTGATCCGGATCGAAATCAGGTTCCGGCAGCGCCGGTTCGTTAATGATATTTACAATCTCTTCCGGCTGCGTATGGTGAAACATGCTGCTGAGCATCTCCGCCATCACCACACCGCCGGCCACACCGACCGCGGTCTGCAGCGCGCCGCCGAGGAAGCCTCGCCCGGCCGCGGGGGCGGCAGCGTATTGCTGTGGCTGTTGCGGCTGGGGTGGAGTCCATCCCGTTGAGGCCGGCTGCTGGGCAGGGGCGCTGCCCCAGGCCGAAGAGGCGGGCTGCTGAGCCGGCTGCGGCGCACGATTACCGCCGCCAAACAGCCCGGCGAGAAATCCGCCGCTGCTCTGTTGCGGTGCCTGCTGTTGCTGCTGCAGGCGGCTTTCAAGCTCGCTGACCCGACTGTTTAACTGCTTCATCGCCGCTTCCTGAATCAGGATCGCCTGGGCCATATAGTAGGGGGCCCCCGGCTGCTGCAGGACCCGCTGCTGAATCAGTTTTTCCGCCGCGGCGTCGCGCGGGCTGGACTGTGACTCCGCCTGTTTTAAACGGCTGAACAGGCTTTCAATCAGATGTTGCTCTTCGTTTTGCATGGTTGTTCTCCGTAAAAGGGCGATGCCTCTATTTTGATCGGACGGGGGGGAAAGTAAATTATGCTGGAGTAAGCAAATGTTGCGATATTTATCTCGATTCCATGCTGGTGTGTAATTTTTTATTTACATGTTAACCTTATAATATCTATGTAATTAAATGAGGTTCACCCTCTGTTAGCTGTAAATAAAACGTTACTACTGGTCCGCGGATAAAATGTCCGGTATTATTCGCTCCAGTTATTCACTCGTGGTGCCGGTAATGCGGCTCACGCCAGAGTCTGCCAGAGGAAGGGCCCTGTTATGTCGTTACCCGTTTATCTGATCGGCGCACGTGGCTGCGGTAAAAGCACCGTGGGCGAAGCGCTGGCATTGGCATTGGGCTATGCCTTCATCGACACCGACCGTTATCTGCAGCAGATCGGTGGGCAAACGGTAGCTGAGGTGGTGGCAGCTGAGGGCTGGTCAGGATTTCGTCGCCGTGAGACGCAGGCTCTGCAGTTGGTCACGGCAGACGCGACGGTGATTGCCACCGGCGGTGGTATGGTTCTGGCTGAAGAGAACCGCCGGTACATGCGTGACCATGGGCGGGTTATCTATTTACAGGCACCGGCAGAGGTGCTCGCCGCCAGGCTGCAGGCTTACCCGGAAGCCGCGCAGCGTCCGACGCTCACCGGGCGGCCGATCGCTGAAGAGATGAGTGAGGTGCTGGCCGCGCGGGAAGCACTCTATCTGCAAACCGCACACCATATTATTGACGCCATGCAGTCGCCAGACCGCGTGGTCGAACAAATCCTGAACGAGCTGTCACCGGCGCGCGCCAGCTAAGATCCGCAGGGTACTACACGCGGGTTGCACCCTCTTGCCCTCTTTCCGCCGCTTCCTGCCAGGAAGTCAGCGAGTTTGTCTACACTTAGGGTGAAGCCATTGACTGGTTATCACTGGGGGAGCGCCTGACGCTCCCTCGCCGACAGACTCAACAGAGGGAAGCATTATGCCTGGCAGACCACCCTATCCACGTGAAGCCTACATCGTCCCGGTGAATAAAGGGGCACCCGGCAAAACCGTGATCTGGTATGAACTGCGCGCCGATCACCCTAAGCCGGATTCACTGATCAGCGAGCACGAAACCGAGCCCGAAGCGCTGGATGCCAAAGCGCGATATGAAGATGTTTCCAAAGAGTAATTTTCCGCGGCAGGGACGCCGTGGACTCTCCCCGCACCGCTCCCATCATTCTGTTTATCCTGATATCAAAAACAATTGCTTGACCGCCTGGCAGCAAGGTCGTAGTTTGAAAATATCAAAAAACAGGAACAGAAGTTCCAGATAATGGAATATCGAAATGACTACTCTTGAGAATGCGACCGCTGTTCTGAAATTATTCACCCGCAGAGGGCTGTCTCAGGGCCTGCAGGGGCTGACGTTTACCGAGGTCGCCAGCGCGCTCGGGCTGCCAAAAAGCACCGTTTCGCGCCTGCTGTCGACCATGGAGCGCGAAGGGATGTTGGATCGCGATCCGCTGACGCGCTGTTTTTATCCCGGACAGATGCTGATCTCGGTCGCCAGTGGTTATCTGTCAACGCCGCTGGTGGATGGGGCATCGTCAGTGATGGCGCGGCTGGCGGCAGAATCCAGCTGCACCGGTTATATCTCGGTGCTGGAAGGGCGTGAAATTATCGTCATGCGCATGTTCCAGGGGCGAATGTTTATCCAGGTGGTGACGCCGCCCGGCAGCCGTTTACCGGCGGCGGAGACCTCGGTGGGGCGGGCGATACTGGCCCGTTACAGCGATGATTATGTCAGCAAGCTGTACGCGGATCACTGGCAGGTCAGCTCGCCAAATTCGCCTCAGACGCTGGAACAGCTGCTGGCCGAACTGGCAAAAATCCGTCAGCACGGCTGGTCGCTGGCCCGCAATGAAACCCTGCAGGGGATTTGTGCGGTCGCTACCACCGTCAGCAATAAACATCGGGGAGAGACGGTTGCATTAAGCCTGGCTTTCCCCGTCGGCAGCCAGCCGGTTCCCCCGCAACCGGATCGGCTGGATGCGTTGAAAAAGGTCACGCAGCAACTGGCCGGCCAGTTTGGCGACCCGTTGTGGTCCACCGGGCACCACCCGGTATCGTAGTATCTGCGTCGCTGCCTGAATGGGGGGACGCAGCGCCTCACCAGGGCACTGGCAGTACCTTGTTGTATCGATTCATCTGCAATCGTCCCGCGCCGCCTCGATCGGGCAGGGTATCAGGCCCACAGAGGCCGAAATAAAAAACGGAATATCCCCTGGGTTTTCAGGGGATCATTCTGCCGCTCACCCTCGCAAATCCGCCAACAAACTGCGGCATTCCTGCGCAATAACAGGTGACAGCTCCCCGAAAAAGCCTCTACACTGGCTGCTTACCTTTGTCTCTGATTTTAAGGAATTTATATGCTCAACGTTAGTGAGTATTTTGACGGTAAAGTGAAGTCGATCGGTTTTGACAGCGCCAGCACCGGTCGCGCCAGCGTCGGCGTGATGGCCGAAGGTGAATACGCCTTTGGTACCGCACAGGCGGAAGAGATGACCGTGGTCAGTGGGTCACTGAAGGTGCTGCTGCCGGGTGAAGCCGAGTGGAAACTGTATCAGCCGGGTGATGTGTTCAACGTGCCGGGCCACAGCGAGTTTCATCTGCAGGTCGCCGAGCCGTCAGCCTATCTGTGTCGCTACCTGAAAGACTGATTTTGCTGCAGGCCGGGGCATCCCGGCCTGTTGATTCAGAAGGTTCTCACCTCCTGTCGCGCCATCAGCGCTGCGCTTCCCCGCCTAAGGCTTCCACGATATTGGCGATCAGTGCCGCCAGCTCGCCGGTCATCAGCACAAAGTCGGCATCAAAGCGTCCGGTCACGTCTTCACGATCGATATCGTCATTCTGTTCGCGCAGCGTGTCGGCGAACTTCAGACGTTTGATCGAGCCGTCGTCGGAGAGGATCAGCTGAACGCGCTCCTGCCAGTCGATGGCCAGTTTGGTGACCAGCTTACCGGCTTCAATATGGTTGGCGATCTCATCACAAACCAGATCCTGCTTTTTACAGCGGATCACGCCGCCATCTTCAAGGATCGCTTTCAGCTCGGCTTCATCCATCAGCGTAAACCCGGCCGGCAGATCGCCGGAGCGCACCCATTCGGTCAGCGTCAGCTCAATCGGGCTCTCCAGCGTCAGCGGCACCACCGGCAGTGAACCAAGACTTTTACGCAGCAGGGCGAGGGTATCTTCGGCTTTTTTGGCGCTGGCGCAGTCGATCATGATCAGATTATTGATCGTATCGATCCACAGATAAGTCTGGCTGAAGCGGCTGAAGGCGCGCGGCAGCAGGCTGTGCAGCACTTCTTCCTTCAGCGAGTCCTTCTCCGTTTTCTTCAGCTTGCGCGACTGCTCGGCTTCCAGACGGCTGATTTTAGCCTCCAGCGCCTGCTTGACCACCGGCGACGGCAGGATCTTCTCTTCCTTGCGCGCGCAGATCAGGATCTGGCCGTTGGTCACGTGGGTCAGGTCTTCGCTGCGCGGACCAATCGGGGAGACCCAGCCGGTTTTCGCCATATCCTGGCTGCCACAGGGGGTGAAAGAGAAGGCATCGAGCTGTTTTTCCATCTCATCTGCCACCAGCGGAATGTCGCGATTAAGACGATAAACCATCAAATTTTTAAACCACAGCATGCTGCATTCCCTCTCAGGGCGCGCAAAAGGCGCGCATGTTCAAAGTCAGCGCGCATGATAGCGAATCGGCGGCGGGGTTTCATTGCCTTTCCGCCTTTCGCCTTTTAAGGTAAGGGTCTCAGCGTTAATTCATAAGGACTAACCCGTGCGGATCGGTATCGATTTAGGTGGCACCAAAACAGAAGTGATCGCGTTATCTGACCAGGGGGAATCGCTGTTCCGCCATCGTGTCGCCACGCCGCGTGATGATTATCCGCAGACGCTGGCGGCCATCGTCGGGCTGGTCGAACAGGCCGAGGCGGCGACCGGCCAGCGTGGCAGCGTGGGCGTCGGTATTCCGGGGACGCTGTCATCGCTGACGCGGCGGGTGAAAAATGCCAATTCCACCTGGCTGAATGGCCAGCCGCTGGACGCCGATCTGCAGCGGCTGCTGGGTCGTGAGGTCAGAATTGCCAATGACGCTAACTGTCTGGCTGTCTCCGAGGCGGTGGACGGCGCGGCGGCGGGGCAGCAGACGGTATTTGCGGTGATTATTGGCACCGGCTGCGGTGCCGGCGTGGCGCTGAACGGTCAGGCGCACGCGGGTGGCAACGGCAACGGCGGCGAATGGGGGCACAACCCGCTGCCGTGGATGGACGAGGATGAGCTGCGCTACCGGGCGGAGGTGCCCTGTTACTGCGGCCACGCCGGCTGTATTGAAACGTTTATTTCGGGGACCGGGTTTGCCACCGACTACCAGCGCCTGAGCGGCATCGCGCTGAGCGGTGCTGAGATCATGCAACGCCAGCAGCAGCAGGACCCGCTGGCAGAGCTGGCGTTAAGCCGCTATGAAATCCGACTGGCGAAATCGCTGGCGCACGTGGTGAATATTCTGGATCCGGATATGATCGTGCTGGGCGGCGGCATGAGTAACGTAGAGCGCCTGTACCAGACCGTGCCGGCGCTGGTCAAAAACTGGGTGTTCGGCGGTGAATTTACCACGCCAATCCGCCAGGCGGTGCACGGTGACTCCAGCGGCGTCCGAGGAGCCGCGTGGTTGTGGCCGCTGTGATAATGTTGCCGGAACCGGCTAATAATATCTGAATAAGTCCGATTCACGTGCGTGATAAACGCGCGTGAATGCGGGAGGGAATAAAACGGATTTTTCTTATTTCATCGCAAAAAAGAGGCCAGGTTATACCGGATTTTTTGTCAGGAGGTGAATATTCACCTTGCGCCATTAAATTTATTTAAAATTTCAGGCTATGTTTTTTATTTCGATATGATAGTCTCTACCGCCAGCAGCATCATGCCTGCTACCAGCATCTCCTCAAACCTTTTGTGCCGGAAAGTCATTCGGCTTTGCCAGACTATTTGGCCTGATTCGCTGTTTGGCTGACTTCTTTCAGGGATATGAAATGAACTCCAGAAATCTTATTGCTTTAACCCTATTCAGCAGCGCCGTGCTCAGCGGCTGCGCCACCGAATCTTCGCGGACCATTGAAGCACCACAGGTGATCGCCGCCAGCCAGCCGCAATATCAGGGCGTAAAAAGTCCGATTGCCGTCGGTAAGTTCGATAACCGTTCGGCCTATATGAACGGCATCTTCTCCGACGGTGTCGATCGCCTCGGCAATCAGTCGAAAACTATTCTGATTACCCACCTGCAGCAGACCGGCCGCTTTAACGTGCTGGATCGCGCTAACCTCGAAGAACTGAAAGCCGAAGCGCAGTACAAGGGCAGCCAGCAGTCGATTAAGGGCGCCAGCTACGTCATTACCGGTGATATCACCGAATTTGGCCGTAAAGAAGTGGGCGATCAGCAGCTGTGGGGCATTCTCGGCCGTGGAAAATCCCAGGTGGCCTATGCGAAAGTGAATCTGAACGTGGTAGATGTCACCACCTCGGAAGTGGTCTATTCCGTGCAGGGCGCGGGAGAGTACAGCCTGTCTAATCGTGAAGTGATTGGCTTTGGCGGCACCGCCAGCTATGACTCCACGCTGAATGGCAAGGTGATGGATCTCGCCATCCGTGAAGCAGTAAATCATCTGGTTAATGGAATTGAGTCCGGCGCGTGGCGTCCGGCTAAATAATAAGGGATTATGACATCATGAATGGAAAAATTATCGGCGTCGCTTTGGCGGCGCTGTTAATGAGTGCCTGCGCCAAAAAAGTTGAACCGATCTATTATTGGGGAGACTACGAGCCTGCGCTTTACAGCTATTATCAGCACGACGTTTCTCCCCAGCAGCAAATTGATACGCTGAATAAAGTGCTGGAGCAGGCTAAAGCCAAAAATAAACCGGTACCTCCTGGATTACATGCGCAGCTGGGCCTGCTTTATGTTGATACCAGCCGTCCTGATTTGGCCTTTGCCCAGTTTAACGCTGAGAAAACGCAGTTCCCGGAATCCGCTGCATACATGGACTTTCTGATGCGTAATAAGGAGAAAAAGCAGTGAATAAATTACTCGCGCTGGTTGCCGTTGCGGCAGGCTTACTTCTCAGCGGCTGCGCAAAGCAGGCCCCCTATGATTACACGGCGTTTCGCGCCAGCAAACCGGCGTCGATCGTGGTGCTGCCGGTGAAAAACAGTTCGCCGGACGTGAACGCTGCCCATAGCCTGGTCTCTGTGGTCACCGGTCCGCTGGCCGAGTCCGGTTACTACGTTTTCCCTGTGGCGGTGGTGGAAAAAACCTTCGAGCAGAACGGTCTGGCAACGGCTGCCGATGCCCAGTCGGTAAGCAGCGCCAAACTGCGTGAAATCTTTAACGCCGATGCGGCGCTGTACCTCGACGTCACCGAATATGGTGCGCAATATCAGGTATTTGACAGCGTCACTGCGGTGCGTGCTAGCGCTCGCCTGGTCGACCTGCGCAGCGGCAGGCAGATCTGGTCCGGCAGCGGCTATGCCTCTGACGCGCAGAACAATAACAATAACAATAACGGCGTTATTGGCGTGCTGATTAGCGCTGCGGTCAAGCAGATCGCCAGCAATATCAGCGACAAGAGCCACGATATTGCTGTCCTTGCTGGTGCCTCGCTGTTAACGGCGAGCGGCGCCAACGGTGCCATTCTGCCGGGACCGCGTAAAAAGCCGGTTTCCACGCTGTAAGCCGACAAACAAAGGGGAAGCAGCCTGGGCTGCTTCCCCTTTTTGCTGGATGACAATCGTCCATCACAACGATTTATCCCTGTCGATACGGTTTTTTCACGCCTGTGGCGTCTCCAGCTTGCTGTAGCCCAGCCCGTTAATCTTTTTCACCCGAATCTGCACCGGAATACGCTCCTTCATCGCCTCAACGTGGCTGATCACACCAATGGTTTTACCGCTGGCGTTAAGTGCATCCAGCGCGTCCAGCGCGCTATCCAGCGTTTCCGCATCCAGCGTGCCAAAGCCTTCATCCAGGAACAGCGACTCGATGCGCGTTTTATGGCTTACCAGGTCGGAGAGCGCCAGCGCCAGCGCCAGGCTGACGAGGAAACTTTCACCGCCGGAGAGGGTGCGGGTATCGCGACGGGCGTCCGCCTGCCAGGTATCCACGACCTCCAGCTCCAGCGCCTCCTGCGATTTTCGCTGCAGCAGATAGCGGCCGTGCAGGCGGTTGAGCTGGTTGTTAGCCAGCCACACCAGATGGTCGAGGGTCAGCCCCTGGGCAAAGCGGCGGAACTTGTCCCCCTCTCTGGAACCGATCAGCTGGTTGAGGAACGCCCAGTCCTCCAGCTGCTGCTCATTAGCCGCAATCTGCGTCAGCAGGTTCTGCAACTGCTGGCGGCGCAGTAAATCCTGGCCGAGCTGCTGGCGCAGCTGCCCCTGCTGGCCGGCGTTTTCACGCAGCTCCGCGGTCAGCGCAGCCAGGCTGGCATCGAGCGTTGCGCGCATTTCCGCCGGATTTTCAGGATGGTTCAGCTGCTGTTCCGCCTCACTGAGCCGCGTCTGTAGCGCGATGAGTTGTTCATTTAGTGATTTATGCTGTCCGGTCAGGGTATTTATCTGGTCCTGCTGCTGCTGCCAGCGCTGCTGACTTTGTTGAACCGCCTGCTGCTGCTGCTCTGAAGCGTCGCGCAGCGCCTGCAGCGCCTCGCTCACCTGGCGCAGGCCAAACAGCTGCTGGCGCTGTTGCTGCAGGTCATCGAGGGTCTGCTGCTGCTGCTGCTGGCGCTTGTCCAGGGCAGCCAGGCGCTGTTGCTGCTGCTGCACATCGTCATCCAGCGCCTGCTGGCGGCTGGCCAGCGTCGCCAGCTCCGGTGCCAGCGCGGCCAGCGCGGCGGCGTTCTGCTGCCACTGCTGCCAGTGCTGTTCACTCTGCTGCAGCCAGCCGTCATCGTCACCGTCCGGCAAGGTCAGGCCCAGCGCCTGCAGCGATGCGGCCAGTTCCTGCCGCTGGCGCGCGGCCTGCTGGCTGTCCTGCTCCAGTTGCTGCTGTAGAGACTGCAGCTGTTCTGCAGCGCTGGTCAGCTGTTGCTGAAGCAGCAGGCTGCGCTGCTGCAGCGCCTGCCACGCCAGCTGCTGTTGCTGCAGGGACTCTTTCCGCTGCTGGCACAGGCGCAAAGCCTGCTCCAGCGCGGTCAGCAGCTGCTGCTGACCCGCCTCCTGGCGCTCCTGCGCCTGCAGCCAGTCACAGGCCTGCTCGCTTTGATCAGGACTGAACGGCATCTCTAACGGCTGTGCCGCCTGCTGCCACTGCTGGCTCAACTGTTCTGCCTGCTGCTGCGCCTCCTGCTCTTCACGCAGCAGGCGTGCGTCCTGCAGCTGTAGCTGTTTCTGCTGCTCGCCGCAGGCGGTACCTTGCTCTTTCAGCGTCTGAACCTGCTGCAGCAGTAACGCATGGCGCTGCTGATTTTCCGTCAGCTGCAGCGCCTGGTACTCGGCCACTGCCGGATGGGATTCGGAACCACACAGCGGGCAGGGCTGGCCAGGCTCCAGCCGGGCGCGGTGCTGAGCCAGGTCGGCAATCTGCCGTTCCAGTTCACAGCGCCGTTTCAGATCCTGTTCGTGCTCATTTTTCTCTTTCCACTGGCTGCGCAGGTTCAGTAACTGCTCGCCCGTGCGGGCGATCTGCTGCACCAGCTCCGTCCGCTCCTCTGCCAGACGCTGGCGGCGCAGCCGCAGCTGCTGCCACTGCGGCAGCAGGGTGGCGAGCTGCTGGCGCTGCGGCCGCAGGCGAGTGGCGGTAGCCAGCGACTCGCGCAGGGCGGGCTCATCGTTGCGCTGGGGCAGTGCGTCCAGCGCCTGCTGCGCCTGTTTCAGGCTCAGTTCTGCGGCATCCAGCTGCTGGCGCAGCGGCCCGAACTGCTGTTCAAGCTGTTGCTGCGTCTGTTGCAAATCCTGTTGCGCGTGTTGCTGTGTGCTGACCCGCAACTGCTGCTGAGTGAGTGACTGCTTACTTTGCTGCTGCTGGCGGAAACGTTCGCGCCACAGTGGCAACGACTCACCGTAGCGTGCATAGTGCGAATGCTGCTGGCTCCAGTCGGCCAGCCGCTGCTGCTCCGCCTGCTTCTGCTGACGTTGCTGCTGGTTAGCCGCGTGTTCCTGCTGCCGGCGGCTAAGCAATTGTTGGTACTCACTTCGCTCGCGCGCCAGTTCTGTGGCACGATCGCGTAAGGTAGCCAGCTGATGGTCCAGCGGCGATACCTGTTCGGCGATCAGCGTCTCCTGCTGCTGTCGCACGGCGGCCTGTTGCGTCTGGGCTGCAATCGCCTGCTGATGCGCGTCGGTAGCGGCGGCCAGCTCCTGTTGCGCCTGCTGGCGCTGCTCCGCCAGCCGGGCGTGCTGTTGCGTCAGCTGCTGCTGCTCCTGCTGTAACAGGCCGAGCTGATGGAGTTCGGCCCGTTCCCGCTGCTGTTGCTGCTGTTTTGATGTGAGCGCTTGCTCACTCTCTGTAAGCTGCGCCAGCTGTTGTTGCAGCGCCTGCTGCTGCTCCTCGTTCAACAGTTCCATCGCCGAAACCTGAACGCGCAGCGTATCCAGCTCGCTTTTTGCCAGCTTGTGGCGCTCAAACACCGCGCTTGAGAGGCGACCGTAAATCTCGGTACCGGTCAGCTCCTCCAGCAGCTCGGCACGTTTATTGGCATCGGCGTTGAGGAAGGCGGCAAACTGCCCCTGCGACAGCATCATCGACTTGGTAAAGCGCTCGAAGTCCAGCCCGGTCAGCGCGGCGGTGATCTCCAGCTTGTCTTTAACCTTCTCGGCGAGAATTTTACCGTCATCGCAGCGCGCCAGCTCCACGCGCGGGGCCTGCAGGTTGCCGTCGCTGGCGCCGCGCGCGCGGTTCTGGCTCCAGAAAGCGCGATAGGCTTCGCCCTTGACCTCAAACTCCACCTCGGCCAGGCAATCCGCCGTATCGCGGGTCATCAGGTCGTTCTGCGACTGGGTGATGCCCTTCAGGCGCGGTGTTTCGTGGTACAGCGCCAGGCAGATCGCATCCAGCAGGGTGGTTTTGCCGGCCCCGGTCGGGCCGGTGATGGCAAACAACCCGTTGCTGGCAAAGGGCTCTGCGCTGAAGTCGATCTTCCACTCGCCCTTGAGGGAGTTGAGATTTTTAAACCGCAGGGTGAGTATTTTCATGGCTGTTCCTCGTGGCGCACCGCTTCCAGGGTCTGCGCAAACAGCACGCCGGCGCGTGCCAGCCGCTCCGGGGTTTCCTCTTCCAGCGCCAGGCGGCGGGCGAACACCTCTTCCACGCTCAGCTCGCTCAGGGTTTCGTTCTGCTGGCGGGCAAGGTTTTTCTCCCGCTGTTCGCGGCTGCGGCGCAGCAGAATCACCTCGACCGGCAGCGCTTCGGTCAGCTGCTGAATATGGCGCTGCAGGTCGCTCAGCCAGGTGTCGGTGACGATCTCAATATCCAGCCAGACCGGCCTGCCGCTCGGGTGCGGCTGCACGGCGGCCAGCTGCTGTTCAATCTCCGCCAGCGACCCTTTGATCATCTGCATCGGCTGAAACGCGGGGATGGCCAGCGGGGTGACGCTGCTGAGTTTTCCCTGAGAGAAATCAACAAGAAAGACGCTCTTTTCCTTACCGAGCTCATCGAAGCTTAGCGGGATGGGCGATCCGCTGTAGCGGATATGCTCGCTGTTGGCGATGCGTTGGGCGCGGTGAATATGGCCGAGGGCGATATAGTCGGCGGGCGGAAACGCGTCGGCCGGAAACGCGTCGAGCGTGCCGATGTAGATATCGCGCACCGCGTCACTTTTGGTGACGCCGAGGGTGGTCAGGTGACCGGTGGCAATAATCGGCAGCGTCACGCCGAGGGCCTCACGCCGGGCCAGCGCCTCCTGCCAGCACTGCTGATAGTGTCCGGCGATCGCCTCCAGCAGGCTGAGCTGCTTCTCGCGCCCCGACTGCCCGCTCTGGCTGTGCAGGATATCGCGCGGCCGCAGGAACGGAATGGCGCACAGCAGCGCGCCGGGCTGCCCGTCGCGCTGGTTGAGCAGCAGCACCTGCCCGGCGATGTCGT
Organism: Erwinia sp. Leaf53; assembly: GCF_001422605.1. Classification (NCBI taxonomy): domain Bacteria; kingdom Pseudomonadati; phylum Pseudomonadota; class Gammaproteobacteria; order Enterobacterales; family Erwiniaceae; genus Erwinia; species Erwinia sp. Leaf53. Next base: position 76,422 of record NZ_LMLK01000005.1, read on the forward strand.
CACCGGCGGCGGCTATCACTCGGGTATTCAGGCAGGCCAGCAGCTCGCGGGATTCGTTGAGCATAGCGACGGAGTCATGGTTGCCGCCCAGCACGATCAGCTGGCAGCCGGTGGGTTGCAGCCTGACGATAAAGCGGTTGTACAGCTCGCGGGCATAGCTGGGCGGTGAACCCGTGTCGAAAATATCGCCTGCGACGATAATGGCATCCGCCTGCTGCGCCTCGGCCTGCTCCAGCAGCCAGTCAAGAAAGGCCTGATGTTCGGCTGCCCGGCTTTTGGTATAAAAAAACTGCCCGAGATGCCAGTCGGCGGTATGAATGATGCGCATGAAACTCCCTGCATGGCGGAAAAGCGTGAGACTGATTATAAACATTGTGCCGCTGGCAAACCATTGATAACCCGTGGGCTGTGGGGCCGCAGTGAACTGTCATTTATCGGGTGCTTTTTTCATAAAAGTGTCATAAAACTGACGCATAATGGCGCCGCATAAACCCGTGACTTTTTGTCACCCGAGCAGGAGCAATAATGGCTAAGCGCATTCTGGTAGTAGAAGATGAAGCCCCAATCCGCGAGATGTTGTGTTTCGTTCTTGAGCAAAATGACTACCAGCCAATCGAAGCTGAGGATTATGACAGCGCGGTCAGCCTGCTGATCGAACCCTGGCCCGATTTGATTCTGCTGGACTGGATGTTACCCGGCGGTTCCGGAATTCAGTTTATCAAACATCTTAAGCGTGAAGCGATGACCCGCGATATTCCGGTGATGATGCTGACCGCGCGCGGTGAAGAGGAAGACCGCGTGCGCGGGCTGGAAGTGGGCGCGGATGATTACATTACCAAGCCGTTCTCGCCGAAGGAGCTGGTGGCACGCATTAAAGCCGTGATGCGCCGCATCTCCCCGATGGCGGTGGAGGAGGTGATTGAAATTCAGGGGCTTAGCCTCGATCCCTCCTCGCACCGGGTGATGTCCGACACCCAGCCGCTGGAGATGGGGCCGACCGAGTACAAACTGCTGCACTTCTTTATGACCCACCCCGAGCGCGTCTACAGCCGTGAGCAGTTGCTAAACCACGTGTGGGGAACTAACGTTTACGTTGAAGATCGCACCGTTGACGTGCATATTCGCCGGCTGCGCAAGGCGCTGGAACTGACCGGGCACGATCGCATGGTGCAAACGGTTCGCGGAACAGGTTATCGTTTCTCTGCCCGCTATTGAGTGTTCATGCTGGAGTCTGAACCGTGTTGGAACGCCTCTCCTGGAAGAGATTATTGCTTGAGCTGCTGCTCGCCAGCCTGCCCGCCGTTTTTATCGGGCTGCTGACGGGCTGGCTGCCCTGGCTGCTGTTGGTCTCAGTGCTCTGCGTGCTGGGTTTTCATTTCAACAATTTACTCCGGCTTTCCCACTGGCTGTGGGTGGATCGCAGCATGACGCCGCCGAGCGGGCGCGGCAGCTGGGAACCGCTGTTTTACGGCCTGTATCAGATGCAGGCGCGTAACCGTCGTCGTCGTCGCGAGCTGGGGCATCTGATTAAACGCTTTCGCAGCGGGGCGGAATCGCTGCCGGATGCGGTGGTGCTGACCACCGAAGAGGGCACCATTTTCTGGTGTAACGGTCTCGCCCAGCAGCTGCTGAACCTGCGCTGGCCGGAGGACAACGGGCAGAATATCCTCAACCTGCTGCGTTATCCTGAATTTACCCGCTACCTGCGCCAGCGCGATTTCTCCCGTCCTCTCACCCTGATCCTCAATAACCAGCGCCACCTTGAGTTCCGCGTGATGCCTTACACCGAAGGGCAGTGGCTGATGGTGGCCCGCGACGTGACCCAGAAGCACCAGCTGGAAGGCGCGCGGCGTAACTTCTTCGCCAACGTCAGCCACGAACTGCGCACGCCGCTGACGGTACTGCAGGGCTACCTGGAGATGATGAACGATTCGGTGCTGGAGGGCAGCCTGCGTGATAAGGCCCTGCACACCATGCAGGAGCAGGCGAAACGCATGGACAGCCTGGTCAGCCAGCTGCTGACGTTGTCGCGCATCGAAGCGGCACCGACGCTGGATCTGCAGGAGAAGGTCGACGTGCCGCTGATGCTGCGCATCCTGCAGCGCGAGGCGGAAACGCTGAGCAACGGCCGCCATGAGATTCACTTCCATACCGACCCGCACCTGAAGGTATTCGGCAACGACGATCAGCTGCGGAGTGCGATCTCCAACCTGGTCTATAACGCCGTCAACCATACGCCATCCGGCACGCAGATTGACGTTAGCTGGCTGCGTACCGCGCAGGGGCCGGTGTTTGCGGTGAAGGATAACGGGCCGGGGATTGCCGCCGAGCATATCCCGCGCCTGACCGAACGCTTCTACCGGGTGGATAAGGCGCGCTCGCGCAACACCGGCGGCAGCGGGCTGGGGCTGGCGATCGTAAAGCACGCGCTCAGCCACCATAACGCCCGGCTGGATATTACCAGCCAGCCGGGCAAAGAGACCTGTTTCAGCTTTCAGTTGCCGCCAAGGTTGATTGTTACCGCCGATCGGGTTGAGAATGCGCTGGGTTAACTCTGGTGAGTCGCTGTTGATGAAAACGCTGTTTGCACTACTGATGTTATTGTTCACTCCGCTGACGCCGGCGCGCGAGGGGATGCTGGCCGGTAACCTGACCAGCGTAGGGTCAGACACCCTCGGTAACCTGATGGCCGTCTGGGGGGAAAGCTTCAGCCGTCAGTACCCGGGGATTAACGTGCAGATCCAGGCGGCGGGCTCGTCCACCGCGCCCACCGCGCTGGCGGCCGGGGCGGCGCAGCTGGGGGCGATGAGCCGCCCGATGCAGACCGCCGAGCGCCAGCTGTTTGAAGACAGCTACGGCTACCTGCCGCTGGCCGTGCCGGTGGCGCTGGACGCACTGGTGGTGGTGGTGAACCAGGACAATCCGCTGCCGGGGCTGAACGTTGAGCAGCTGGACGCGATCTTCTCCGTGACCCGCAACTGCGGTTCACCCACCTCGCCAGCCCGCTGGGGAGATCTGCAGCTGACGCAGCCGGGGTGGGCCGCGCGCAGCCTGCAGCGCTTTGGTCGTAACTCGGCTTCGGGCACCTGGGGATTCTTTAAACAGCAGGCGCTGTGTAACGGTGATTTCCGCAACGACGTCGGTGAATATCCGGGATCTGCGGCAGTGGTGCAGGCGGTTGCCGGCACGCTGAACGGCATTGGTTACGCCAGCGCCGGTTTTCATATCAGCGGGGTGAAAACGGTGCCGGTGGCACGCAGCGGCAGCGACTGGATTGCGCCGACCTCTGACAATATCCGCAGCGGCCGTTATCCTTACGCGCGCCCACTCTACATCTACGTTAACAAACGGCCCGGCAAGCCGCTGGAACCGCTGACCGCCACCTTCCTGCGGCTGGCGCTGTCTGCCGAAGGGCAGGCGCAGGTCAGCCAGTCCGGTTATCTGCCCCTCTCCGAAGCCCAGCGGCGGCAGGCGCTGGCGCTGCTGGAACCCTGAACTCTCTGACGGCAAACGGTCTGCAGACCGTAGCCGGTTTCATACTCCTCTTCATCCTCTTTACAGCAGGGCGGCACGCTGCGCCGGGCTGATTTATTTGCCACTGGCTAAGGTCAATACAGAAAAGGGTGCACGCCTCTGAGCATCCTGCGCCTTTTGGTCAGTCGGCCCTGTAACATGAATTTTTTTCAATTATGGTGAATTTTCCTCGTTTGCGGCGATGACCTTCTCATGACACTCTTAACAGCAGATATATAGACATCCAGACGTCCATAGTTAACGCAGTGTAACTATACCGCCGCTAAATTACGCGCCCGGTAGCAAGGAGAAAATTCTATGAGCACCTTCACCCCGTACCGCGCCGAAGTCGTCGGCAGCTATCTGCGTCCTGCTGCAATCAAACAGGCGCGCAAGCAGTTTGAAGCCGGCGTGATTGACGCCGCCGAACTGCGCCGCGTGGAAGACCAGGAGATCCGCAAGGTGGTGGCAAAGCAGCGCGAATGCGGTCTGCAGGTGGTGACCGACGGTGAATTCCGCCGTGCCTGGTGGCACTTTGATTTCTTCGACGGCCTGGACGGCGTGGAGCGCTATGAAGCTGAGCAGGGCATTCAGTTCAACGGCGTGCAGACCAAAGCCCGTGGCGTTAAAGTCACCGGCAGGCTGGGTTTCAGCAACCATCCAATGCTGGAAGATTTCCGCTTCCTGCAGAGCATCAGCGGTGATGCTGTGGCGAAAATGACTATCCCAAGTCCGAGCGTGCTGCACTTCCGCGGTGGTCGTAAGGTGATTGATGAGACGGTCTATCCCGATCTGGACGTCTATTTTGACGACCTGGCGCAAACGTATCGGGACGCGATCAAAGCGTTTTATGACGCAGGCTGTCGCTATCTGCAGCTGGATGATACCGTCTGGGCCTACCTGTGCTCAGACGATCAGAAACGCCAGATCCGCGAGCGCGGTGACGACCCGCAGCAGCTGGCTGAGACCTATGCCCGGGTACTGAACAAGGCGCTGGAAGGCAAACCGGACGATCTGATTATTGGTCTGCACGTTTGCCGCGGTAATTTCCGCTCGACCTGGATCTCTGAAGGCGGCTATGAGCCGGTAGCTGAACTGCTGTTTGGCGGCGTGAACATCGACGCCTTCTTCCTTGAGTACGATAATGAGCGCGCCGGTGGTTTTGAGCCGCTGCGCTTCATCAAACCGGGCAGGCAGCAGGTGGTGCTGGGGCTGATTACCACCAAAACTGGCGAGCTGGAAGCCGTGGAATCGGTGGAAAAACGCATCGCTGAAGCGGCGAAGTACGTCAGTCTCGACCAGATTTGCCTCAGCCCGCAGTGCGGCTTTGCCTCTACCGAAGAGGGCAATAGTCTGACGGAAGAGCAGCAGTGGGCCAAGCTGCAGCGGGTGGTCGAAGTGGCGCAACGCGTCTGGTAACCACTGCACCGTTTTGTGTACAGGGCGCGGTTTTCCGCGCCTTTTGTGCATATGTAGGGTAAATGGTGCGGAAATTAACCCCGCTACGGTTGAAAAAAATACAAATCATGTAACGTGTTCTTTGCATAAGTTACGGTTATTCACCAGGTATGCGGTTTTTTGCGCTATATCCTTCTGCTTTTTAGATCCCGTCTTGCCTTTCTCCGCTATAAACGTTCTACTTAGCCCCGTTTTTTCGTTATCCCCCTGCATATTGAGAATAAAAACCTCAAATTCGCTGCCAGTTAGCGCTCAGTAAAGTGTATTACACTGCATTGAACTGATTTGGCGACGTTTTTAGAGAAAACAGGGCGATATAACTGACATCACGATCTTTAACACCAGTACAGGCAGCACGCTTCTTATGACGCATCGTTTAACATCTAAAGATATTCTGGCTCTGGGCTTTATGACCTTTGCCCTGTTTGTCGGGGCCGGAAACATCATTTTCCCGCCGATGGTTGGCATTCAGTCCGGTGAACACGTCTGGACGGCAGCGATCGGCTTTCTGATCACCGCCGTTGGCCTGCCGGTCATTACCGTTATTGCGCTGGCGCGCGTGGGCGGCGGCATCGATGCCCTCAGCTCACCGATCGGCAAGGCTGCAGGCCTGGTACTGGCTACCGTCTGCTACCTGGCCGTTGGCCCGCTGTTTGCCACGCCGCGCACCGCCACCGTTTCATTTGAAATGGGCATTGCGCCGCTGACCGGCGACGGTGCTATGCCGCTGTTTATCTACAGTCTGATCTATTTTGTGCTGGTGATCGGCATTTCGCTCTATCCGGGCAAACTGCTGGATACCGTGGGCCACGTGCTGGCACCGCTAAAAATCATTGCGCTGGCGGTGCTGGGCGTAGCGGCGCTGCTGTGGCCAGCCGGTGGCCTTGCGCCGGCAAACGCGGATTATCAGCGTGCGGCCTTCTCCAGCGGCTTTGTTAACGGCTATCTGACCATGGATACGCTGGGCGCGCTGGTGTTCGGTATCGTTATCGTTAACGCTGCCCGTTCGCGCGGCATCAGCGAAGCGAAACTGCTCACCCGATATACGGTGATCGCCGGTCTGATCGCCGGTATCGGCCTGACGCTGGTCTATCTTGCCCTGTTTAAGCTGGGTTCTGACAGCGCATCAATCGTTGATCAGACCGCTAACGGTGCGGCGATCCTGCACGCGTACGTCCAGCATACCTTTGGCGGGATGGGCAGCTTCTTCCTCGCTGCGTTGATCTTTGTTGCCTGCATGGTGACCGCCGTCGGCCTGACCTGCGCCTGCGCTGAATTTTTTGAGCATCTTTTACCACTTACCTATCGTCAGCTGGTCTTTATTCTAGGCCTGTTCTCTATGGTGGTGTCCAACCTCGGGCTCAGTCATTTAATCCAGTTTTCCATTCCGGTATTAACCGCGATTTACCCGCCGTGCATCGTGCTGGTGCTGTTAAGCTTTACCCTGAATTGGTGGAAGAAAAGCGTGCGGATTATCGCACCAACCATGCTGGTAAGCCTGCTGTTCGGTATTGTTGATGCGATTAAAACAACGGCATTTAAAGAGCTGCTGCCTGCCTTCGCCCAAAATCTGCCGCTGGCCGATCAGGGTCTGGCCTGGCTGCCGCCTTCTCTGGCGATGTTGGTGCTGGTGGCGATTTACGATCGTCTGTCAGCCCGCCAGTCCGTTACCGCACATCAGCAATAGCGTGTAATTTTCCCCCTTGCCCCCAACGGTTAAGGGGGCAGACAGGTGGAAGATGAAAAATACCAATCTCAAGCAAGGACTGAGTAACCGGCACATTCGCTTTATTGCGCTGGGCTCGGCAATCGGCACCGGGCTGTTCTACGGCTCTGCCGATGCCATTAAGATGGCCGGCCCCAGCGTGCTGCTGGCCTACATCGTGGGCGGCGCGGTGGCGTATCTTATTATGCGGGCCCTTGGCGAAATGTCGGTGAATAACCCGCAGTCCAGCTCCTTCTCGCGTTATGCCAACGATTATCTGGGGCCACTGGCCGGTTATATCACCGGCTGGACCTACTGCTTCGAAATCCTGATTGTCGCCATTGCTGACGTTACCGCGTTCGGTATCTATATGGGGTTCTGGTTCCCGGATGTACCGCAGTGGATCTGGGTATTGAGCGTGGTGCTGGTTATCGGAGCCCTTAATCTGGCGACGGTAAAACTGTTTGGCGAAATGGAGTTCTGGCTGTCGCTGTTCAAGGTCGTTACCATTATTCTGATGATTTTAGCCGGGCTCGGCATCATTATCTGGGGCATTGGTAACGGCGGCCAGCCTACCGGCATCAGTAACCTGTGGAGTAACGGTGGCTTCTTCCCTAACGGCTGGATCGGGACGCTGCTGTCGCTGCAGGTGGTGATGTTTGCCTTTGGCGGTATTGAAATTATCGGCATCACCGCCGGTGAGGCAAAGAACCCGGAAATTTCTATTCCCAACGCGGTCAATACCGTGCCGTTGCGTATTCTGGTGTTCTATGTCGGTACGCTGTTTGTGATCATGTCGATTTACCCGTGGAATCTGGTTGGCACCACGGGCAGCCCGTTTGTGCTGACTTTCCAGCATATGGGTATTGCGGGGGCCGCGGCAATCCTCAACTTTGTGGTGATTACCGCATCGCTGTCGGCGATTAACGGCGATGTATTTGGCGTTGGCCGCATGCTGCACGGCATGGCCGGGCAGCGCCAGGCACCGCAGGCCTTTACCCGCGTAACCCGCAACGGGGCGCCGTGGCTAACCGTGCTGACGATGATGGCAGCGATGCTGGTTGCGGTGGGGCTTAATTATCTGATGCCGCAAAAAGTCTTTCTGGCTATCGCTTCACTGGCGACCTTTGCGACCGTATGGGTGTGGATTATGATCCTGTTTTCCCAGATCGGTTTCCGCCGCTCGCTGAACGCAGAACAGCGTAAGGCGCTGAAATTTGCCCTGCCGGGCGGTACCCCTATAGCCGTGGTGGGGATCCTGTTCCTTGCGTTGATTATCGGGCTGATTGGTTACTTCCCGGATACCCGCATATCACTCTATGTCGGTATTGTGTGGATAGCGTTGCTGGTGCTGAGCTGGCAGTGGGTGAAGCGCCGTACGGCGTAATCTGTCGTTAACGCTGAACAATGCGGCGCGAAGCGGGTGAAACCGGTTCGCGCCGTTTTTTTATGATGACATTCTCCAGCGGTTGCCCCTGCGCTCAATGCGGGTGAATCCGCGCTCATCAAGATGCATCCCGGCAATTAGCAGCTGTTCGGAACAGGCCTGGTCTAACAGTTTCAGGCGAGTTTCAGCGGCGAGCTGTGGATCCAGATCAAACGCGATTGAGACCGCCGGATGCGCGATCTGAACGGAAGGAAAGTGGACGATATCCCCCCAGACCAACAGACTTTCATTACCCGACTCAATACGATAGCCGGAATGCCCGGCAGTATGTCCCGGCAGGGGGATGCCGCTAATGCCGGGGAGAACCTCATTAGCGTTAAAGGTGCGCGTTCGCTGACGATAGCGGTCGAACACCTTACGCGCGAAAAGGAAGTTGCCGCGCGCCCGCTGGCTGGCCCGGCTCAGGTTGGCGTCATCCTGCCAGAAAGTGACCTCACGTTGCTGTATCACCAGTTCAGCGCCGGGAAACGCCGCTTCACCTGAGGCATTCAAAAGCCCACCGATATGGTCAGGATGGGCGTGGGTGAGCAAAATAGTGTCAATCTCCGCGGGTTGTACGCCAGCACGTGCAAGATTAACCTGGAGATTGCCCCCCCACTGATTAATCCCTCCTGCACCGGCATCTATCAGCACCGTGCGGCCACGGCCGCGCAAAAGATAGCAGTTGATATGCACGGCAGAGGGATCGCTGATGCCGGCTTGCTGCTGCAAGGCTGCTGCATCCTGGCAAGTGATACCCGAAAGCAGATCCAGACTGGCGGAAAGGTAGCCGTCGCTGATGGCAACAACGGAATAGTCGCCACTCTGCATGCCGGGTGGTGTCATTAAGGTCATTGGGAGGTTCCTGATTAGAAGAGATGGCGCGACGGGTAGGTAGCGTGATGTTCTGTAAGGTTAACGCTTTGAAATCAGCCCGGTAAGCGATATTTTGACAGGCATTCATGACAAAAAATCAAGGTGTGACAGGTCAGCCCTTTATGCGCAGAAAAGTTCCCAGCAACAGCTCGCTTATTGCCTTCGAAGCGGCGGCGCGACACGGCAGCTTTGCGCGTGCCGCCAGCGAGCTTTCTCTTACGGAAGGCGCGATCAGCCGGCAGATTTCCCGGCTGGAAAAATTTCTCGGGGTAGCGCTGTTTGACAGAACCGGCAATCGCGTGCGGCTGCTACCCGGAAGTGAACGCTACGCCGCGCAGGTGCGCGAACTGTTGGACCGTCTGGAGCGTGACAGCCGGTACCTGATGGGACAGCCCGGTGACAGCGCCAGCCTGGAGATCGCCGTGACCCCGACGTTTGCGATGAAGTGGCTGATTCCGCGTCTGCCAGACTTTCGGCAGGCGTATCCGCAAATTACTGTGCATCTTGCTGAACGCATGGCCCCCTTTGTGCTGGCCGAGAGCGGATTTGACGCAGCCATTCATTTTGCGCATCCGGCCTGGACGGGAATGGTCAGCTGCCCGCTGATCCATGAGGTGCTGATTCCGGTCTGCCACCCGCAACTGCTGGTGGCTGGCAGCGAAAGTCAGGAGCTTGATCGACTACCACGCCTGCACCGGCGACAGAATCCTGATGCCTGGCAACACTACGCGCGGGAGACCGGCATCCCGCTGAGCCATCCCGCCATCGGAGCCCGCTTCGATCTGCACGCCATGCTGATCGAAGCCGCGCTGGCCGGGCTGGGTGTGGCGCTGGTGCCGCGGCTGTACGTGGAAAACGAGCTGGCTGCGGGGACGCTGGTCGCCCCCTGGCCTGCGGCAAGCTCAGTCGCTAAAACGTTCAGTCTGATCCTGCCGCAGGCCATTGAACTCAGCAGTGAACCGCTTAAGGCATTTGCGCAGTGGCTGCTGAACCAACAGGGGATTATTCCGACCGGTAGCTGACCGTTGTCAGTGCGCTGCGGTCAATGCTGCGGTTAATCATCTTCTGCATGCTCTGATAAGGACACAACACGCCGACATCGGTCACCCGGCAGTCCTGCGCTGTAAACTCTTTCCGGACCAGCGCCTGCGGACCGTTAAGCGGGATGAGGTTGCGGATCTGGTCGAGGGTTTGCGCCTGGAAGTAGAGGCGGATAAAGCGCTGGCCGCTCTTGCCGTCGCGCCAGCGTTCGAAGACCAGACTGCCGGCTGGCGGGATATTACCGCGCGGATAGTTGGCCAGCTGCCAGCTGAAACCGAGCATGGTGCGCAGCCAGGAGATGTTGGTGTCGTGTGCCACATAGAGCAGCCAGTGTACATCCGGCGGGGCATCCTGCTGTGGGGTAACGCCCTGCGCCAGCGCTTTGGCGATCTGATCCATCAGCACCGAGCCGTTACGCCGGGCGATATAGGGGACATCGCTGGTGTAGTCATATTTGGCAGTCAGCAACGGCATCAGGCGGGCAACCTCATCAGCTGAGTGTACATGGCCAAATGCCACCTGTTCAGCCGGAATATTTTCACTCCAGGCCAGGCGGAAGGTCTCTGCCATATTTGACAAGGTAGAGAGTCCTTTAACGTCAAAGCGACCATCCTTGCCCTGTTTAATGGACCAGGGCTGGTCAAACACCGGGCAGGGAGTGCCGGGCAGGCAGACCGCCGCCTTCATGCGGGCGATATCTGCGGTGGCGCGCTGTTGTGCCTGTTCGACGCTGCCGCCCATTGCTGCGTTGATGCCGGCCAGCGCTTTGGCGCTGTCCAGCGGTGCCAGGCCCATCTTATCGATCTGAAACAGCGGATCGCTGTCGCCCGCCACGCTGTGCACCGCCACCCCGCAGCCGGGGAAGGCCCCGTCGGTCAGCGCTTTCGCGGTGGCGCGGGTGCGCTGCATCGGGCTGGCCCAGACAAACAGCGTACCGGGCTGCGGGCAGCCCGCTGTCAGCAATCCGGCCTGTCGCCAGCCCGCCGCTTCATACTGCCCCTTCAGCGCCGCTGCCGCATAGCCGTGGCCGGTCAACTCGCCATCGGCGGTAAGCCACCCCGGCCAGCGGCGATCGCTGCCGGCCTCCATCGCTTTGGTGTTGTCAGGCGTTGGCGGACGCACGCCGTGGCGGCTGATCTCCACCACTTTTTCCAGCACGTAGTCACCCGCCAGAGCAGCGTGGCTGGCGAGGCCGGTTGCCGCGATTATCATCAGGCGCGGCCAGAATTTGTGTCGGGTTATCATATGTTTTTTCCTTGCAGATGAAGGCAGGATGCTCCTGCCAGCGATGCACAGGCGTAAACCGGGTTTAACTGCCGCCTGTCGGGCAAAGGGGAGCGCCTGTTTGCACACGTGTGCAATTAGTGCTCCAAAAAATCCCTGACCAGCAGGGGTATGCGAATGATGATGAATCAGTGAATAACTTTCCGTGAGCATGACCACAAATTGTGCAATGAACGCGAACGAGAATGGCGTGTACAGGTCAGCAGGCAGGCACGTAATACGCAGGCAGATGACCGGATCAGCACGTTAAGGGCACCGGCAAACGGACAGGCGAAAAAGAGGAACGACAAAAGGCACCGCGGACAATCAGGCAAAAAAAAACCGCCGTAGCGGTTTTTTTAACGCGTTGAGATTACAGCTTAGCGGCGTTCTCAGACAGGTATTTAGCCACGCCTTCCGGCGATGCGCCCATACCTTCTTTGCCTTTTTCCCACTGAGCCGGGCACACTTCGCCGTGCTCTTCGTGGAACTGCAGCGCGTCAACCATACGCAGCATTTCGTCAACGTTACGGCCCAGCGGCAGATCGTTAACCACCTGGTGGCGAACCACACCGGCTTTGTCGATCAGGAACGAACCGCGCAGCGCAACGCCTGCATCCGGATGTTCGATACCGTAAGCTTTCTGGATTTCGCGTTTGATGTCGGCCACCATCGCATACTGCACTTCGCCGATGCCGCCTTTATCAACCGGGGTTTTACGCCACGCGTTGTGTACGAATTCGGAGTCGAATGAGACGCCAACCACTTCCACGCCACGCTTCTGGAATTCAGCATAACGCTTGTCGAACGCGATCAGCTCAGAAGGGCAGACGAAGGTGAAGTCCATTGGCCAAAAGAACACAACGGTGGCTTTACCAGCGGTGTGTTTTTTAAAGTTGAAGTTTTCAACGATTTCACCGTTGCCCAGTACGGCAGCGGCAGTAAAATCAGGGGCTGGGCGAGTTACCAGGACCATGTTCACTCCTGTAAAAGGTTAGTGGATAGTAAATGTGACAAGACGCGTGAAGTATACGGGTAACATCCTGCCGGGAACCAGCGTAATCCGCCGATTGATCGTATAGGCTGTGCCTATCAAAAGGCGAGTTATTAAAAAGCAGTTTTATAAAATAACCTTTTTAAGAAAAAGGGCAAGCGCCAAAGCTGCGCTTCTTCTCACAGCGTGCCGTCGGCGGCCTGGCGCATCATTCGTGGGTAGAGCTGCCAGAAAAGCGCCTCAAGCTGATGATAATGCTCGGCGAAATCCTGATAGCTCTCCGCCAGCGCCGCCAGCCGCGGTCGACGGCTGGCCATACCCTGCAGCACCTTTTGCAAATACCCGGCGTCAGCGTAGCGCTCCATCCAGCGATCCTGCCACAGGTAATGGTTAAGCTGCTGAAAACGCTCGGGAGTATTGGCCAGATCGGGCGTGATAGTGCGCTGCGCGTCGGCGAGGAAATCGGGCAACGCCACCTCAGGTACCAGCTTATCCCAGTGATGTGACAGGAAATGGTCCCACACCACGTCAAGGGTAATCGGTGAGACGCGGCGGGTTTCGGCGCGGAACCACCCCCGCGCCTCGCGCACCTCCGGCAGCGAATCGGTCAGCGCGTCGATGCGGCGGTGCAGGGCGATACCGTCGGCAACATCGGTCGACCACTGCGTATAAGGATTGCCGCGCACATAGTCAGCCATGATATTGCCGAGCAGCGAGCTGTTGGCCAGCGATGCCAGATGAAGGTGGGCTAAATAGTTCATCCGCTTACTATATCCCATTTCTTTGGGTTTTCAGTCGGATTTCAGCTAGAATATGCGCCCTGATTTCCCTGACTGTGACTGACCATGCGCGTTGCCGATTTTGCTTTTGAGTTACCTGAATCCCTGATTGCCCACTACCCACAGGCGCAGCGCAGCGGCTGCCGTTTACTGTCGCTGAACGGTGAAGATGGCGCGCTGCAGCACGGTGTATTTACGGACCTTCTGGACAAGCTCAATCCCGGCGACCTGCTGGTGTTTAACAACACGCGGGTGATCCCGGCGCGTATTTTTGGCCGCAAGGCCAGCGGCGGAAAAATTGAAGTGCTGGTCGAGCGCATGCTGGATGATAAGCGCGTGCTGGCGCACGTGCGCTCCTCTAAAGCGCCGAAGCCGGGCAGCGAACTGCTGCTGGGAGAAGATGAAAGCGTGCAGGCCACCATGACCGCCCGCCACGACGCGCTGTTTGAAATCGAATTTAACGATAATCGCCCGGTGCTGGATATCCTTAATGCCATCGGCCATATGCCGCTGCCGCCGTATATCGACCGCCCGGATGAAGACGCCGACCGCGAACTCTATCAGACCGTTTACAGTCAGAAGCCGGGTGCGGTCGCCGCGCCGACGGCCGGCCTGCATTTCGATGAGCCGCTGCTGGCTGCACTGCGCGAAAAGGGCGTGGAGAGCGCCTTTGTTACTCTGCACGTCGGCGCGGGTACCTTCCAGCCGGTGCGGGTGGACAGCATTGAAGACCATATCATGCACGCCGAATATGCCGAGGTTCCTCAGGACGTGGTTGACGCCGTGCTGGCCTGTAAAGCGCGCGGCAACCGGGTGATCGCCGTCGGCACCACCTCGGTACGTTCGCTGGAGAGCGCGGCGCAGGCGGCGGGCGATGCGCTGATTGCGCCGTTCTTCGGCGACACCAAAATCTTTATCTACCCGGGCTATCACTATCAGGTGATTGACGTGCTGGTGACTAACTTCCACCTGCCTGAGTCAACGCTGATTATGCTGGTTTCCGCGTTTGCCGGTTACCGTAACACCATGCACGCCTATCGGCAGGCAGTCGCCGAACAGTACCGTTTCTTCAGCTACGGTGACGCGATGTTTATCACCCGCAACGAGCGGGCGTTTAGCGAAATCCCCGGTCAGCCCATTTCCTGAGAGCCGGGCGCTGGCCCGGTTCTGATTCCACCGGTGTGAACCCCGATTCGCGCCGGTTAACTTAATCATCAGATTGTTTCTCTGATGGAGGCAACATGAAGTTTGAACTAGACACTACCGACGGCCGCGCGCGCCGTGGCCGCCTGGTCTTTGACCGTGGCGTGGTTGAAACCCCGGCCTTTATGCCGGTGGGCACCTACGGCACCGTCAAAGGTATGACCCCGGAAGAAGTGCAGGAGACCGGCGCACAGATCATCCTCGGCAACACCTTCCACCTGTGGCTGCGCCCGGGCCAGGAGATCATGAAGTTGCACGGCGATCTGCACGATTTTATGCAGTGGAAAGGGCCAATCCTCACCGATTCCGGCGGCTTCCAGGTGTTCAGCCTCGGCGATATTCGTAAAATTACCGAAAAGGGCGTGCACTTCCGCAATCCGATCAACGGTGATGCGATCTTCCTCGACCCGGAAAAATCGATGGAGATCCAGTTCGATCTCGGCTCTGACATCGTGATGATCTTTGACGAATGTACCCCGTACCCGGCCGACTGGGATTATGCCAAGCGCTCGATGGAGATGTCGTTACGCTGGGCGCAGCGCAGCCGCGACCGTCACGACTCGCTGGGGAATAAAAACGCCTTATTTGGCATTATTCAGGGTAGTGTTTACGAAGATTTACGAGATGTCTCGGTGAAAGGGCTGGTGGACATCGGCTTTGATGGGTACGCTGTTGGCGGCCTGGCAGTGGGTGAGCCGAAGGACGATATGCACCGGATCCTTGAGCATGTCTGCCCGCAGCTGCCGCAGGACAAGCCGCGTTACCTGATGGGCGTGGGCAAGCCGGAAGATCTGGTTGAAGGCGTGCGTCGCGGTATCGATATGTTTGACTGTGTGATGCCAACCCGCAACGCGCGTAACGGTCACCTGTTTGTGACCGATGGCGTGGTTAAAATCCGCAACGCCAAACACAAAGACGACACGTCCCCGCTGGATGCCGAGTGTGACTGTTACACTTGTCGCAATTACAGCCGTGCTTATCTTTACCATCTTGACCGCTGTAACGAAATTCTGGGTGCGCGTCTTAACACCATCCACAATCTGCGTTATTACCAGCGTTTAATGGCGGGTTTACGTCAGGCCATTGAAGAGGGTAAATTAGAGCACTTTGTTACCGAATTCTACCAACGGACGGGCAAGGCGGTTCCGCCATTAACGTCTGATAATTAAACAATGAGGGAAATTTAATGAGCTTGTTCATTTCTGATGCCGTGGCTGCTGCAGCTCCATCTCAGGGAAGTCCGTATTCTCTGGTGATTATGCTGGTCGTATTTGGTCTGATTTTCTACTTCATGATCCTGCGCCCTCAGCAAAAGCGTGCGAAAGAGCACAAAAAACTGATGGACTCTATCTCCAAGGGTGATGAAGTGCTGACCACCGGTGGCCTGGTCGGCCGTGTAACGAAAGTTGCTGAAACCGGTTATGTTGCTATCGCGCTGAACGAGACCACTGAAGTTGTGGTCAAACGTGACTTCGTAGCTGCCGTTCTGCCGAAAGGTTCGATGAAGGCGCTGTAATTTTACCGTTTTCCCTAAGGGAACTGCCGTGTTAAACCGTTATCCTTTGTGGAAGTACATCATGCTGGTCGTCGTATTACTCGTCGGCCTGCTGTATGCGCTGCCCAACCTTTATGGTGAGGATCCGGCTGTTCAGATCACTGGCGCGCGCGGAAGCGCCGCCAGTGAGCAAACGCTGGGTCAGATTCAGAACGCATTAAAAGAAGACAATATTCAGAGCAAATCTGTCGCTCTGGAGAACGGTGCTATCCTGGCGCGTTTTGCTAACACTGACGTGCAGCTGCGCGCCCGTGAAGCGATTACCAAAGCACTCGGTGAAAACTACGTTGTGGCGCTGAACCTTGCTCCGGCGACGCCAACCTGGCTTACCCTGCTGTCCGCAGAACCGATGAAACTCGGCCTTGATCTGCGTGGCGGCGTGCACTTCCTGATGGAAGTCGATATGGATACCGCTCTGGGCAAGCTCCAGGAGCAGAACATCGACAACCTGCGCAGCGGGCTGCGCGATAAAAACATTCCTTACGTTAACGTGCGCAAGACCGATAACTGGGGTCTGGAAATTCGTTTCCGTGACGCTGACGCGCGTAACCATGCGGTGACTTATCTGACCGGCCTGCATCGCGATATGGTGATTAACAGCAGCGGCAGCAACGCGCTGACGGCGGTGATGACCGATGAACGCCTGCGTGAAGCCCGTGAATATGCGGTTCAGCAGAACATCACCATCCTGCGTAACCGTGTCAACCAGCTGGGCGTGGCTGAACCCTTAGTTCAGCGCCAGGGTGCTGACCGCATTGTGGTTGAACTGCCGGGTATTCAGGACACCGCGCGCGCGAAAGAGATTCTGGGCGCGACGGCCACCCTCGAGTTCCGTCTGGTGAACACCAACGTTGACGCTACTGCGGCGGCGAACGGCCGCGTGCCGGGCGATTCCGAAGTGAAAGATACCCGTGATGGCCAGCCGATTGCGCTGTACAAGCGGGTGATCCTGACCGGTGACCATATTACCGATTCAACCTCCAGCACCGACGAATACGGCCAGCCGCAGGTGAATATCTCGCTGGACAGCGCGGGCGGTAATATCATGTCCAACTTCTCTAAAGATAACGTCGGTAAAGCGATGGCCACGCTGTTTGTTGAATACAAAGACAGCGGGAAGAAAGACGCCACCGGCCGTGCGATCCTTGAGAAGCAGGAAGAGGTGATTAACGTTGCTAACATCCAGTCGCGACTGGGTAACAGCTTCCGTATTACCGGCATTGGCAACCCGAACGAAGCCCGTCAGCTATCGCTGCTGCTGCGTGCCGGTGCGCTGATTGCGCCGATCCAGATTGTTGAAGAGCGTACCATTGGCCCGACCATGGGTGCGCAGAATATCACTCAGGGTCTGGAAGCCTGCCTGTGGGGCCTGCTTGCCTCAATCATCTTTATGGTGCTGTTCTATAAGAAAATGGGCCTGGTAGCGACCAGTGCGCTGATCGCCAACCTGATCCTGATCGTCGGTATCATGTCGCTGCTGCCGGGTGCCACGCTAACCATGCCGGGTATTGCCGGTATCGTGTTGACGCTGGCGGTCGCGGTCGATGCTAACGTACTGATCAACGAACGTATCAAGGAAGAGCTGCGCAACGGACGTTCCGTGCAGCAGGCGATCCATGAGGGTTACAAAGGCGCGTTTTCCAGTATCGTTGATGCCAACGTGACCACGCTGATCAAGGTTATCATCCTGTACGCAGTGGGCACCGGCTCGATTAAAGGCTTTGCCATTACTACCGCTATCGGCATCGGCACCTCGATGTTTACTGCCATTGTCGGTACCCGTGCCATCGTGAACCTGATGTACGGCGGCAAACGCGTTACTAAGTTGTCTATCTGAGGAGTGCGTTGTGGCACAGGAACATAGTGTTGAACAAATGAATCACGGGCGTAAAGTCATCGACTTTATGCGCTGGGATAAGCTGGCGTTCACCATCTCCGCACTGTTGATTATCATCTCTGCGGCGATCATCGGCGTGCGCGGCTTTAACTGGGGTCTGGATTTCACCGGCGGTACGGTGATTGAAATCAACCTGGAGAAAGCCGTCGATCTGGATCTGATGCGTGGCAGCCTGGAGAAAGCGGGCTTCGCAGAACCTCAGGTGCAGAACTTTGGCAGCAGCCGCGATGTGCTGGTGCGGATGTCGCCGCACGAGGGTAATGCGAATGACGGGCTGGGCACGAAAGTGGTGGGCATCATCAACGAGGCCACCCAGCAGAACGCCACCGTGAAGCGTATCGAATTCGTCGGCCCGAGCGTGGGTAGCGACCTGGCAACGGCGGGCGGCATGGCGCTGCTCTCGGCGCTGATCGCTATTCTGATTTACATCGGTTTCCGCTTCGAATGGCGCCTGGCGCTGGGTACGGTGCTGGCGCTGGCGCACGACGTGATCATCACCATGGGTCTGCTCTCGCTGTTCCATATCGAGATTGACCTGACCATCGTCGCCTCGCTGATGTCGGTGATCGGCTACTCGCTGAACGATAAGATCGTGGTGTCAGACCGTATTCGTGAGAACTTCCGTAAAATTCGTCGCGGATCCTCTTACGATATCACCAACGTGTCGCTGACCCAGACGCTGAGCCGTACCATCATCACCTCGGGTACCACCCTGGCGATGGTGCTGATCCTGTTCGTGTTCGGCGGCGCGCTGCTGCAGGGCTTCTCTCTGACCATGCTGATCGGTATCATCATCGGTACCATTTCATCGATTTACGTCTCTTCGGCCCTGGCGCTGAAGCTGGGCATGAAGCGTGAACATATGATCCAGCAGAAAGTAGAGAAAGAGGGCGCAGACCAGCCTTCAATCCTGCCGTGATGCTAACCCGGTAACGAAGAAGGGCCACTCAAGCGAGTGGCCCTTTTTTTGTGACTAATGCGGCAGCCCACTGCGCCGCCGGGTAAGGGTCAGGGCGCGTTGCCGCCCGGTGCGGAATCGGTCAGCAGCACCTGATGCACCCGAACGTAGCCGAGCTGCTGCGGCGTCAGGTTGTTCAGCGGCAGGGGAATGCTGGCTTCGCTACGCGGCAGCAGCGCGGCGTGCACCGCGATTTGTTGCGTCTGGCTGTCCACGGTTAAAGGTTTACCGGTGGTAGCGTCCAGTTCACCCCACTCGACGCTGGCGGTGAAGGCCGGCAGCGGCGCATTACCCTTGCTGTGAATGTGCAGTACCGCCCGACTGCCGCTGGCCGCGGCTTCCACCTGGCCCAGCGACAGCTGCAGCTCACCCGCCTGGCTCTTCAGTATCACGCCGGTGGCGGCGGCCGGCAGCAGCCACGCCCCTTGCGCAGAACCGCCGTTTAACTGACCCTGCTGTTCCAGCGCGGTGGCCTGATCGGTCAGCTGGCGCATTTGCTGGCTGAGTTTACCCACTTCACGGTGCAGTTCGCGCAGCTGCGACGGTGCGGGCTTACTGGCGCAACCGGCCAGGGCCAGCAGCGAGGCGAGAAGCGAGAGCCGCAGATAAGCTGTTGTCATTGTTCATTTCCTTGTGCTGGAGACGTCTGCCTCTATCTTAGAGCAAACCGACGCTAAGCGCCTGTCGGCTAAACTCTTCTTTTCAGCGCCGCCGTGTATAAACAGTGACGGTTTTAGCGGCGCGGCTTTGGCAGAGCGTCGCGATCGCGGTACACTAACGCTTAATTTCCAGCAATCTCAGGACGCGTCATGTATTGCCCATTCTGTTCCGCCGTGGATACTAAAGTGATCGACTCCCGTCTGGTTGGCGAAGGGACGTCGGTACGCCGCCGCCGTCAGTGCCTGGTCTGCCACGAGCGCTTTACCACCTTTGAGGTGGCAGAGCTGGTGATGCCGCGGGTGGTGAAGAGCAATGACGTGCGTGAACCCTTCAACGAGGACAAACTGCGCAGCGGCCTGATGAAAGCGCTGGAGAAGCGGCCGGTCAATTCCGATGCGGTAGAGACGGCGCTCAGCCATATTAAAAGCCAGCTGCGCGCCACCGGGGAACGGGAAGTGGCCAGCAAGCAGATCGGCGGCCTGGTGATGGATGAGCTGAAGAAACTGGATAAGGTCGCCTATATTCGTTTCGCCTCGGTCTACCGCAGCTTTGAAGATATCCGCGAATTTGGCGAAGAGATCGCCCGCTTACAGGATTAACGGCATGCAAGATGAACATTACATGCCGCGGGCGCTGGAACTGGCGCGCCGCGGACGTTTCACCACCACGCCTAACCCCAACGTCGGTTGTGTGATCGTGCGCAATGGCGAGATCGTCGGCGAAGGCTATCATCTGCGCGCCGGGGAACCTCATGCGGAGGTCCACGCGCTGAGAATGGCGGGTGAGAAGGCGCGAGGTGCCATTGCCTATGTAACGCTGGAGCCCTGCAGCCACCACGGGCGCACGCCACCTTGCTGTGATGCGCTGATTGCTGCCGGCGTCAGCCGGGTGGTGGCCGCGATGCAGGATCCAAACCCGCAGGTTGCCGGGCGCGGGCTGTACCGGCTGCAGCAGGCGGGAATTGAGGTCAGCCACGGGCTGATGATGGCAGAGGCCGAAGCGCTGAACCGCGGCTTCCTGAAGCGCATGCGAACCGGTTTTCCGTTTGTGCAGCTGAAGCTGGGGGCGTCGCTCGATGGCCGCACCGCGATGGCCAGCGGCGAAAGTCAGTGGATCACCTCGCCCGAGGCGCGGCGCGACGTGCAGCGCCTGCGCGCGCAGGCATCGGCCATTCTCAGCACCAGCGCCACCGTGCTGGCGGACGATCCGGCGCTGACGGTACGCTACGACGAGCTGGACAGCGCCAGCCGTGCCTGCTATCCGCAGGAACAGCTGCGCCAGCCGCTGCGGATTATCGTCGACAGCCAGAATCGCGTCACGCCGCAGCACCGGCTTATTGCGCAATCCGGCGACGTCTGGCTGGCGCGCGCGCAGAGCGACGCGCAGGCGTGGCCGGATAACGTCACCCAGTTCACCGTGCCGCTGCATCATCAGCGGCTGGACCTGGTGGTGATGATGATGCTGCTGGGTAAACAACAGATTAACAGCCTGTGGGTCGAGGCCGGCGCGCAGTTTGCCGGTGCGCTGCTGCAGGCTGGCGTTGTGGATGAACTTATCGTCTATCTCGCCCCGAAACTGCTGGGTGATGCCGGACGAGGCCTCTGCCAGCTGCCGGGCCTGGCCCATCTGGCCGATGCCCCTGGCTTTGATTTCAGTGACGTGCGCCAGGTGGGGCCGGACCTGCGCCTGACGCTGACGCCGCGTTATGCCTGAGCCACGTGGCTGAGCGGCGCAAGGTTTGCGCAATTACAAGCAGACCGCTAAAGAGTATGATAGAATCCGCCCCCCTGCGGGGCCAAACAGAACCCTGAAAGGAAGATTATGAACGTTATCGAAGCTGCTGTTGCGACTCCTGACGCGCGCATTGCCCTGGTGATTGCGCGATTCAACAACTTCATCAACGACAGCCTGCTGTCTGGTGCCATCGATGCGCTGAAGCGGATCGGCCAGGTGAAAGATGAGAACATCACCGTGGTATGGGTGCCGGGCGCCTATGAACTGCCACTGACCGCACGTACGCTGGCGAAAGCTGGCAAACACGATGCGATCGTGGCGCTGGGCACGGTGATCCGTGGCGGTACCGCCCACTTCGAGTACGTGGCGGGCGAAGCCAGCTCCGGTCTGGCCAGCGTCGCAATGAACAGCGATATCCCGGTTACTTTTGGCGTGCTGACGACGGAAAACATCGAGCAGGCCATTGAACGTGCCGGAACCAAGGCGGGGAACAAAGGGGCGGAAGCCGCTCTGACCGCGCTGGAAATGATTAACGTATTGAAAGCCATCAAAGCCTGATTTTAAGGGGAATTTCGTGAAACCTGCTGCTCGTCGCCGCGCCCGTGAGTGTGCCGTTCAGGCACTCTACTCGTGGCAGATCTCCCAAAACGACATCGCTGATGTCGAATACCAGTTTCTGGCGGAACAGGACGTAAAAGACGTCGATATTGCTTATTTCCGTGAGCTGGTCGGCGGCGTTGCCACTAACAGTGCCTATCTCGACGGCCTGATGAAACCGTGGCTCTCGCGCCAGCTGGAAGAGCTGGGCCAGGTGGAGAAAGCGATTCTGCGCATCTCTCTGTTTGAGCTGAGCAAGCGTTCCGACGTTCCCTACAAGGTTGCGATT
This sequence comes from Erwinia sp. Leaf53, assembly GCF_001422605.1. Lineage (NCBI taxonomy): Bacteria > Pseudomonadati > Pseudomonadota > Gammaproteobacteria > Enterobacterales > Erwiniaceae > Erwinia > Erwinia sp. Leaf53. The sequence goes on from NZ_LMLK01000005.1 coordinate 98,370, forward strand.
AACGAAGGGATCGAGCTGGCCAAAACGTTTGGCGCTGAAGACAGCCATAAGTTTGTCAACGGCGTGCTGGATAAAGCCGCTCCGCAGATCCGCCCTAACCGCAAATAATCCTCCAGAGGCCGCTAACCCGGCCTCTTCTTTATCAAATCCCGGAATGCACTATGGCCTGTGGCGAATTTGAACTGATTGCGCGCTATTTTGACCGCGTAACAAGCTCGCGTCGCGATGTGGAAAAAGGCATCGGTGACGACTGCGCGCTGCTCAGCGTGCCGGAAAAGCAGACGCTGGCGATCAGCACCGACACCCTGGTGGCCGGTGTTCACTTCCTGCGTGATATTCATCCTGCCGATCTCGGCTACAAAGCGCTGGCGGTTAACCTCAGCGATCTGGCGGCGATGGGTGCTGACCCGGCCTGGCTGACGCTGGCGCTGACGCTACCGTCGGTCAGCGAGCCGTGGCTGAAAGACTTCAGCGACAGCCTGTTTGAGCTGCTGGATTATTACGATATGCAGCTGATCGGCGGTGACACCACCCGCGGGCCATTGAGCCTGACGCTGGGTATTCATGGACTGGTCCCTCACGGCCGCGCGCTGAAGCGGGGTGGGGCGAAACCCGGCGACTGGATCTTCGTTACCGGCTCCCTCGGCGACAGCGCGGCCGGCCTGGCACTGCTGCAGCACCACGTCAAAATCAACGACCCGGTGGCCCATGAGGCGCTGATTAAGCGCCATCTGCGACCAATGCCGCGTATTCTGCAGGGCCAGGCGCTGCGCGATCTGGCCAGCTCGGCGATCGATATTTCTGACGGTCTGCTTGCCGATCTCGGCCATATCCTTGACGCCAGCGGCTGTGGGGCGCGGGTGAATGTTGATGCGCTGCCGCTCTCAGGGGTGATGCAGCAGCACTTTGATCGACAGCAGGCGCTGCAGTGGGCACTGAGCGGCGGTGAAGATTACGAACTGTGCTTTACCGTACCGGAAATTAACCGTGGCGCGCTGGACGTGGCGCTGGGCTATCTTGGCGTGCCGTTTACGTGTATCGGCCAGATCGGCCCACAGTCGGAGGGTCTGGTCCTGTTAGAGGACAACCAACCGGTCTCCTTCACTCATAAAGGATTTGATCACTTTGGCACGTGAAAAAGATGTGGCGAAAAGCCGACTGAAGATGAGCAACCCGTGGCATCTGCTGGCCACCGGGTTTGGCAGCGGACTTAGCCCGTGGATGCCGGGCACCGCCGGTTCCATTGCGGCGATCCCGTTCTGGTTTCTGCTCAACCGCCTGCCGGGAGACCTCTACTCGCTGGCGATCCTGCTGGGGATCTGTATTGGCGTTTATCTCTGCCACCGCACGGCAAAAGATATGGGCGTACACGACCACGGCAGCATCGTCTGGGATGAGTTTATCGGAATGTGGATCACGCTGATCGCCATTCCGGTCAGCAGCTGGCAGTGGATACTGGCAGGTTTTATCATTTTCCGCGTGCTGGATATCTGGAAACCCTGGCCGATCCGCTGGTTTGACCGCAACGTTCATGGCGGTATGGGAATTATGGTAGACGATATTGTTGCCGGCGTTATTTCGGCTGCGATTATATACGTTATTGGTAACTACTGGCTGCTGTAATTAAATCCAGTGTTCTGGTTATTAAAGTAAAAAAGGAGTCTTTATGACTCCTTTAATACTATGAGGATGGTTTATCCGAAAATGCTTTCAATGACGCCCTTGAAAAAAGTTTCAGTTTGCTCAGAGGTGTGCGTAATGCCATACAGTCCACCGCCCACGCCGCCAACGATTATCCCTAATGCCACGCCAATGGCCTGACCGATACCGAGGTTCAGAATGCTTGCGCCCCCTCCGACTCCGCCAGCCAGAGCATAACTGACCGCACCCGTCACAGCACCATCAAAAACACTTTGCAGGCTTGCGCCGCTAACCTGCTCAACTTCACCGACAGTTAACTCTTTCATGTCATTCCCTTACTCTTTATTTTCAATTAAGGTATATATCAACAATTGACGTCAATACAGGGGAAGTATCAGTAATTCTGGAGTATTAAGTAAATAGATAATTATCCAATTAAGATTAGAGATGGCATGGTCTAATAAAAGATTGCGGTTTTAATATCGCATAAATCCGGTGAAATAATGCAGGCAGACGAGAGAAAGGGTGAAGAATTGAAAGGTCAGGCACCCGATTGAATACGGGTGCCTGAGGGTTGACCGGCCTGTTATCCTACAGCGTCAGCCAGTTGGCAATTTGCTGCCGGATACCCGTAGCGTCCAGCTGGTAATCCGCGCGGATCTCATCCTGAGTGCCCTGCGGGATAAACTCATCGGGCAGACCAATGTTCAGCACCGGCACCGCTTTACGCTTCGCCATCAGCAGTTCGTTAACGCCGCTGCCGGCCCCGCCCATGATCGCGCCTTCTTCCAGAGTGACCAGATTGTCATGGGTGGCGGCCAGCTCCAGCACCAGCGACGCATCCAGCGGCTTCACAAAGCGCATATCCACCAGCGTGGCGTTCAGCGCCTCCGCGGCGGCGGCAGCCTCTGGCAACAGGGTGCCAAAATTGAGGATTGCCAGCCCTTCGCCCTGGCGTTTCACCACGCCTTTCCCCAACGGCAGCGCGGCCAGAGGTTGCAGCGGCGCACCGGTGCCGGTACCGCGCGGGTAGCGCACCGCGCTTGGACCCTCACCGTAATGGTAGCCGGTATAGAGCATCTGACGGCACTCGTTCTCATCGCTCGGGGTCATAATTACCATATTTGGGATGCAGCGCAGGAAGGCGAGATCGAAGGCACCCTGATGCGTCTGGCCGTCCGCTCCGACGATGCCGCCGCGGTCGATGGCAAACAGCACCGGCAGCTTCTGGATTGCTACGTCGTGGATCACCTGATCGTAAGCGCGCTGCAGGAAGGTCGAGTAGATCGCCACTACCGGCTTATAGCCGCCAATCGCCAGCCCGGCGGCAAAGGTCACCGCGTGCTGTTCGGCGATCGCCACGTCGAAGTACTGCTGCGGGTAGTCGCGGGAGAAGCTGACCATGCCTGAACCTTCACGCATTGCCGGCGTGACCGCCATAAGCTTCGCATCATCCGCGGCCGTTTCGCTCAGCCAGTCGCCAAAGATACGCGAATAGCTTGGCAGGCCCTCAACGCTTTTCGGCAGTTGCCCGCTGGCGACGTCAAACTTCGGTACCGCATGCCAGCTGATAGGGTCTTTCTCTGCCGGCGCGTAGCCTTTACCCTTTTTGGTCATGATATGCAGGAACTGCGGGCCTTTCAGGTCGCGCATATTGCGCAGCGTCTGCACCAGCGCCAGCACGTCATGACCATCAATCGGGCCGATATAGTTAAAACCCAGCTCTTCAAACAGCGTGCCCGGTACCACCATCCCTTTCAGATGCTCTTCGGTGCGTTTGACCAGCTCTTTTATCGGTGGCAGCCCGGTCAGTACTTTCTTGCCGCCTTCACGCAGGCGGGCGTAGGTTTTACCTGACAGCAGCTGAGCCAGGCGGCTGTTGAGCGCGCCAACGTTCTCAGAAATCGACATCTCATTGTCGTTCAGCACCACCAGCAGGTCCGCTTTGATATCTCCGGCGTGGTTCATTGCTTCGAAGGCCATGCCGGCGGTGATCGCGCCGTCGCCGATGATACAGGCGGTGCGGCGACCTTTGCCCTCTTTCCCGGCGGCAACGGCCATGCCCAGCCCGGCGCTGATCGAGGTTGAAGAATGGCCGACGTTGAGCACGTCATACTCGCTCTCATCGCGCCATGGGAACGGGTGCAGGCCATTTTTTTGCCGGATGCTGCCGATACGATCGCGGCGGCCGGTCAGAATTTTATGTGGGTAAGCCTGGTGCCCCACGTCCCACACCAGCTGGTCAAACGGGGTGTTGTACACGTAGTGCAGGGCAACGGTCAGTTCAACAACGCCGAGTCCCGAGGCAAAATGACCGCTGGAGCGGCTGACACTGTCGAGCAGATACTGCCGCAGCTCATCGCAGAGTGCAGGGAGGCTCTCTTTCGGTAGCAAACGTAATTCTTGCACCGAGCCTGCCAGGGCTAAGGTCGGGTATTTTGCAGGTTCAAAACTCATCAGTGACTCATTAGGAAGTTATTTATCGCGCTCAATAACGAAGCTGGCCAGCGCTCGCAGAGGCGTAGTGTTGTAAGAGTGTGCGGCCAACTCATCCAGTGCGCTGAGTGATTCCAGGTACAGGTCCCTGGCTTTTACCCGCGCATTTTCCAGCCCCATCAGCGCCGGGTAGGTGCTTTTACCCAGCTGCTGGTCGGCCCCCTGCTGTTTGCCCAGTACAGCAGTGTCACCAATCACGTCCAGAATATCGTCCTGCACCTGGAAGGCCAGGCCGATCGCAGCGGCGTAACGATCAAGCTGCGGCAACGCGGCGCGTCCGCGTTCTCCGGCGGTCAGCGCGCCTAAACGTACGGCTGAACGAATCAGCGCGCCGGTTTTGTGGCGGTGGATCTTCTCAAGTGCGGCTAAATCGACCTGCCTGCCCTCAGCAGCAAGATCGAGCGCCTGCCCGCCACACATCCCCGCTACGCCGCTGGCCCTGGCCAGCTCCGATAACATCGCTACCCGTGTGTTAGCGTCAACGCCGGGCATCGGCGTGTCGGCAAGGATTGAAAAGGCCAGCGTTTGCAGGGCGTCACCGGCAAGGATTGCGGTATCTTCGCCGAAGCGGATATGGCAGGTGGGCTGGCCACGCCGCAGGCTGTCATCATCCATCGCTGGCAGGTCGTCATGAATCAGCGAATAGGCATGAATGCACTCTACGGCGGCTGCCGGAGCATCCAGTGCCGCGTCGTCGGCCTGCAGCATCTGCCCGGTGGCATACACCAGGAAAGGACGCAGCCGTTTACCGCCCAATAATGCACCGTACTCCATGGCGTTAACCAGTGGAGAACTCTGAAACGGCAGGGCCATAATAAACTGCTCTAGCGCAGCGTTGACGCGCTGGTGGTGCGCATCAAGCAGGACGTTGAAATTCATTACTCGTTTTCCGCGTTAAACGGCATCAGATCGGCGTTTTTATCGTCGCTCAGTAAAATCTGCACCCTCTGTTCCGCCTGCTGCAGCGTCTGCTGCCCGGCTCGGGCCAGCTGTACGCCGCGTTCAAACTCATTCAGTGCCTCTTCCAGCGGCAGATTGCCGCTCTCAAGGCGGGTGACGATCTGCTCTAACTGCTGCAGCGAGCTCTCAAAGCTGGCGGGCTGTTCGGCTTTTTTCGGCATCATCGATCCTGACTTATCATCATTTTATCTACGGATAATCCCTCATGGTATCCGACTGGAAATGATTAGCAAAATATACTCTGCAACTTTCGTTAAGAAGCGGGCGCCAGTGCAGAAAAAAGAGGGTTTTACAGCCTGGTTACCTCATCGACAGATGAATAAGCAGCCAGCGGTCAAAGATGATATACTCCCGCGCCTGGATGCAGTGGGGCCAGCCCCTTATTGCAAGACTCTGATTTTACAACTAAGTGCTTTTCCTTTCAGCATTTAATTGCCTAACGAACCCGTGCCGCCATGAAGTTTATCATTAAGTTATTCCCTGAAATTACAATTAAAAGCCAGTCCGTCCGCCTGCGTTTCATCAAAATCCTCACCGGAAACATTCGCAACGTACTGAAACACTACGATGAAAGCCTTGCCGTGGTCCGTCACTGGGATCACGTTGAAGTTCGCGCGAAAGATGAAAGCCAGCGCGGTGCGATTATCGGGCAACTGACCCGCACGCCCGGGATCCACCATATCCTCGAAGTGGAAGATCGAGCCTACACCGATGTGCACGACATCTTCGAGCAAACGCTGGCAGCCAACCGCGAACGCATTGAAGGCAAGTCATTCTGCGTGCGCGTGAAGCGCCGGGGTAAGCAGGAATTCAGCTCGCAGGACGTTGAACGCTATGTAGGCGGCGGGCTGAATCAGCACGTTGCCAGCGCCCGTGTGCAGCTGGATAAACCGGAAGTGACCGTTAATCTGGAGATCGACAATGACCGCCTTACGCTGGTCAACGCGCGTTTCGAAGGGCTGGGCGGCTACCCGATCGGTACCCAGGAGGACGTGCTGTCGCTGATCTCTGGCGGCTTCGACTCCGGCGTATCCAGCTATATGTTAATGCGCCGCGGTTGCCGCGTGCACTACTGCTTCTTTAATCTCGGCGGTGCCGCGCACGAAATCGGCGTGCGTCAGGTGGCCCATTACCTGTGGAAACGCTTTGGCAGCTCGCACCGCGTACGCTTTGTGGCGATCAACTTTGAGCCGGTGGTCGGTGAAATTCTGGAAAAAGTTGATGATGGTCAGATGGGCGTGGTGCTGAAGCGCATGATGGTGCGCGCCGCGTCGAAAATGGCCGAACGCTACGGCGTACAGGCGCTGGTCACCGGAGAAGCGCTGGGTCAGGTCTCCAGTCAGACCCTGACCAACCTGCGCGTCATCGACAACGCCAGCGACACGCTAATCCTGCGTCCGCTGATCTCGCACGATAAAGAGCACATCATCAAGATTGCCCGTGAAATCGGTACGGAAGATTTCGCCCGTACCATGCCGGAATACTGTGGCGTGATCTCAAAAAGCCCGACGGTGAAAGCGGTGAAGTCGAAGATCGAAGCGGAAGAGCAGAACTTCGATTTTGCCATCCTCGACCGGGTGGTGGAAGAAGCCAGCAACGTTGATATCCGTGAGATTGCGGAACAGACTCAGGAAGAGGTGGTGGAAGTTGAAACCGTCGCTTCCTGTGCGGCTAACGACGCGGTGCTGGATATCCGTTCTGCTGATGAACAGGATGCCAGCCCGTTAAGCGTTGACGGTGTTGAGGTTAAAGCGCTGCCGTTCTACAAGCTGGCGACCCAGTTTGCCGATCTGGATCAGAGTAAAACCTGGCTGCTGTACTGCGAGCGTGGCGTGATGAGCAAACTGCAGGCGCTGTACCTGCATGAGCAGGGCTTTACCAACGTTAAGGTTTATCGTCCCTGAACCACCGCCGCAGCATCATGCCGTGTCCGGGGCCGTACCCGCACTCCTTCGAGGAGTTAAGGCCCGGACGCGCGCTCGCTTAAAAAGCCTCGCGATAGTCGAAAATACCGGCGGCCAGCACCAGCTGTTCGCCGACTTCGCGGGCTTTTTCACTGCCCACCAGCAGGTCGATCAGCTTCAGCGCAAAATCAATCGTCGTGCCCGGTGCCTGGCTGGTCAGCAGATTAACCCGGCGATCCCATACCACGCGTCGATCCATCCATTTACCCTCCGGAATGGTCTCTTTCAGGCCAGGAAAACCGGTCATATTGCCCACCGGGAACAGATCGTGTGGGATCAGCACGGTACCGGGAGCGGCGCAGATCGCGGCGACGATGCGTCCGGAAAGGTGAAACTGACGGACGGTCTCGATCAGCAGCGGGCTGTCGCGGAAATTTTCCGCGCCCTTTAGCCCGCCGGGGAGCACAATGGCCGCGAACTCATCGTCCGCCACCGTCACCAGCGTGGCATCGGCCAGCAGCCGCACGCCGCGGGAGCAGACGATTTCCCGGCTGCCGTCGCTGGTGACGCTGGCGGTGACCACGTTGATGCCGGCGCGCACCAGCAGATCGATGGTGGTGACGGCCTCCGTCTCTTCACTGCCAGGCGCCAGGCAAACCAGAACCGATACGTTCGCGGTCATAATCTTGTTCCTTTCTTTTAATGTATTCGTAAAGACGGTTATTTTCCGGCGTGGCCAGGCCCTGGGCGCGGGCGCGGCGAATCACATAGCCGTTGATATAGTCGATTTCAGTGCGGCGCAGGGCGCGGATATCCTGCAGCATCGAAGAGACGTTGCCGGAGGTGGTACGGATCACCTCCATGACATAATCAATCAGCCACTCCCGCGACACGTGTTGCCCTTCGCGCTCCATCACGGCAGCGACTTCGTTACTGAGGGCGGCAATCTCCTGCGGGTATTGCGCCAGCTCGCCGTTAGTACAGTCGTAAAATACCGTCAGCGGGTTGATCACACAGTTTACCGCCAGCTTGTGCCAGGCGGCTGAGGCGACGTTGTTATGCCAGGCCACGTCAGGCAGCGCGGCGTGCAGGATTTCCGCCAGCTCGCTCATCGCCACCGCCGCCGGCGATATCGGGCCAATGTGGGTAATACCGCAGGCGACGTGGACGATCACCGTGCCGTCACGCCGCGCGGCATGGGTGGTGACGCCGCGCAGCAGCGGCTGCGGCAGCGACTTAAGCTCAGCCAGCGTACCCATGCCGTTATGAAGCAGCAACACCGGCGCCTGCTCCGGCAGCACCGACTGCAGGTTTTTTACCGCCTCGGAGACCTGAAACGCCTTCAGCGTTACCAGCAGCAGATCGCTGCCGGCGAGAAAGGCCGGATCGTTGGCGATAAAGGTTTTGTTGATCGTGGTTCCGTCAGGCTCGATCACGTTTACCGAACAGTAAGGCTGCGGCACGCGCAGCCAGCCCTGCACTTCATGGCCCTGGCGGTCAAGAGCGGCCAGCCACAGCTGCCCTAAAGCACCGCATCCAAGTACGGTAATTTTCATAATTCCTCCCGCGTGCGGGTGCTGTTAACCGCTCGGCCCGCCTGCTCATTATTATCGCTATCAGCGCCTGCGGTTTTATTTACCGGTGGCAAGCAGGTATTATGCCTGTCACTTTAGTATCAGGAGAATAGATCATGCCATCTTTCGATATCGTTTCCGAAATTGATTTGCAGGAAGTGCTCAATGCGGTGGAAAACGCCAACCGTGAACTGGCCACCCGCTTCGATTTCCGCAACGTGCAGGCCAGTTTTGAACTGAACCAGAAGAATGAGACCATCAAGGTGCTCAGTGAGTCTGACTTTCAGGTGAAGCAGCTGGTGGACATTCTGCGTGAGAAGCTGCTCAAGCGCGGGATTGAAGGCGCGGCGCTGGAGATTCCGGAGGAGATCGAGCACAGCGGTAAGAGCTGGAGCGTCGAAGCCAAAATGAAAAAAGGTATTGAAAGCGACGTGGCGAAGAAGCTGGTGAAGCTGATCAAAGACAGCAAGCTGAAGGTACAGACGCAGATTCAGGGCGACGAACTGCGCGTCACCGGCAAATCACGCGACGATCTACAGGGCGTAATGGCGCTGGTGCGCAAAGGCGAGCTGGGGCAACCGTTCCAGTTTAAGAACTTCCGCGACTGATTCTCTGCGGACAGCGTGTGCATGCTCAGCCCGCCGGTCTGCGCTGCTGCCACGCTCTGTTGTTCGCGGTCAAACCGCCCGCGCGGTTCAGGTGCGGGCGGATTTGACCGGCCTTCAGCTCCCGGGCGACAGACGGCCCGGAAGCCCGGATGCTCAGGCCATCTGACCTGCCGGGTGTCCGGCAATTAGCATCTCAAGTTCAGCGCGGCTGGTGACCTTACTGTCGATTTTGACATAGGCACTCTGCTCTTCCGGCACAATAAATACGGCGGCAACGCCTGGATGGGCCTTCAGCTTCTGCTCAAGTTCTGCTTTATCAGCGGCGCAGTGCTCCAGCGTGATGCGCAGGCTGCTGACATAAGGTGGCTCTTTCATGGTCATGCTGACACCCAGCCAGACAACGGCCAGCAGGGCACCGACCAGGAACACGCTCTGCGCATCAATATGACCAAACACCCAGCCGCCCATGCTGCCGCCGATCGCCACACCGATAAACTGGCTGGTGGAGTAGAGGCCCATCGCCGTGCCTTTATAACCCGGCGGAGACTCCTTGCTGACCAGTGACGGCAGGATCGCTTCCATCAGGTTAAAGCCGATAAAGAACAGCTGGACGCCGATAACCAGCGTCCAGAAGTTGTTGCCAGCACCCCACAGCACGATTTCCGCCACCAGCATCAGCGCCACGCAACCGACAAAGACCCGCTTCATCTTACGCTTCACTTCGGCGTAGATGATAAAGGGCAGCACGGTGACGAAGGCGATCAGCATGGTGAACAGATATACCTTCCAGTGCTCGGCCGGCGGGAAGCCAGCCTGTTCAAACTGGCCGGGCATAGCGACAAAGCTCGACATCAGCAGCACGTGCAGGCAGAGAATACCGAAATTCAGCCTGATGAGTCGTCCGTTGGTCAGCACGTCACGAATGCTGCCTTTCACCATGCCGGATTCCCGGTTCAGCTGGTGGCTGGCGGCTGAAGGCACCACCAGTAGCGTGATTACGATACCCACGGTTGCCAGCGCCGCAATCAGCCAGAACAGGGCGTGCAGGCCGAGGGCGTTGGTGATAATCGGGCCCAGCACCATGGCAATGGCAAAAGTGATGCCAAAGCTGATGCCGATAAACGCCATCGCCTTGGTGCGGTTCTGTTCGCGGGTCAGATCGGAAAGCAGCGCCATCACGGCGGCGGCAATCGCGCCGGAACCCTGGAGCGCACGGCCGAGAATCACCCCCCAGATTGAGGTGGTGGTGGCGGCGATAATGCTGCCCAGCACGAAGACTAACAGGCCAAACACGATCAGCGGCTTACGGCCAATCCGGTCGGAAAGCAGGCCGAAGGGGATCTGGAAAACGGCCTGTGCAAGGCCGTAAATACCAATGGCGAGGCCAATCAGCGCCTCGCTGGCACCTTGCAGTGCCATACCGTAGGTGGTCAGCACCGGCAGGACCATAAACATGCCCAGCATTCTCAGGGAAAAAACGCTCCCCAGACCCCAGGTGGCACGCAGCTCGCCCGGCGTCATTTTATTGTCGTTCATTACACCCTCAATTCTTCCAGGCCTTACTCTGCAGGCACCAGGATAAAGGCTTGCCTGAAACGGCTTGCCTGTGTAAGCAAATGGTCAGATTTGTCTATTTTATGTGGCGGGGGAGGGCGGGTAAAACAATAGTTTCCAGTTAGTCGTAACAAAAAGAAAGGGCGCGAAATCGCGCCCTTAGCAGTGATGTAGCTTGCGCTTACCAGACGTAAGTCAGCAGGTCATTCGAGGCCGGGGTCATAAAGTCGACCGACATCATCACGCTGAGCGCGGTGATAGCCACGATTGAGAACACAAACAGCTTACGTGCCCAAACGCGATCGTTTGAGGTTTTGTAACCTGACAGTGCCATACCCAGCCACCAGACGCTCACCGCTGCCGCAACCACCAGATACTTGTACCCGGCGTAGCCACCGAGGGTCAGCATCAGCGTGGCAATCATAAACGCCAGGATATAGAGCGTAATATGATTCTTGGCGACAGAGATACCTTTCACCACCGGCAGAACCGGAATGTTGGCAGCCTGGTAATCTTTAAAGCGGAAGATCGCAATCGCGTACGAGTGCGGCATCTGCCACAGGCTAAAGATCGCCAGCAGGATCAGCGCACCGGCATCGAACTGGTTGGTCACCGCACAGTAACCGATCACCGGCGGTGCAGCGCCAGACAGGCTGCCGATCAGGGTGCCGTAGACGGAGTTGCGCTTCATGTACAGGCTGTAAACGCCGACATAAATCACGAAGCCCATCACCGCCAGCCACATAGCCAGCGGGTTTGCTCCGAAATACAGCATCGCGAAGCCAGCAATACCCAGTACGGTTGCATAAACCAGGCTTAATTTCGGAGAGATGAGGCCTTTAACCAGCACCCGATTCTTGGTTCTCTCCATCTTTTTGTCGATGTCACGGTCGATGAAGTTGTTGTAAACACAACCTGACGCGACCACCAGCGAGACGCCGACTAAGGTGAAGAGAAACAGGGAGTAATCAATGCTGCCCTTCGAAGCCAGCAGGAATCCCCCGATAACAGAAATTAAATTTCCGAAAATAATTCCTGGTTTTGTTACTTGCAGGTATTGCTTAATCATCACAGTAGCTCTGTTAGTGGGCCATCATATTGTAGTTGAGGTTCCACATGATCCATAGCGAGCCAACAACAACAATCAGGATGATAATTGCAGCAAAGACGATAGCGACCATGTTCCAGCCACCTTCTGATTTGCTGTCCAGGTGCAGGAAGTACTTCAGGTGAACAAACACCTGAACCACTGCACAGATCAGCACCACTGCCAGGATAGTGGCTTTAGAAGCGCCACCGTCCATCACCATCCAGAAGGGGATACCGGTCAGAATGATCGACAGCACAAAGCCGATCATGTATGACTTCACGCTGCCGTGAGATGCACCATGCTCAGTTGCAGAATGGCTCATTACATCACCCCCATCAGGTAAACAATGGTGAATACGCAGATCCACACCACGTCCAGGAAGTGCCAGAACAGGCTCAGGCACATAATACGGGTACGGTTGGTTGAGGTCAGGCCACGCTTAGACACCTGATACATCAGCACCAGCATCCAGATCAGACCTGAAGTCACGTGCAGACCGTGAGTCCCTACCAGCGTGAAGAAGGCTGACAGGAAGCCACTGCGGTCAGGACCAAAGCCCTCTTTGATCAGGTGATGGAATTCATAGATTTCCATCGCGATGAAGCCCAGACCAAACAGGAAGGTCAGCGCCAGCCAGCCCAGCACCGCACCTTTCTTCTCGTTGTTCATGTTGATGACTGCAAAACCATAGGTAATGGAGCTCAACAGAAGCAGTGCGGTTTCAACCAGTACAAACGGCAGTTCAAAAATATCTTTCCCTGCCGGGCCGCCAGCGACGTTGTTTACCATTACACCATAGGTAGCAAACAGCGTGGCGAAGATGATGCAGTCGCTCATCAGGTAGATCCAGAAGCCAAAGACTTTGTTGGCTCCTGCATCGTGATGCCCATGGTCCCCATGGGCGTCGTGGTGTTTAGTCAGAGTTTCAGTTGACATTTTTCAGGCCTGCTTTGCTAATTTCGTCAAAGTGCTGATTCTCGATTTTTTCGATCTCGGCAACAGGAACGTAGTAATCCACGTCTTCGTCAAAGCTCTTAACGATCCAGGATACGATCATGGCCACGAAGGACAGACCGAGCAGCCACCAGATATGCCAGATCGCAGCGAAACCAAATACCAGCGAGAAGAAGCCAATCACCACACCGGCGCCGCTGTTCTTAGGCATATGAATTTCGTCATAGTGCGCAGGTTTCTTATACGCTTCGCCTTTCTCTTTCATTTCCCAGAACGCATCACGTTCCTGGATTTCAGGGACAATAGCAAAGTTATAGAACGGCGGTGGTGAAGAGGTTGCCCACTCCAGCGTACGGCCGCCCCACGGGTCACCGGTCAGGTCACGGTTCAGTTCACGGTCACGTACGGAGACGTAGAACTGAATGGCCTGGCAGATAACGCCACAGGCGATCAGACCGGCACCACAGGCTGCAACAACCAGCATCGGGTGGAACTGAGGATCGATATCCTGGCTGATGCGACGGGTCATACCCATGAAGCCCAGCACGTACAGCGGCATAAAGGCGGTGAAGAAGCCGATAATCCAGAACCAGAACGCACGGATACCCCAGGTTTCATTCAGCGTGAAGCCGAACGCTTTCGGGAACCAGTAGGTCACACCAGCGAAGCAACCGAACACCACACCACCGATAATCACGTTATGGAAGTGGGCAATCAGGAACAGGCTGTTATGCAGAACGAAGTCCGCACCTGGTACGGCCAGCAGCACCCCGGTCATACCACCTACAGAGAAGGTGACCAGGAAGCCAACGGTCCACAGCATCGCAGAGTGCATCTGAATGCGGCCCTGATACATGGTGAACAGCCAGTTAAAGATTTTCACCCCGGTAGGAATGGCGATAATCATCGTCATAATACCGAAGAAGGCGTTAACGTTGGCGCCAGCACCCATGGTGAAGAAGTGGTGCAGCCATACGATGAAGGACAGGATGGTAATTACCACCGTTGCCCACACCAGAGAGGTGTAACCAAACAGACGTTTTTTCGAGAAGGTTGCAACAATCTCTGAGAACACACCGAAGACCGGCAGAACCAGGATGTACACTTCCGGATGTCCCCAAACCCAAATCAGGTTCACGTACATCATCATGTTGCCGCCCATATCATTGGTAAAGAAATGGAAACCAAGATAACGGTCAAGGGTCAGCAGAGCCAGGGTCACGGTGAGAACCGGGAACGCGGCGATGATCAGCACGTTGGTACACAGGGAAGCCCAGGTAAACACCGGCATTTTGAACATGGTCATGCCCGGCGCACGCATCTTCATGATGGTCACGAAGAAGTTGATACCGGTCAGGGTCGTACCAATACCGGAGAGCTGTAGACTCCATATCCAGTAGTCAACACCGACCCCCGGACTGTATTCCGCTCCCGAGAGTGGCGGATAAGCCAGCCAGCCGGTCTGTGCGAACTCGCCCACACCCAGTGACAGGTTAACCAGAACCACACCGACCGCGGTGAACCAGAAGCTCAGGTTGTTCAGGAACGGGTAGGCCACGTCGCGCGCGCCGATCTGCAGAGGAACAGCAATGTTCATCAGACCAACCACGAACGGCATCGCTACGAAGAAGATCATGATCACGCCATGGGCGGTGAAGATCTGGTCGTAGTGGTGCGGTGGTAGAATGCCCGCTTCACCCGCAGAGGCTAGCACCTGCTGGGTACGCATCATTACGGCATCGGCAAAGCCGCGCAGCAGCATGACGAAAGCCATAATGATGTACATGATACCGAGTTTTTTGTGGTCGACTGACGTCAGCCATTCGGTCCACAGATATTTCCACTTACCGAAGTAAGTCAGTGCGGCAACCAGTGCCAGGCCACCCAGGATGATGCCAGCCACGGTAACCATGATAATCGGTTCGTGATACGGCACTGCTTCCAGTGTTAATTTTCCTAACATCGTATTATTCCTCGGCTCCCGCGTGAGCGGAGTTGCTCATATCCATACCTTCATGGCCTTCGCCGTGAGACATGTCCATGCTTCCACCGTGGCTGGTCATAAACTGCCCAATAACGTCGCTGAACAGGCCAGGCTTCACGCTTGAGTAGTACGCCACTGGATTATTTTCGCTTGGTGCTGCCACCTTTTTGAAATCATCCATGGAGGCCAGTGCATCTGGTGACTGCTTCACTTTTGCTACCCACTGATCGAAGGTTGCTTCGTCAGGCGTTGCAATCGCTTTGAACTTCATACCAGAGAAGCCACGACCACTGAAGTTTGAGGAGATACCGTCAAAGGTGCCAGGTTCATTCGCAATCAGATGCAGTTTAGTCTGCATACCCGCCATAGCGTAAATCTGGCTACCGAGGGTTGGAATGAAGAAGGAGTTCATCACGGTGTTCGAGGTAATCTTGAAGCTCACCGGGCGGTTAGCCGGGAAAGCAATCTGGTTGACGGTCGCTATACCCTGTTCCGGGTAAATGAACAGCCATTTCCAGTCAAGCGACACTACTTCAATCTCGATCGGCTTGGCATCGTGCACCAGCGGCTTGCTTGGTTCCAGAGCGTGGGTTGATTTCCACGTCAAAATTCCAAGGAAAACAATGATTAAGATTGGAACAGTCCAGACCACGGCTTCAACTTTATTCGAGTGTGACCAGTTCGGGCTGTATTTGGCGTTAGTGTTAGAAGCCCGATATTTCCAGGCGAACACAACGGCCATCAGGACTGCGGGGATCACGACGATCATCATCAAGCCAAAGGCTGTCAGAATCAATGAACGCTGCTCCAGTGCAACCTGTCCTTTGGGATTTAACAACGCGCTATCGCAGCCACTAAGTAAAATAGTGCCTGCGATTAACGAGAAAATCCCCAAACTTTTATTGTATTTACTGAGTCTCATTTAACGACCTCAATGACAAGGGCTCTATTGTCGTTTAAGTGTGTGCGGCATTTTACGGGAAGGTTTATGGACTGTAAACCTGCAACAGGTTGTGTCAGCGGGGTGTTGACACCTTTTGCAAAGGCTATCACAGATGTTACTGGTAGTGACAAAATATGAATATTGGCAAGGGGTTGGCGCTAATATAACAAAAAACGATGAAAAAAAAGCCGCTAAAATCAGATACGCTATAACCAGACGGTTAATGCCCCAATTGTTTAACAAGTCCTTATCATTTGTGTGATATTTATTAACCTAAAACTGATTACGCACCGGTTTTTAATACTAATTTATCACACTTAATTCCCGCCAAAAATTTTCTTAAAGGGCACCTTCTGACCGAAAATTAAATTTCCAGCAGCGTTTTATGTTTGTTAACACAAGCCTCGCTGCGGGGCGGGGCGCACGTTTTTTTCTCCTTAATTGTTAATGCCTTGTTGTAAAAACAAGGCATTAACAGCAGCAATTGCGGCACCGGCGTCAGGACTGAGGCTGCTGTGGCACCGTTTTTTGCGCCCGGTAATCCATTACCGTTCCCGCAACAATGGCGGCCAGCAACAGGACGATACCCGCTTCAAACAGCAGCGAACTGAGGGCATCAGCCGCCAGTACGCCAGACGCACCAAGTGCCAACAGCACCAGCCAGATGGCCAGCAGCAGACAGCCCAGCGCCAGCCCGCGGGTGGCCCAACGGTAACCGGCAGCAAACGACGTCCGCGGCTGAAAGGCGTTACCGCTCGCCGCCTGTTCCAGCGTTGAGCGGCAGGCGGCGAGCAGCAGCAACCCCGGCAGGGCGGCGATGACCGAGAAAGCATAAAATGTCGGCCAGCCCCAGCCGGCCACAAACCAGCCTGCCACCGGGCCAACGTAGACGCGGCCCACCGCTGACAGCGCCGAAAGCAGCGCAAACTGTGTGGCAGAGAAAGAGCGGTTGCACAAGGTCATCAGCAGGGCGACAAACGCCGCGGTGCCCATGCCGCCGCACAGGTTTTCTACCGTCACCGCTGCTGCCATGCTGTACAGATGCCTGTCGGTAACGGCCAGGATCCAGTAACCGAGGTTAGAGACGGCCTGCAACAGGCCAAACAGCATTAACGCACGGAACAGGCTCAGCCGCTGCATCAACAGGCCGCCGGCCAGCGCGCCGATAATGGTCGCCACCAGCCCCAGCGTTTTATTAACCAGGCCCACGTCGCCGGCATCGAAGCCCACGCCCCGGATCAGGAAAATGGTGGTCAGGCTGGCGGCAAAGGCATCGCCGAGTTTATACAGCACAATCAGCGACAGGATCAGCCAGGCGTTGTTGCGGTTAAAGAAATCGCGCAGCGGCGCGACCACTGCCGCCTCAAGCGTGCGCGGACGCTCAATCCTGTCATCGGGTTCTTTCGCCAGCAGGGTGGCGATCACGCCGGGCACCATCATCGCGGCCATCAGCCACCAGATTGCCTGCCAGCCGAGGAAGCGGTCCGCCAGCCACAGCGCCAGGCCACCGGAGACCAGCATCGCCAGGCGATAGCCCAGCACGCTGATCGCCGCACCGCTGCCGCGTTCTTCCGCCGGCAAGACGTCGGTTTTCCAGGCATCGAAAACAATATCCTGTGAGGCAGAGCAGAACGCGACCAGCACCGCCAGCGCGGCCAGCAGCGTTAAATCACGAGAGGGCTGCATAAAGCCCATCAGTGCAATACCGACGATTAACAGCAGCTGGGTGATCAGCAGCCAGCCACGACGACGCCCAAGAAACGGCGGCGTATAGCGATCCATCAACGGTGACCAGAGAAACTTAAAGACGTAGGCCTGGCCTACCAGAGAGAAGAAACCGATGGTTTTGATATCGATATTTTCGACGGCCATCCATGCCTGTAGGGTGCCGGAGGTGAGCGCCAGCGGCAGGCCGGAAGCAAAACCCAGTAACAGAAGCAGGGCGGAGTTACGCCGGGTAAAGATGTGCAGATAATGGCTGGGCATAAGGGCCTTATGACAGCCCGGCATCCTGCCGGGCTGAAAAGTGATTAACGGGTGTTCTGCTTGATGAACTCGCTGACGCTGGTGTCCTGTGCCATATCAGAGATCACGTCGCCGAGCGTGGCGTTAACCGCATTGGTGATTTTCTCGTTGCTCGCGCTCAGCGCGCCTTCAACGCTATAGACCTGGCGGTAGTTTTTCACCTGCTTGTTGCCATTTTTCGCCGTGGCAATGATCGAAATGTCCGCTTTAGTGGTGATGCTGTAGCGCAGGTTACCCTGGGTCACATCAGCGTACAGGTTGTTCACAACGATCTGCAGATCGACAGCACCGTTCGGGCCAATCATATAACCGCGGGCGGTCATCTGCTTCTCCAGCGTCTCCTGCAGCAGGAAGCGCAGATCGCGTGAAGGCGTCAGCGTCACCAGCTGGCCATCGCGGTTGATTTTAGCCAGCGCCTGATCGCTGCGCTGATCGGCACCGTTGATGCTGACTGTGACGCCCATCAGGCCCGGATCCTGCTGGGGCAGCTTAATTTTTGGTGAAACTTCAAGGGTATTACTGCTGGTTGCACAGCCAGCCAGAACGAACATGGCCAGCAGAGGGAAGATGAATTTTTTTAACATGCTTATTTTCTCGGTTTCATAAGGTGTAGTGCTGACAAAACTGCGGCCATCATAACACTGCCTGTCAGCAGGGGAAGAGCTGATCGCGCGTAAATTCATCGCGTTGGCCGTTTTTCAGACGTGTCTGCGCCGGGTTTTTTGACTGCGCGGCGGGGATTACGTTGCACCCGCCGCTGTGAAAATTTTCCGCTGCTGCGAAAATTTCGGTAAAGTGCGACGGTTATACTGAAAAACCAACTAATATTGAATGAGATGGGGCACCGCTCTGAATCTGAGGAGTCCGGGTATGATGCGTGAACAAATAGAAGAAAAGCTACGTACGGCATTTTCACCGCTGCACCTTGAGGTCCATGACGAAAGCTACCGGCACAATGTTCCTGCGGGGGCGGAGAGCCATTTTAAAGTGATCATTGTCAGCGACAGCTTTAATGGACAGCGCTTCCTGGCACGTCACCGTGCCATCTATGGCGTGCTGGCGGACGAGCTGGCCGGCAGCGTCCATGCGCTGGCGCTGCACAGCTACACTGATAAAGAGTGGCAAGGTCTGCAGGATACCGTACCTGCCTCTCCAAACTGTCGCGGCGCGGGCACGCTGGCCTGATTTCGCATACGAATTAAACAAACGGCCTGCGGGCCGTTTTCTTGTTTCTGGGCGCAGTTGGCATCTGCTGCAGCAATTTCTTGCGGTTTTACCTTAAAAATGTAAAAAGTAGCCTGTTTAGAGGGGAGGTGTCGCCTCGACTCGCTTTGACGTTGCAGCTATAATGCGCGTCTAATTTTTTTCCGGAATGTCTTCGGGACGCTTCTGCGTAACAGGGAACGCGGTTCTGACATCAGAAGCCGTCCCGGTTCTTAGACCGACGCTGTTCAGGGTGCCTGCACCCGTGGACAGGGCCAGTCTGAAGTCGACCGAGCACGTGATTTTTTGAGGTAATAAGATGCAAGTTTCAGTAGAAACAACTCAGGGCCTGGGCCGTCGCGTAACGATTACCATCGATAAAGATGTGATCGCCACTGCGGTTAAAAACGAGCTGGTTAACGTTGCTAAGAAAGTACGCATCGACGGTTTCCGTAAAGGAAAAGTGCCGATGACCGTGGTTGCACAGCGTTACGGCGCCTCTGTTCGCCAGGACGTGCTGGGCGATCTGATGCAGCGCGGTTTTGTTGACGCGATCATCAAAGATAAAATTAACCCGGCCGGTGCGCCAAACTACGTACCAGGCGCCTACACCGAAGGTGAAGACTTCACCTTCACCGCCGAGTTTGAAGTGTATCCGGAAGTTGAGCTGCAGGGTCTGGACGCTATCGAAGTTGAAAAACCGGTAGTTGAAGTGACCGATGCCGACGTCGACACCATGCTGGACACGCTGCGTAAGCAGCAGGCAACCTGGAAAGAGACCGATGCTGCTGCGACCGCTGAAGATCGCGCGACCATCGATTTCACCGGTTCTGTTGACGGCGAAGAGTTTGAAGGCGGCAAAGCCTCTGACTTCGTGCTCGCAATGGGCCAGGGTCGTATGATCCCAGGCTTCGAAGAGGGCATTACCGGTCGTAAAGCTGGTGAAACCTTCACCATCGACGTCAACTTCCCGGACGATTACCACGCTGAAAACCTGAAAGGGAAAGCGGCGAAGTTCGAAATCGTGCTGAAGAAAGTTGAAGAGCGCGAGCTGCCAGAGTTCACCGAAGAGTTCATCAAGCGTTTCGGCGTGGAAGATGGTTCTGTGGCTGGCCTGCGTACCGAAGTACGCAAGAACATGCAACGTGAGCTGAAAGGCGCCGTGCGTAACCGCGTGAAGACTCAAGCGATCGACGGTCTGGTGAAAGCCAACGATATCGACGTTCCTGCTGCGCTGATCGATGGTGAAATCGACGTGCTGAAGCGTCAGGCTGCACAGCGTTTTGGTGGCAACGAGAAGCAGGCGCTGGAGCTTCCACGCGAGCTGTTCGAAGAGCAGGCTAAACGCCGCGTTGTTGTTGGCCTGCTGCTGGGTGAAGTGATTCGTACCCACGAGCTGAAAGCTGACGAAGATCGTGTTAAAGCGCTGATCGAAGAGATGGCTTCGGCTTACGAAGATCCATCAGAAGTGATCGAGTTCTACAGCAAAAATACCGAGCTGATGAACAACATGCGTAACGTTGCTCTGGAAGAGCAGGCTGTTGAAGCCGTGCTGGAAAAAGCCAAAGTGACCGAAAAAGAGACCAACTTCCAGGAACTGATGAACCAGACCCAAACGGCCTGATTCTCCGAACCGGTAGTGTGATCCAAGCCCGCGTCCTTTGGTCGCGGGCTTTTGCATTTCAGAGCGTTACAGCGCACTGCTTTTTTTGACGATTTGCTCATTTAATCTGCAAATTATCGTCTGAGCCACTTTTCCTGGTTAGCAGTTAATAAAAACGTTGTTATGCTTGAAATAGCCGATACAAATCCCCAAATTGTAACAACGAAGTCATCAGGCCCGATGACTCTGTGGACGCGTCGGGTGGAAGGCCTGGGCACATCGTGTCCCCGAACGCTCTTACGTAGAATCGCTACAGAGTGTATTGCCAAATGAAATTTATCCAGGAGACGGTAATGTCATACAGTGGCGAACGTGAACAAATGGCACCCCATATGGCTTTAGTGCCGATGGTAGTCGAACAAACCTCTCGTGGAGAGCGTTCTTACGACATTTACTCGCGCCTGCTCAAAGAGCGCATTATTTTCCTGACCGGTCAGGTCGAAGACCATATGGCCAACCTGATCGTGGCGCAGATGCTGTTCCTGGAAGCGGAAAATCCGGAAAAGGATATCCATCTCTATATTAACTCGCCGGGTGGCGTGATCACCGCAGGGATGTCTATTTATGACACCATGCAGTTTATCAAACCCGACGTCAGCACCATCTGTATGGGCCAGGCCTGCTCAATGGGCGCGTTCCTGCTGACCGCCGGCGCGAAAGGTAAGCGCTACTGCCTGCCAAACTCACGTGTGATGATCCACCAGCCGCTGGGTGGTTTCCAGGGACAGGCGTCAGACATTGATATCCATGCCCGTGAAATCATCAAGACCAAACAGATGATGAACGAGTTGATGGCGAAGCACACGGGTCAGAGTATCGAAACGATTGAGCGTGACACCAACCGCGATCGCTTCCTGTCGGCCAGCGAAGCCGTTGAGTATGGCTTAGTGGATTCTGTGCTGGCACAGCGTAACTGATTATTTGCCGGATCGACGTTGCAGAGCAGAGCCGCCGCGACTGGCGGCCTGTCTCATTGAGTCCGATCGGGGTTTTAGGGGGAGTGAATGACTGAAAAACGCAAAGACGGTTCAGGGAAGCTGCTGTACTGCTCTTTTTGCGGCAAAAGCCAGCATGAAGTGCGCAAGCTGATTGCCGGCCCGTCAGTGTACGTTTGCGATGAGTGCGTTGAACTCTGCAACGACATTATCCGCGAAGAGATTAAGGAAGTGGCGCCGCACCGCGAGCGTAACTCCCTGCCGACGCCGCATGAAATCCGCCACCACCTGGATGACTACGTCATCGGCCAGGAGCGGGCGAAAAAGGTGCTGGCGGTGGCGGTATATAACCACTACAAGCGCCTGCGCAACGGCGATACCAGCAACGGCATCGAGCTGGGCAAAAGTAACATTCTGCTGATCGGGCCGACCGGCAGCGGTAAAACGCTGCTGGCGGAAACGCTGGCGCGGCTGCTTGACGTGCCGTTTACCATGGCGGATGCCACCACGCTGACCGAAGCCGGTTACGTCGGTGAAGACGTGGAAAACATCATTCAGAAGCTGCTGCAGAAGTGTGACTACGACGTGCAGAAGGCCCAGCGCGGCATCGTCTATATTGATGAGATCGATAAGATCTCCCGCAAGTCAGACAACCCGTCGATCACCCGCGACGTATCCGGTGAGGGCGTGCAGCAGGCGCTGCTGAAGCTGATCGAAGGCACGGTGGCCGCGGTGCCGCCGCAGGGCGGGCGCAAGCATCCGCAGCAGGAGTTTCTGCAGGTCGACACCTCGAAAATCCTGTTTATCTGCGGCGGCGCGTTTGCCGGCCTGGATAAGG
>NZ_LMLK01000006.1:0-120427 GCF_001422605.1 Erwinia sp. Leaf53
GTTCTGGCGGCTGCGCGACAGCAGGGTGAGGCGCGGCTGCAGGGTAACGGCGTAGTGGGTCTGGTCGGCGGAGGTGCCGAAACGTTCGAAACCGGTGATTACGCCCTGCACCATGCGCACCGGCTGCTGCACCTTTATGCCCCGGCCCTGGTCCGGCGGAGCCTGTAAGGTCAGCGAGGCGGGTTTCATCAGCATCGCCTCGCGGGTGATGGCGGGGTCGGCGCTGGTGAACTCAATGCGCCAGCGGAACGGCTCGCTCAGGCGCTCTTCGCCGCTAAACGCCAGCACGTCGGGCTGCGCGTCGCAGCCGCGCACCGCCAGCAGATGGTGGCTGTGGCTGAAAAAAGAGACCGGGTTGCTGCTCATGATGATGTCCTTATGTTTTGCTGCCGGAAGTCAGTGACAGACACGCTACCGCCCTTCGCTGTAAACCCGAGCGCATCAGGTCAAAAAACAGTCAGGGTCTGTCGTGGTCTGTTCCGCCGCCCGTCAGCGGCGGCGTTGATAGTGGCGGTGCCGGGCGTGTGTTACTCCCGCCCTGGTACCGCCCCCCGTTCGGCGCCGGGTGCGGGCAGCACTGTCGTTTCCCGGCAGGCATCCGCCTGCGGCACCAGGCTGATTTCGACCCGGCGGTTAAGCGCACGGCCTTCCGGGGTGTCATTCGTTGCAATCGGACGCGTGGCGCCATAGCCCCGCACCGCAAAACAGGTGGGCGAGACGTCGCTGGTGGAAAGCATCCAGTCGCGCAGTGCGTCGGCACGCTTCAGCGACAGCTGCTGGTTGGCCTGCGCATCGCCGGTGCTGTCGGTATGCCCGGCCACCACAATCAGCCAGCCCGGCCGGGCTTTGATATCCTCCAGCGCCGTCACCAGCCTCTTCAGCGAGCCGGGTTTGAGCCGGTATCTGCCGGTGTCAAACAGCGACAGGCTGTCGAGTCGCACGGTTCCGGGGGCCTCATTCACCACCGGAAGCGGCGCAGGCGATGGAACATACGCGCGGATGGCGTCCAGCAGCGGCAGATACAGCCGTTCCCCCTGGTACAGCCCCAGGCCGAGGCGCAGCGGCACGCCGTTGCGGGCATAGTTATCCAGTTCGGCGGCATCCTGATGCAGTACCGCTACCGCCGCCGCTTTCGGGGCAGCGTCGTTTATCGCAATCCGCCGGTAGTCGCGGATATCAAACGCGATGCGCTGCACCAGCTGGCGGTTGTGCCCGCCGCTGCTGCACAGCGCGGCAATACCCGCGACAACCAGCAACCCCAGCCCGCCACGCCAGGCGCGCTGGCCCGGCGTCAGGCCGCGGCACTGCGGCAGCAGCGGCATAATAAACGCCGGCAGCGGCGGCGATAACGCGCCTGCCGCCGCCGGGTGCCAGCCCGCCACCTGCTGCAGCGCGGTGTGCTGCTGCAGCCAGCGGGTCCAGAGTGAAGACGGTGGCACGGCGTCCATGGCGGCACTCAGCCCACAGACCCTGCACGCGGGCACTACCGGCGGCATATCCGGGTCGCCGTCGGTAAACAGCGCTTCAGCGTGCTGCTGCAACCACGCCGTCAGGCCGTTCATCAGCACCTGCTGCTGCAAAGCCGCGCCCGCCGTCAGCCCGCCGTTCAGAGTGCCGGGCGCCGCGTTTTCACGCCAGACGCGCACCGGCTCACCGGGCATCGCGGCCTGCCACAGCGGCTCACCGATCATTGCGCTGCCCGCCTGAGCATGGAGGACCAGCGGCAGTGAACAGCCGGTTTCACGTCGCAGCTGGCCGGTTTGCCAGCGCAGCGTCAGCAGCCGGCTGGCCAGCGCCTCGTCGTCCTGATGCTGTTGAGGACAAATGCTGACCATCACCGCCAGCTGACGTCCCCACGCCGGGCGCAGCGCCAGCAGCTGGCGGGCGACGACGTCCAGCTCCTGATGCCTGGCCACCCGCACCCAGCAGCCGTGCGGCACGGTCAGCACAGATGAGCCCTGCGGCCACGCCTGCATGCTGTCGCCACACACCAGCACTACCGGCTGGCGGTATGCGGCTTCCGGCAGATCATCCACGCTCAGCACGTTTACCTGCGCCGGGCGACGGCGGGTCGCCAGCACCACGACAATCAGCCCCCAGCAGAGCAGCATCAGCAGCACGGCTGTCATCCGGGAGACCGGCAGAAAAACCAGACACAGCACGGCGGACAGCAGCGCGGCCCACAGCGCCAGCATCCGTTGCAGCGCGGGGCCGATCACTGACCGACTCCCGGCAGTAGCGAAGCCACCAGGCGGCTCAGCCAGTGATTCAGCCCCCACCAGACGGCGGCCAGCAGCAGGACCGATAAGCCAATACGCAGCGGCCAGCCGGACAGCCAGCCGCTGATGCCCCGGGCCTTTCGGCTCTCGGCCAGCACGCTCTGCCCCTGCACGCCGCTGAAGGGCGCAACCTGCGCATTCAGCGCCTTTACCAGCTTTTCCCGCTCCGGGTCGCTGAGCGAGCGATAGCCGCCCAGGAAGCCCAGCAGCATCACGCGCTGGAAGCAGGTCAGCACCGCGGCATCCGGCGCTGGCTCATGCAGCACCTCGCGCATGCGGTTGCAGAGCCTGTCACCGGCCTCCACCGTGCCGAAGAAGTGCCCCTGCAGCGGCAGGTGATACCACTGCAGGCAGGCGTCATCCTGCTCACCGCGCCCCTTCACCACTTCATCAATCAGCGCGCACTGGGCATAAAGAATGTGCTCACGGCTTTGCGCGTCGCAGCCGGCCTGTTGCAGCGCCAGCTGCACCTTTTCCACTTCAGAGACGCAGTGCTCCCACAGCACGCGCCCTTCCCCCTCCTTAAATACCGGGCCGTGACGCAGGCTGATGACCTGCAGCCAGCTGTTCTGCAACAGCGCATCGATATCACACGCGCTTCTCTGGCTCATGTTCTCAGCACCGCAAACAGTTCGAGTTCAGGTTCACCCAGCATGCCCGGTACGTAGAACATGCAGCTGCCGCCCGCCAGCATCTCTGCGGCCGCCGGGTGCGAGAGGTCGAGGGCAAAATAGTGGTTTTCCAGACGCAGGGGGATCGCGGCAGGAACGTGGCGCAGCGGCCTCAGCGGGATGCCCTGCTGCGACGCATTCACCAGATCGGTCACGGAGTCCGGGCTGCCGACCTTGCACTGGCGCGGGAACTGTTCCTGCAGCTGCGCCGCCGGCAGCGGAGAGCGCACCGAAAGGTAGAAATCGGCCTCCTCGCGCAGGCGCGGATCCTGCAGACGTGCCAGCCACTGGTGCAGCCGCCTGTCGTGTTCCATCTCAATCGACACCACGCGTGACGGCAGGCTGGCTTCCAGCAGGTCGCTGAGCAGATCGAACAGTGGCGGGAAAACAGCGTTCAGCTGCGCGTGCTGATAGGCAGGAATGGCGCTGACCTGATGCGCCAGCGAGAACGTCAGCAGGCTGCCTGCCAGACGAGCCAGCTCCGTGTAAAGGCGCTCCGGCGCGCTTTGCGGGAAGCGCAGGAACTGCACCAGCACCGGCTCTGCACTGTTCAGCGCGTTGAGCAGCCAGAACAGCGAGACATCGGCAACGGCAAAGTCGGCCATGCGTTCGTTGCTTTCGCGGCGCATCGCCATCAGGCGGTGGAGGCGGGCACGCAGCTGCGTGATCAGCTGGTCAAGCTGGTTCAGCAGCCACGGACTGCTCTGCACGGTCAGCGGCGGCGGCAGAAAGGCGTTGTCCTGGGTCCAGCCCCCCTGGCTGTCCTGCTGCAGACGCGCCACCGGGCAGACCAGGTAATCAGCGTTGTTCCGATCGGCAAAACGCAGCGTCAGCTCGGGTTTGATCACCGCAATCTGGCGCGTGTCATCGCCAAACTGATTGCGGATATCACGCCAGCGCTGGCGATAACGCACCGGCCGTTCGGCAACGTCATCCGGCTGCAGGCAGTTGCCGCCGTTCGCCCTGAGCAGAGGCAGTGCCAGCACCACCACCACATCATCACCTTCGGGTATCAATACCGGCGGCAGATCGTCACCCTTGCTGGTGTCAATCAGCGTACCGTCCTGAAAACGCACGTGCAGATGCCGCGCCTGCAGACGGCCGAACTTCAGCACATCTGCGTCAAATTCAGCACGGATAACACCCCAGGGGTGATTAAGTCCCATCTGCGCAATACATTCTGCTGACCAGGCCGTATACGTTGTCTGCTGCTGAAAATGCTGCGGCGAGATCATCACGCCCCGGCCCCACAGCGGTTGTTCAATTTTCATCAGGCCTCCGCCTTATGCTTTGCTGCCGCTGGCGGCGAAGGTGTGTTCAACGGGGAGGTTTACTGACGGGGAGAACGCCGCCAGTACGCTGGCGACGTTGTTTTTATTGCGGATGCTGACGACCGGTTCCGGGGATCTCTTATAATAAGAATTACTCATGATTACTCCTGTAAAAATGATGCGGAAAGCGGACAATATGTATACTTTCCCTGTGTACAGGCGTGACTATAGAATAACCAGCTTAAGACGATCAACAGGCAGGTTGATAAAATGTGATCTGATTTATATAGGAAATTTCCTAGAAGATTACTTAAGCCGCTAAAATAAACGCCTGACGGGCGCTGTTTCATCTGAAATGTTCATAAGCTAAACAGGCGCCGAAACCAGAATAATTCGCCATTTTCTCGTTTATTTCATCAGTAAAAATTAACTATTTAGCGTAATGGCAGTCATGAGAGCTGATTCTCATCACCTCAGCTTAATGTAGTGGCACACTGAATCTGGCCACCTCACCAGAGGTGAAATCGTCATCACAGAAAGGAGAAAGGCAGCGTGAAATCCGTTCGGGATTGGGAAAATCGGCAGGGGTGTGAAGAGGATTACGCAGAGAGTCGTAACAAGAAATAACGCTGAGGTCGTGAGAAAATTGCATAAAAAAATCCGTAATCTTCCAGGAGATTACGGATTTTTACACCACCACTGGATCGGTCAGCCGATCCTTAACCGGTCGGCATCAGGCCACAGTGGTCTGCCTTTCTGCTGCCTGCTGCATCCGTCAGACTCAGGCGCTGCGCAGGTTGTCCACCAGCGCCATCTCTTCACTGCTCAGCAGTTTTTCGATGTCGACCAGAATCAGCATGCGGTCGCCCAGCGCCCCCAGCCCGGTCATATATTCGGTGGACATGGTCACCGCAAACTCCGGTGCCGGGCGGATCTGCTCGTGCATCAGCGACAGCACGTCAGAGACGCCATCAACCACGATGCCGACCACGCGGTGCTCCAGGTTCAGCACGATCACCACGGTGTTGTCGTTATAGACCACGTCCGGCTGGGCAAACTTAATGCGCAGATCGATAATCGGCACGATCACGCCGCGCAGGTTGGTGACGCCTTTGATAAACGGCGGCGTGTTGGCGATGCGGGTCACCTGATCGTAGCCACGGATCTCCTGAACTTTCAGGATATCGATGCCGTACTCTTCGGCACCCAGCGTGAAGACCAGAAACTCCTGGCCGACGGTTTCCCCGGTGATTTTAGTGACAGTGGCCATGCCAGTCATAGTTCTACCCTTAATCAGTTATTATCAGGCTGCGGCTCCCGCCACACGCTTTTCACGGTTCAGAGACTGCAGTGCAGAAACGTCAACAATCAGCGCCACGCTGCCATCGCCAAGGATGGTGGCGGCAGAAATGCCCGGCACTTTGCGGTAGTTGCTTTCGAGGTTTTTCACCACCACCTGGTGCTGACCAATCAGCTGGTCGACCAGCAGCGCATAGCGCTTACCGGCGCTTTGCAGGATCACCACGATGCCCTGAGTGGCCTCGGTTTTGGCACCCTGCACCTCAAAGACGTTCCACAGTTCCACCAGCGGCAGATATTCGCCGCGCACTTCCAGCACGCGTTCACCGCCGGCCAGCGCCTTCAGGTCGTCCGCCAGCGGCTGCAGGGACTCCATCACCGCGTTCAGCGGCAGGATAAACACCTCGTTCGCCACCCGCACCGACATACCGTCGAGGATCGCCAGCGTCAGCGGCAGCAGGATGCGAATAGTGGTGCCTTTGCCCTGCTTCGATGAGATCTCAACGTGGCCACCCATCTCCTGGATGTTACGTTTCACCACGTCCATGCCCACGCCGCGGCCTGAAACGTCGGTCACCTGCTCGGCGGTGGAGAAGCCCGGCGCGAAGATCAGCATGCCGACCTCTTCGTCGCTCATGTTCTCGCTGACCGGCAGCCCGGACGAGAGCGCCTTGGCCAGAATGCGTTCGCGATTCAGTCCGGCACCGTCGTCGGTCACTTCGATGCAGATGTTGCCGCCCTGGTGCTCGGCGGAGAGCGTCAGGTTACCTACCGGGTATTTACCGGCGGCCTGGCGGGTTTCCGGCGACTCGATACCGTGATCGAGACTGTTACGCACCAGGTGGGTTAACGGATCGATGATGCGTTCGATCAGGCTCTTGTCCAGCTCGGTGGAGCTGCCCATCAGCGTCAGTTCCACCTCTTTGCCCAGCTTGCTGGCAAGGTCACGCACCAGGCGCGGGAAGCGGCTGAAGACGTACTCCATCGGCATCATACGAATCGACATCACCGATTCCTGCAGGTCGCGGGCGTTACGCTCCAGCTGACCCATGCTGTTCAGCAGGTCGCCGTGGTGTACCGGGTCCAGCGCGCCGGAGCGCTGCGCCAGCATCGACTGGGTAATCACCAGTTCGCCGACCAGGTTGATCAGCTGATCGACCTTCTCAACCGCAACGCGGATGCTGCTGGACTCGCTGGCTTTGGCGGCCGGCTGCTTTTTATGCGCTTCACGCTTCGGCGAGATATCGCTGACGGTGGCCAGCTGGCTCTCTTCGGCCTCGTCGTCAGACTCGTCTGCCGCTGGCTCGACCGCCGCCACCGCAACCGGTGCCGCAACGGCGACCGGTTCAGGGAAGTCGATTTGCGACTCGTCGAGCACGAAGCACAGCACCGCCACGATGTCATCTTTGCCCACCGAGGAGTCCAGCGTGGCTTCCAGCACGTTCTCGCCTTTAACCGCGTCCAGCACGGTGCCAAGGTTGGCCAGCTCGTCGAGCATCAGGTCAGCTTCGCCCGCTTTCAGCGCGCTCAGGCGAATGCGCAGACCGGCTGCGGCTGGCACAGCAGCCTCTTCTGACGGCACTTCAACCAGCGCCACGCGCGGCGCGGCGGGGGCGGCAACGCTCTCGCCTTTGGCTTCCAGCGCCAGCTGGCGCAGCACCTGACAGATGTAGGTGAAGGCCTCAGCATCCGGTTCTGACGCCGTTTTGTAGGCATCTAGCTGTTCCTGCATAATATCTTTGGTTTCCAAAAACAGATTGATGATATCGGTGCTCAGCTGCATTTCGCCGCGACGAGCATCGTCAAGAATATTTTCCAGAATATGCGTGGTTTCCTGCAGCACCGAGAAGCCGAAGGTGCCGGCCCCCCCCTTAATGGAATGGGCGGCGCGGAATATCGCGTTAAGCTGTTCCGAATCGGGCTCCTGCGGGTCTAACCCCAGCAGGTGTTGTTCCATGTCCGCCAACAGTTCGTCGGCTTCATCAAAGAACGTCTGGTAAAAATCGCTGATATCCATGCTCACGGTATCACCTCGGCTGTGAGTCGCGATCGGTCTGAATCGCAGCCGGTGCCGCCGGTAATGTGGTTACCGGCGACGGGCTGGCTGCGGGTTCAGCCTGTGGTTGGGGTTGAGAATCGGTTTGAGAATCAGGTTGTGTCACGGGTTGGATCGTCTGCGACGCCGGCAGTTCCGGCGCGGCAATCTGTTTCAGGCTGTCCGGGCTGCTGATATTGATCGCATCACCTTCGGCATTTTCTTTTTCAATCTGCTCTTCGGTATCGTGATTCAGCACCAGCAGGCTGATACGGCGGTTAACGGCATCGTCGCCACCGCGATTTTTCAGCTTCATGGTGGCCGCCATACCGACCACACGCAGCACTTTTTCACCGTCCAGCCCGCCGCTGATCAGCTCGCGGCGCGAGGCGTTAGCGCGGTCGGCGGAGAGCTCCCAGTTGCTGTAACCGCGGTCACCGCCGGCATACTGGAAGTCATCGGTATGACCGGCCAGGCTGATCCGGTTAGGAATATCGTTCAGGATCGGCGCGATAGCCCGCAGAATGTCGCGCATGTAAGGTTCCACCTGCGCGCTGCCGGTTTTAAACATCGGCCGGTTCTGGCTGTCGATAATCTGAATGCGCAGCCCCTGCTCAACCATGTTGATCAGCAGGTGCGGACGCAGCGCGCGCAGGCGCGGATCGGCTTCAATCAGCTGATCCAGCTTGTCGCGCAGCTTCTTCAGCCGCGTTTCGTCCAGCTGGCGTTTCTGCGCCCGCTTGGCTTCATCAATATCGACCACCTTTTTCACTTCGCCGAGCTTTTCCGTCGGGTCCTGACCGCCGCCGGGGATCGGGTTTTCGCTGTCGCTGCTGCGCTGGCCGCCGGTCAGCGCGACCTTCAGCGGCGTTTTAAAATAGTCAGCAATCTGCACCAGCTGCTGCGGGTTGGAAATTGAGATCAACCACATCACCATAAAGAAGGCCATCATCGCCGTCATAAAGTCGGCGTAGGCGATTTTCCATGAGCCGTGCCCGGCCTCATGTTTTTTACCTTTTTTCCGCTTTACCAGCACAATGGGGTGGTTGTTCTTCATGCGTCCTGATCCGAAGTCTGCTTGGTGGCTTTCGCGTTACGCACGTGCTCTTCCAGTTCGGTAAACGACGGGCGTTCGGTCGAATAGAGCGTCTTACGGCCAAATTCCACCGCGATCTGCGGCGCATAACCGTTCAGGCTGGAGAGCAGCGTCACCTTGATGCACTGCATCATTTTGGTCGATTCAGCGCACTGCTGGCGCAGCACGCCCGCCAGCGGCGAGATAAAGCCGTAAGCCAGCAGAATACCGAGGAAAGTACCGACCATCGCGTGAGCGATCAGTCCGCCGAGTTCTGCCGCCGGGCGGTCGGCTGATGCCAGCGTATGCACCACGCCCATTACCGCCGCTACGATGCCAAAGGCCGGCAGCGAGTCACCGACCGTCGCCAGCGCGGTGGCCGGCACGTCGCACTCGTGCTCGTAGGTTTCAATCTCTTCATCCATCAGCGCCTCAATTTCAAAGGCGTTCATATTGCCGCTGATCATCAGGCGCAGATAGTCGGTGATAAAATCGACCAGCCGCTTGTCAGAGACAATGCGCGGGTAGCTGGCGAAAATTTCGCTCTCGGCCGGGTTTTCAATATCCCGCTCCAGCGACAGCATGCCCTGCTGACGCGATTTGGCCATCAGGCGGTACAGCAGCGCCATCAGGTCCATATAGACCGCTTTGTTGTATTTCGAGCCGCGCATCAGCAACGGCAGCGACTTCAGCGTCGCTTTGATCGCCTTACCATTGTTTCCGACGATAAAGGCACCGATACCTGCCCCGCCGATAATCAGCAGTTCAGCCGGTTGATACAGGGCTCCGAGGTGGCCGCCTACCATTGCGTAGCCGCCCAGCACCGAGCCCAGAACGAGGATATAACCCAAAATTACCAGCACAACGAATCCTTACGTCTGTAAACGTGTGGGTGGAAGGTAAGCCGGAAAGCCGCAGGTGGAACGCCATGCCCGAGCAAAAAAAAAGCAGCGGTCAATGACCGCTGCTGGATTCACTCTCTATGGCGAACACTATTAAACGGCTCGTTTAACCTGTTCATCCAGCAGTTGTGAACTGTTATCGGCAGATTCTGCGATAAGTTTACGTCTTTTTACCGCGCGAGATGGCGGCTGGCAGAGGCTGCAGGTAAAGCTGTTAACGGGCTGGTGTGCGTGGTTAATAAAGCTGCCGCCGCAGCATTTGCAGTCGGAAAGCTCGAGCATGCCGCTCTCAACGAAACGCACCAGCGTCCAGGCACGGGTCAGCGCCAGTAGCGGCACATCATCCTGCTGCGGACACTGTTCGAGGTACAGACGATAGGCTTTGATTACCGCATCCACACCGCTGCACATTCCGCTTTTGATCAGGAACTGCCAGGCGTTGCAGAACATCGACGCATGGATATTTTGTTCCCAGGTCATAAACCAGTCGGTGGAGAAAGGCAGCATGCCCTTCGGGGGTGGACTGCCGCGCAGTTCTTTATACAGCTTGATCAGGCGGCCACGGCTTAACTGTGTTTCGCTTTCCAACATTTGCAGACGGGCGCCCAGGGTGATGAGTTCCATCGCCAGCTGGATGTCGCGCGCCTCCTGCACAATACTCTTTTCGCTCATTAACTCGCAGCCTTCTTTTTCGGCGTCTCATCAGCTTTCGAGACGTCACGTAACAAACGACTGGATAGCAGGATACCGGTGTGGATCTGTTGCAGATCGTCGACCCGTGACTCCTGGGTTAAACGGCTAATTGCATTGTGGTCGTCAAAGCGAAACTGGCAGACCAGTTGATTGGTTTCCGCCAGTTTGACCATTTCAGGCAATGTGAGTCGCGCAAGAGCGTCGGCCATTGGCTCGTCGATCCCTAAGCGAAACATTGCAGATGCTTTTTCCTGGTTAATTAAACGCTGCGCGAGCAGTAAATACGACAAATTGATGTCATAAATGTGTTTGAGTAATTCGGATGTACCCATTTTTTTTCCATCCTGACTGACACTACTTTTAACGTTCGCGGTCTGTGTGCCGCTACCATGGTTGCTGGTTGGTAAATCTAAAGATGGCAAAAATTTATGGCTGAAGCCAACGCGTGAAACCGTTCGTCAGATCCTTAGAGCCACCAGGCAGCATATCGGGAGTGGATCCGTCTTGCTGGCCGCTGCTTCTGCGCCTGTTCTTCCCTGCTGGTATTCATGACTTCTTGTTACATTCTTATAAGACTATTCTTAAAACAGAGCAACTCTATCCCCTATGATTTCGACATACAACGCAAACACGGCGAAATTTTAGATAAAGTGTGATGCACATCACACTTTTGATGGAAATAGTTCCTAAAAAAGCATCAGCGCCGCTGTTCATTAGGTCGCTAATTAACCTTTTTGCGCAATTTTTGTAACATCAACACCCGCAACCGCCCCCGCTGCTGATAAATCACCCACTCTGATGACCAGACCGACAGATCTGGTTAAAAAAAACCCAAAAGAGAAATATAAATGCAATAAAGCGGCGGAAAAAAACCGGTTAACTCAATAAATATGCACTTTAATTGCATTTAAAGACGCAGGTATTCTCTGCAGATTGATTGACGACGCTGAGCGATAAAGTGCAGCAAAGCCGCCTTTACGTTGGATTTACACAGTTGTTTGTAAGCACAGTGCAACTAATGTCTGTAATGGGAAAACAGATGTAAATGGGGGTTACATAAGGATTGTGAATGATTTGTGGATTTTTTCAGGAAAGTAACACTCCACTATCGGCAGGATGTGCGCTTTCTTGAGGGAAAAGGTGACTAAATTTCTTACTTATGCTTCAACTGCTGCTTTTTACGCCAGAATGCAGCCGCCTGAAGACATTTTCCAGGCGGAATTGTTTACCGGACACGGTTTGTCACGCTGCTACCCGCCTGCGCGGGCAGCCGATAACGCGCCAGAGCGGATCAACGCCGGTCAACGCGGCCGGTTACCCGGACGACCTCTGGCTGGCGTTGACCGCCCGCAGATCCTGCAGATAGTCGGTACGCCAGCGGGTGATGTCGTTGTGGCGCAGCACCGCCATCATGTCGTTGTAGCGGGAGATGCGCTCGGTGCGGGACATGGTCAGAGCCTGATCCAGCGCCGCGGCCACCTCATCGCGATCGTAAGGGTTAACGATTAGCGCGGCGGTCAGCTCGTTGGCCGCGCCGGCAAACCGCGACAGGATCAGCACGCCAGGATCGTCCGGGTCCTGCGCGGCGACGTACTCTTTCGCCACCAGGTTCATGCCGTCGCGCAGCGGGGTCACCAGCCCGATATCGGTCAGACGGAAAATTTTCATCAACAGACGACGGTCAAAGTGCTGATTCAGATAGTAGAGCGGGGTCCAGCCCAGCGTGCCGTAATTGCCGTT
Source organism: Erwinia sp. Leaf53 (assembly GCF_001422605.1). NCBI lineage: Bacteria > Pseudomonadati > Pseudomonadota > Gammaproteobacteria > Enterobacterales > Erwiniaceae > Erwinia > Erwinia sp. Leaf53. The sequence goes on from NZ_LMLK01000006.1 coordinate 11,966, forward strand.
GATACGCCCGGCTTCGGTCTGCAGCTGGTGGCGAATATCCTGATAGGCCTGCACGTCGCCGCGCGAGGTTGGCGCAATCTGTGAATAGCGAATATTGCCGCGATGCTGCGGATAGTGCTCCAGCAGCGCCTCGTAGGCAAGAAAGCGCTCCGGCAGCCCCTTAGAGTAATCCAGCCGCTCGCAGGCGATGATGTTCTTCGCCTCACCCAGGTCCTTCTTCATTGCCACCATCTTCGGCGGCAGCGGCCCTTCCGCCATCTGTTTAATGCTGTCCGGCTCGATGCCGATCGGGTAGACCCCGGTGCTGAAGGTGTGGCCCAGCGCCCGGTGGACGTTGTCCGTGCTGACCAGCGGCGTCAACTGCGCCACGCTGTCGAGGAAGGCGCTGCGATCGCTGTCGGTCTGGAATCCCAGCAGGTCGTATTCGCACATCATCGCCAGCAGCTCCTGATGCGGCGGCAGCGCGTTGAAGATCTCCGGGGTCGGAAACGGAATATGCAGGAAGAAGCCGATGCGGTTGGTGACCCCGCGTTTGCGCAGCTCGGCGGCAAACGGCAGCAGATGGTAGTCATGGATCCACAGTACGTCGTCCGGCTGCAGCAGCGGCAGCAGGCGTTCGGCCAGCCGGGTGTTGACCCGGCAGTAGCCCTCCCAGGCCTCGCGCTGGAAGTTCACCAGATCGAGGCGATAGTGGAAGGCCGGCCACAGCACCGCGTTGGAAAACTGCAGGTAATAGAGGTCGTAATCGTTCTGGTCAAGGCCAAAGGAGGCGTAGGTAATGCCGTCATGATCCAGCATCGCCAGATCGTCCTCGTCCTCTTCGCCAATTTCGTTAATCTCTCCGTTCCAGCCGTACCACAGCCCGCCGGTGGTTTTCAGCGCGTCGACGATGCCCACGGTTAACCCCCCGGCACTGCTTTTACTGCCGGTAGGGAGAGCGATACGGTTAGACACCACCACTAAGCGACTCATACTTTTTGCTCCTCTGACGTTGTCACGCCCTGATTTAATTGTAATTGTGTTGTTTCCAGCCACTGCCAGACGGCCGCCACGTTCTGCAGACGGTGACCTGCCACGCTTTCACCCTCGCCGACTTTAACTGAGACGCCGCCCAGCGCGTTCACCACCGCAAAACCGGCCTCGTCGGTGAGGTCATCACCGAGAAATACCGGGATACGCCCGGCAAACGGCGGCTGCTGCATAAAGGCGCTAATCGCCTCCCCTTTGCTCACCCCGGCCGGCTTCAGCTCAACCACGCATTTGCCGGGCTGCAGGTAGAAAGCCGGGTAACGGGCGACCATCTCCGCCGCCAGCCGCTCAATCGCCGGCTGATGCTGCGGCGCGCGGCGGTAGTGCAGCGCAAAGGCGATGCCTTTATCCTCCAACTCCGCGCCGTCGAGCGCGCCCATCTGCCGGGACAGCTCCGCCGCCAGCTCACGCAGCAGGGGCTGCGGCAGCGTAACGCGCTGGATCTCATCCTCGCCGATGCGTCGTTCCGCACCGTGAATGCCGGCCGCCGGCAGCACCAGCGGGGCCACCAGCGTGTCCAGTTCGGCGATCGGCCGCCCTGAAACCAGCGCCACCGCGCCCTGACAGCGCAGGGCCAGGTCGGCCACGCGCTGGCGCACCGCAGCGGGAATAAAGACTTCATCGGGGCGCGACTGGATCGCCGCCAGCGTACCGTCGACGTCAAAAAAGAAGGCGTAGCCGGGGCTGGCCGTTGGGGATATCCACTGTGCTTGCTCGCTCACCACGTTCCTCCTGAAAAAACATTGCGTAAGGATGCTGCGGCGCTGAAGGGGATCGCTCAGAAGCGTCAGGCCCGATGGCCTGATGCGGGGATAAGGCGGGAAAGGTGTTACCAGCACCGGCGGCTGGCCAGAAAAAGGCAGAACGCAAAGCTCCCTGTAAAACCCGAAATTCACCACCGCCATGGCGTTACGCCACCGCGTCGACCCTTAACGCACAACAACATCGCGTTTAAGTATAGTTGAGGTTTCGATCTCTGCCAGACGCGATGCAGACCTTAAGGGGAACGCCGCGTCAGGGGGGTGGCGGGCCGTCGGCCGCGGCGGTGAGCACCACCCGCGCCTGGCAGCCACGGCCGTCAGTGCGGTTGTCGAGGTGAAACGCACCCTTATGCAGCTGTACGATGCGGGTAACGATACTCAGCCCGAGGCCGATGCCGCCGTAGCGGCTGTCCATACGCACAAAGGCTTTGCTCAGCTCGCCGCGCTTGCTGTCGTCAATCCCCGGCCCCTCGTCGCTGACCGTTAGTGCCGGCTCCGGCTCCGCGCTGATGCCTACGATAATGCGGCTACCGGGCGGGCTGTAGCGGTGGGCGTTCTCCACCAGGTTACGCAGCACCAGCCGGAGCAGCGTGGCGTCGCCGCGCACCAGCGCCTCCTGCTGCGGATCGATAATCAGCGTCTGTTGACGATCGTCGAGCATCGCCTGCAGCTCCTGCTGCATCGGCCTGAACACCTCCAGCAGCAGCGACACGTGCTGATAGTTGCCGGCGGTAAAGGCATGGCCAACGCGGGCCAGCTGCAGCAGCTGCGACACGCTGTGGGTCATCTGATCCAGCCGTTCAATCAGCGGCCGGACGTCGATGTGGTGCTTACGCTCGATCAGCTCAAGGTGCAGGCGCAGACCGGCCAGCGGCGTGCGCAGCTCGTGCGCCACGTCGGCGGTAAACAGCCGTTCGCGTTCCAGGCTGACCGTCAGCCGGGAAACCAGCCGGTTGATCGCCAGCGTTACCGCGTCGATCTCGCTGACCGAGGGCTGAAACGGCACCGGCTCCAGGTTGTTTTCGCCGCGGCGCTCCAGCTCCTGCTGCAGATCGGAAAGCGGCCGGGTGATCCACTTAATCGCCTGCCGGCACAGCAGCAGTGACAGGGTAATGATCACCAGGCTCGGCAGCGCCAGGCTGGCAATCGCCTCACGGATCTCCCTTTGCACGCTGCGCTGCACGTCGCGGTGGTTCAGCGCCGCCTCCACCAGCAGCTGGATCTGCTCTTTGCTTTCGTGCCACAGCCACAGCACGCTGATCACCTGGCACACCACCAGGATCAGGCCAATCGCCAGCAGCAGGCGGAAACGCAGCGTCGCCGGCCGCACCTCCGGCAGCGTACCGCCCGCCATCAGCCTGCACCGCCGTTTTTCACCAGCGAGTAGCCAAAGCCGCGCACCGTGCGGATCGCCGTGCGGCCGATTTTGTCGCGCAGGTGGTGAATATGCACCTCCAGCGTGTTGGTGGCCGGTTCTGTTTCCCAGTTGTAGATATCGTTGTACAGCACTTCCCGATGAACCGGCTGACCGGCCTTCAGCATCAGCCGCGCCAGAATCGCGTACTCCTTCGGCGTCAGCTCCAGCGGCGCGTCGCCGCGGGTGATCTGGCGGTGGGTCATATCCAGCGCCAGATCGCCGACGATAACCCGGGTATCGCCCTGATTGACGTTGCGGCGAATTAAGGCGCGGATGCGCGCCAGTAACTCGTCAAGGGCAAAGGGTTTAATCAGGTAGTCGTCCGCGCCGGCATCCAGCCCGGCAATGCGCTCCTGCACCGTATCGCGCGCGGTGAGGATCAGCACCGGCTGCATCTTTTTCTGCCGCCGCTGGCGCAGCAGAAAGTGCAGGCCGTCTTCGTCCGGCAGGCCAAGATCGAGGATCAGCAGGCTGTACTGGCTGGCGGCCAGCCAGGCCTCCGCGTCGCGGATGGTAGTGACGCCGTCGCAGACGTAGCCTTCGCCCTCCAGCGCCAGCACCAGCCCCTGCAGCAGCAGGGCATCATCTTCGACTACCAGAATTTTCATGGGGTATGGCTCCGGCACGCCGTCAGTAAGTCATCGGCAGGCTGATAGAGTTGGGTTTGCGTACCGGTCAGTCCCAGCACGGTGGCGAACAGATTATCCTGCGAGGCCGCCTGCGTCGCCGCCCGTTTGCTCAGACAGGCGGCGCTGACGCCAAAGCGCTGCTGATAGTCGGGGGATAGCCAGACCAGCAGCGGCACGTGTTTCTGCGCCTCCGGGGCGATAGCATAGGGCATTCCGTGCAGGTAAACGCCATTTTCCCCCAGCGATTCACCGTGATCGGAGAGATAGACCAGGCTGGTGGTGAACTGCTGCTGGTGCGCCTGCAGCAGCTTAATCGCCTTATCGACAATATAGTCGACGTAGAGCAGCGTGTTGTCGTAGGTATTCACCAGCTGCTGCTGGCTGCAGTCCTGGATCTGATTGGTGTCGCAGGTGGGCACAAACTTCCTGAATTGCGGCGGATAGCGGCGGAAGTAGGTCGGCCCGTGGCTGCCGATGGTGTGCAGCACGATCATGCCGTTGCCCTGCAGCTGGCTGATGTACTGCTCCAGGCCGTGAAACAGCACCTCGTCATAGCACTCGCCGTCGGTACACATGCCCGGCAGGTTGAGGCTGGTCATATCCTGATGCGGCACGCGGTCACAGGCCCCTTTGCAGCCGCCGTCGTTTTCGTTCCACAGCACGCTAATGCCGGCGCGCTGCACCACGTCCAGCAGCCCCTCCTGGTGTGCCGCCAGCACGTCATCGTAATGGGCACGCGGCATGCCGGAAAACATGCACGGCAGCGACACGGCGGTGGCGGTACCGCAGGAGGCGGTGTGCGGGAAGTAGCTGATGTCATCCTGCGCCAGCAGCGGACTGGTCTGCCGTCCGTAGCCGGAGAGGGAGAAGTTAGCCGCGCGTGAGGTTTCCCCCACCACCAGAATGGTCAGACTCTTCTTCGCGCCGTTGAGACGATCCGGGTTCTGCCGCGCATCTTCACCGACGCGCACCAGCGGCTGATGTTCACGCTGCTGATGCTTATACCAGGAGAGCGTGGCGGCAATGGTGTTCGACGGGCTCAGCGACTTCACCAGCTCTTTATCGTTGCGGAACAGCGAGGCGTAATCTTTATAGAACAGCAGCGCCACCAGCAGGATCACCGCGACGGAGGCCAGCACGCTGACCAGCCGCCCGGCCAGATGTCGCCATAACCGCATCGGTTTACGGATGCGCAGCCACAGCATCAGCGCCAGCGGCAGCACGCAGGTGAACAGCAGCACCAGCAGCAGCTGGGTGGTTAACAGCGCAAAGCTTTCGGAGGCGGTGGTATCGATAATATTAACGATCATCGACCGGTCGATAATGATGCCGTAGTTGATGATAAAGTACTGCGCCGGGGCGGAGACCAGCACAAACAGCGCGATGACCAGGCTGTCCAGCCACAGCAGCGAGGCCAGCGTAACCACAATATTGATCACGCTGAACGCCACCAGCGGCATGGTGAGGAACACCAGCACGTTGCGCAGGCTGTCCGGCGGCATCGCCACCAGCACCTGGCGGTAGAAGGCAATATTCAGCCCGACCGAGATCAACAGCGCAAACAGCGCGATAAAGGTAAACCGGCTGACGGCCGGGCGGGAGAGAGAGAAACGTGGCATCTGGCCGTCCTTAATGTTCTGAGGCGGCCAGCATCGCAAAGAAAGTTTAGGAAAAGCTTAAGAAGCTTAAGAAGCTTAAGAACGTTAAACACCTGTATCGTCGTGTGCCGCCTCCCGGCGGCGAACCTTCCTGCCGGCCGCCGTACCTCGCCGCTCGCCGACGAGTGGGGAGTTTCGGCGGCGGCAGACAAGCTGTTCTGCCGTCAGATTCAGACGATGCCGGTGTTGACCCGCTTACCAATGTCCTTCAGCTGCGAGTACTTTTCCAGCAGCGTTGGGCCGTCGTCGAGGCTCATGGCAAACATCCACATATAGGTCATCACCGAGTAGATATGCCCGGCGTCGCTGATGCCGCGGAAGGTCATGGCGAGAATGGTGCCGGCAAACATCAGCGCCACCGCGCCGCCGATCGCCAGGTAGCCCAGCGCTTCGCGGTCAGACAGGCTGATGCGCAGCCGCGACAGCACGCGGTAGTGGCGGGTCAGCAGCGACGGCGGTGCCGTGCCCACCAGCCCGACCTCTTTCTCCAGCCGGTCATTCAGGCGGTTAAACAGCCACTCGTTTTTGTTGGTGTAGCCGCGCAGAAAGCAGGCGAACAGCAGCAGCACCGCCAGGCAGAACAGCCCGGTGTGAAACTCAATCACCAGCAGCATCACCGCCGCACCGCTGATCGAGGCCAGCGTGGTGATCAGCACCGGCAGGTGTTTCTCAAAGAAGTCGACAAACTCGCGGGAGAGCGCCACCCGCGCCGCCACCGTCGAGTGGCTGTGGTTCTGCCCGCGCTGGGTGAGGATCACCGGCACCGCCAGCTCGGCGTAAATGCGCGCAAAGGTGCGGGTATCGACGCTGCGCCGCGCCGCACCGATCGCCCACATCACCAGCACCATCAGCGCATAGAGCACCGCGTGCAGCGGCTTAGCCTCGAGAATGGCGTTAATGGCGAAGCCCGCCAGCAGTGGGTAGAGCAGATAGGTGACGTTTTCCGCCACCACCAGCAGCAGCGTCAGCCACAGCTTGCGGCTGTGACGACGGCCGATCAGTTTCAGCGTGCCGAAGGCACTGTGGGATGCAGCATCCGGCTGCAGGATTTTTTCCGTGTTCATATTCATTATCTGTTAAACTGCGCTTGAGCACCTGCTCAAACTACGGCAGCAGTCTATTTGAGCGACCGCTCAAAGTCAACGAGGGTAAAAATGAAAGAGACGGCGGAGGCCCTGCGGGGCAGAATTTTAACCGGCGCGATCGCGCTGTTTATTGAGCGCGGCGTGGAACGGGTCACCACCCGCGAGCTGACCGAACGCCTCGGCATCTCACGCAGCCATATTTATCACTACTTCCGCGACTGGGAGACGCTGTGCAGGGAAGCGATGACGCAGTTTATGCGCGAGGATGAGGCCGATTTTACCGCCCGCCTGCAGGGACTCAACGCCCACGCGCGGCTGATGGCCTTTGTTGACGACTACCTGCCCGCAGAACCTCACGCCAGCTGGTCGCTGTACAGCTCGCTGTGGCAGCTGGCGATCCATGACGCGGAGTGGGCGGAGATGGCACAAACGCTGATGACCCGCTGGCATGAGATCATGGCCGACATCATTCGCGCCGGCCTGGCGGCCGGCGAGTTCCGCCACGGCGATCCGGAGCAGATTACCCGCCAGCTCAGCGCGATGGTTAACGGCTACGCCGAGCAGCTGATCGTCGCCCCCAACCCGCTGAAGCACCGCGCCGCCAGCGAAGATATCGCCGCCTTTATTGCCGTGGCGCTGCGGCCGGTCGGCTGAGCAGCGCGGGCGGCGGTCAGCAGGCCCGCCGCGCCGTAGCCTGTACCGTGACCGCCACCGCGCTTAATGCCACCAGGATCAGAAATACCCCCAGACCGGTCATCGCCGGGAAACCAAAGGTTTTGAACAGCAGCAGCCCGGCGATACAGCCGCCGAGAAAGGAGAATACCGTGGTCAGGTGGGTGAACAGCTGCTTCATATAGAAGCGCCGTTCGGCGGCGATAGTGCGGCTGAACAGCGAGAACAGCACCGAACCAAAGGCGATACCGGCATCGGTCAGCGTGCCGGTAATGTGGGTGGAGCGCACCCGGCCGCCGGAAAGCTGGGTGGAGGTGGCGTTATGGACGCCCATCAACAGCGCCAGCAGCGTCAGAAACTCGCGGTTATTGCCCGGTGAATAAAACAGGCTCTCATACAGCGCCGCCAGCGTCAGCACCACCCCTTCCGCCAGCAGGACCAGACAGTAAATGGTGCGCAGCTGGCGTTTCTCCCCGACGATCGCCAGCACGCGCGACAGCGTACAGCCAAGCACAAAGGCCGCCAGCAGCGCGGCCAGCAGCGTCAGGTCGCTGAGATCGAGGCTGGTCACCTCCGTAGAAAGCTGCGAGGCGTTGCCGCTCATATGCGAGGGGAAAAAACCAAAGGCGCCGAGCGCCATCGCGTTGAGAATGCCGGCGGTGGTGGCCAGCACCAGCGCCAGATAACGATCTTCGCGGTGCGAGCGGATCTTCTTCTTTTTTATCAGCATAGGACTCCCGGCAGGCTGAACGGCAAAAAAGTCAGGGGCGCGGCCTCATGCCGCACCTGCTCAGTATAGGCAGCGCTGAAGCCTGAAGATCCTGAGATTTGTCTGCATTCCCGACCCTCGGCCCGGATATTTTTCAACAATATTCAGAAGTTTTCAGTAAACGTAAAGTCCGCAGGCGCTGCCTGGCGTAGTCTGCGGGGCGAAGCCGGCAGGGCTTTAGTCAATTAACAGGATTAATAAGCTGTTTTTATTGGTTTTCTCCGGCGGTCACTGTTCGTAGGGTGATGGCAAACAGGGTGCATTCAGATACACAGCGGAGATAACAATGAAAACAGCAGTAACCGGACATTTTGCGCTTAAACAGATCGTGGCGGGCATCGTGCTGGCTACCCAGGCCTTTGCCGTCAGCGCGGCGGAACCGAAACCGGTCAGCGGCGGCACGCTGAACGTGGCGCTGGGCAGCGACACGCCGATTATTGACCCGTCAATCACCGGCTACTCGGTCACCGCGCTGGTAACGCGCAACGTGGTCGATTCGCTGGTCGGCCAGGCCGAAGACAACCGCTTTACGCCATGGCTGGCGGAGAAGTGGCAGATCAACGACGACCATACCGAATACACCTTCCACCTGCGTCGCGACGTCACCTTCAGCGATAAAACCCGGCTGGACGCGGCGGCGGTGAAATATAACATTGAGCGCATTCTCGACCCGAAAACCACCTCCAGCTACGGCAAGTCGCTGCTTGGACCGATCGGCGAGATTACCACCCCGGACGAATTTACCGTGGTTATCCGTTATAAAACGCCGTTCGCTTCGCTGCTGCAGGGTCTGAGCCTGCCCTACCTCGGCATTCAGTCGCCGACCTATCTGCAGAACACCGCCAACACCAGCAATACCGTGGTCGGGTCCGGGCCGTTCATTCTTAAATCTTTTGTTAAGGGCAGCGGCAGCCAGCTGACCCGTCGCGCGGACTACAACTGGGGGCCGGGCTATGCGCAGCATCAGGGCCCGGCGTATCTGGAGGCGATCAACTTTAAATACCTGCCGGAATCCTCGGTGCGCCTCGGCGCGCTGACCAGCGGCCAGGTGCAGGCGATCGACGCCGTGCCGCCGGCCAGCGCCCGCTCGCTTAAAAGCAACGCCCAGCTGCAGATCCTCACCAAAGAGAATCCCGGCGTTAACCGCGTGCTCTATCTGAATACCTCAAAAGGCCCGTTCAAGGATCTGGCGGTACGCCAGGCCTTCCAGGCCGCGCTGGACCCGGCTTCAGCGGTAAAAGTGGCGTTCTTCGGCACGCTGAAGGCGGCGGATAACGTGCTGGGGCCGCTGACGCTCTATTACGATCCGTCGGTCGCCGCGCGCTGGGGCTTTGATGCGGCGAAAGCGGCGCGCCTGCTGGACGAAGCGGGCTGGAAAATCAAAGATGCGGCGGGCATCCGCAGCAAGGACGGCCAGCCGCTGACCGTGCATTTCGTCTATGATCCGAAATCAGCGGAGAGCGCCGATATCACCCTGTTCCAGGCGCTGCAGTTCCAGGCGAAAAAGGCCGGCTTTGACCTGCAGCTGGATCCGGTGGACGCCGGCGTGTTCAGCGCCCGCGGTGCCAGCAATGATTACGATATCCAGTCGAACTTCTACGTGCGCGCCGAGCCGGATATTCTGCGCACCGTGTTCCACTCCGGCTATATCCCGCCGAAAGGAGCCAACTACAGCCGCGTTAACACCCTGGATGACCAGCTGACCCAGGCGATCGGCGCCGCCGACGGTGAACGTAAGCAGCTCTACAGCCAGATCCAGCAGCGCATTATCGACCAGGCTTACGTGGTGCCGGTGTATGTGCCCGCCTATCAGTTCGGAGTGAGCAAAAAGGTGCACGGCGTCGGCTGGTCCACCAACGCCAAACCGACCTTCTATGACGCGTGGATCGGCAAGTAATATGGCGCTGACCACCCTGAAGCGTTTGCTGACCATTCTGGCCGTCCTGTGGGGGGCGGCCACCCTCACCTTCGTGGCCGTGAAGCTGATCCCCGGCGACCCGGTGCTGATCCTCAGCGGCGGCGACAGCGTGGTGGAGGATGATTATCGCGCCGAACTCACCGCCCGCTTCGGCCTGGATAAACCGGTCTGGCTGCAGTACCTGCGCTACTGCGGCCAGGCGCTGAGCGGGCATCTGGGTGAAAGCTATCAGTTTCGCGCGCCGGTGGTACAGGTAATTGCCGACGCGCTAAGCCAGACGCTGGTACTCGCCGGCCTGGCGCTGACGTTAGCCCTGCTGCTGGCGGTGCTGAACGCGCTGGCCACCGCCGGGCGCTGGCCGCTGCTGCGGCTGTTTAACAGCAGCCTGGAGCTGTGCCTGCTCAGCACCCCGGTCTACTGGACCGGTATTGTTCTGCTGAGCATTTTCAGCTTCCATCTGCAGTGGTTCCCGGTGACCGGCAACGACGGCTGGCAATCGCTGGTGCTGCCGGTGATTACCCTGAGCCTGCCGCTGGCCGCCACCCTCAGCCAGGTGCTGCGCGACGGGCTGGAGCAGGCGCTGCAGCAGCCCTTTGCCCTCACCGTACGCACGCGCGGCGCCGGCGAAACCCTGCTGCGCCTGCGCCACGGCCTGCGCCACGCGGCGCTGGCGGCCTCCACGCTGACCGGCACGCTGCTGGCCAACCTGCTGAGCGGCTCGATACTCACCGAAACCGTCTTTGGCCGCGTCGGCCTTGGCAAAATCACCCTGCAGGCGATCGCCAGCCGCGATATGCCGCTGATCCTCGGGCTGGTGATGCTGTCGGCGCTGCTGTTTGTTATCGTTAACCTGCTGGTCGATGCGCTCTATCTGCTGATCGACCCGCGCCTGCGCGCCGGGAGCCACCGATGAGCGACAATCTGCACCCCCTGCTGCGCCGCACGGCGCGGCGCGACCGCGTGGTTCACCCCTGGCTGGCGCTGCGCACCCTGCTGCCGGCGGCGATCGTGCTGCTGCTGCTGGTGATTGCGCTGGCTCCGCAGTGGTTTACCGCCCGCCTGCCGGACGAGATTGATATCAGCGCCGTGCTGCAGCCGCCGTCGCTGCAGCACTTTTTCGGCACCGATACGCTGGGCCGTGACGTGTTTACCCGGGTGATCTACGGCACGGCGCTGTCGCTGAGCATCGGCCTTGGAGCCACGCTGATCGCCTGCGGCGGCGGCGTGGTGCTGGGCATCCTCGCCTCGCTCGGGCCGCGACCGGTGCGGCATCTGGTGGTACGGCTGCTGGATATTCTGCTGGCGTTCCCTGAACTGCTGCTGGCGCTGCTGGTGATCGCGGTGCTCGGGCGCGGCCCCACCAACACCCTGCTGGCGGTGGGGCTCTCCGGCATTGCCGGCTATGCCCGCCTGCTGCGCTCGCAGATCTTACAGGTGAAAATTTCCGGCTACGTGCAGCAGGCGGTGGCGATCGGCGAATCGCCGCTGACCCTTCTGCTGCGCCATATCATTCCCAACACCCTGCGGCCGCTGGTGATCGTGGTGACCCTCGGCATCGGCCATTCGGTGCTGAGCGCTTCATCGCTGAGCTTCCTTGGCCTCGGCGTGATCCCGCCCACCGCCGAGTGGGGCGCGCTGCTGGCGGAAGGACGTGACTTCCTCGACATCGCCCCGTGGATCAGCCTGCTGCCCGCCAGCGTGGTGGCGCTGTCGGTGATTACCCTGACCCTGGCCGGCCGCCGTCTGCAGTCGCTACTGACTACCGGAGACTAATACCATGCCCGTTCATCCAAACCGCCCAACCACCCTGCTAGACGTTCAGGATCTGCGGGTCAGCTTCCGGCTGCCCGCAGGGCTGACGGAAACGGTTAAAGGCCTCACTTTTCAGCTTAACGCCGGGGAAATCGTGGCGCTGGTCGGCGAGTCCGGCTCAGGTAAGTCGGTCACCGCCCGGGCGCTGGTCGGGCTGGCGGGCGACAACGCCCGGGTGCAGGCGCAGCGGCTGGAGCTGACCAGCCGTCAGGGCGAGCCGCTCGACCTGCGCGCGGCGGCCACCCGCTGGCCGCAGATCCGCGGCGGCGAAATCGGTTTTGTGCTGCAGGATGCGCTGACCTCGCTCGATCCGCTGCGCACCGTGGGCAGCGAAGTGGCGGAAGCCCTGCAGCTGCACCGCCGGTTATCGCGGGCGGAGAGCGCCCGGCGGGTGGCAGAGCTGCTGACCGCGGCCGGTATCCCCGATGCGCGGCAGCGCATGCAGCAATACCCACATCAGCTCTCCGGCGGCCTGCGCCAGCGGGCGCTGATCGCCTCGGCGCTGGCGGGCGGGCCACAGATCCTGATCGCCGATGAGCCGACCACCGCGCTGGACGCCACGGTGCAGCTGCGCATTCTGGCGCTGTTTCGCGAGCTGGCCGACAAAGGACACGCCATATTGCTGATTACCCACGACCTGGCGGTGGTGTCGCGGGTGGCGGACCGGGTGCTGGTGATGCAGCACGGGCAGTGCGTGGAACAGGGCGAGGCCGGCCGGGTGCTGGCGCAGCCGCAGCACCCTTACACCCGTCAGCTGCTGGCGGCGATCCCGGGGATGCACACCCGCGGCCGCTGGCTGAGCGAACGGAGCGCAGACGCCCCCTCCCCCACGCTGGTGGTGGATAATGCCGGGCCTGCTGCTGCTGTACCCGCTGTACCCGCTGTACCTGATGTACCTGTAGCATCTGTAGCACCTGTAGCACCTGTAGCACCTGTAGCACCTGGTGTACATGCTGCACATACCGCGACTGCCGCAACAGTGACAGCGCCACAGCCACGTTTAAAGCAGATCGTCCGGGATCGTTACGCGGCCGCTCCCTGGCATTCAGCCGCCGGGTTGTCGCCAGGCGATCGGCCGGGCGATTACGCACCGGGTGAAGCGGTGCTGGAAGCGCTGAACCTGTCACTGGGCTTCCGCCAGCCGGACGGTAGCCTGCAACAGGTGCTGCGCGGCGTGTCGCTGCAGCTGCGCCGGGGCGAGACGCTGGGGCTGGTCGGGGAATCCGGTTCGGGCAAAACTACGCTGGGTAAAATTCTGCTGGCGCTACAACCGGTAGAGCAGGGTGAAGTGCTGCTGAACGGCCAGCCGTGGAACCGGCTGCCCGAACGGCTGCGTCGTCCGCTGCGCCCGCGCATCCAGACCATTACCCAGGACCCGCTCGGCTCGTTCAATCCGCACTACCGCATTGCGCAGCTGCTGGAACAGCCGCTGAAGCTGAAGCGCGACCTCAGCCGTGAACAGCGCAGCGCCCGCCTGCTTACGCTAATGCAGCAGGTCGGCCTGCCCGCCGCGCTGCTTGACCGCCGCCCTTCTGCCCTGTCGGGCGGCCAGCGCCAGCGCGTGGCAATTGCCCAGGCGCTGGCCGCCGAACCGGATATTCTGATCTGCGACGAGCCGGTATCGGCGCTGGACGTCACCACCCAGGCGCAGATCCTCGATCTGCTGTGCCGCCTGCAGCAGCAGCTCGGGCTGTCGATCCTGCTGATTTCACACGATCCCGGCGTGGTGCAGCATATGAGCCATCGCATCGCGGTGATGAAGGCCGGGGAAATCGTCGAAACTGCTACCCCGGAACAGCTGCTGGCAGGAGCAAAACATCCCTATACCCGCCATCTGCTGGCCACCACCGACTGGGGTAAAGGCGTCGGCAGCGCGTTTAACGCGACCGGCACCTGACCGCTCGCCCCCTGCCACCGCGTAAATCAACGTTTCGCTAATACCCGCCATCCCCTTCAGCTGTTAACGTCCCCTGCCTCGGTGGTGCAGACTGCCGTCGCGGGTGATGTTAAGCGGCGGCCCGACGCGCCACCCTTAGCGGCAGGCTGACTGCTCTCCTGCCGGTCGCGCAGGCTCATACGGAGGCGGGGATGAAAATAACGGTAGCCGGGGATTTGATTCAGTATCTGGCAGAGCTGGGCGCAGACGCGGCCTTTGGCGTATCCGGCGGGTTTATCGTGCCGGTGTGGCACGAGCTGGTAGCGTCTGAACGGATCAAAACCTATCACTGTCGCCATGAGTCGGGGGCCGTCTGTGCCGCCTCCGAATACAGCCTGTGTAAAAACCGGCCGGCGATTGCCTTTACCACCGCCGGGCCGGGCATCAGCAACGCGCTCACCGGCCTGAAATCCGCCAGCCTGGATGGTTCACGGCTGATTTTTATCTCCGCCATCACCGCGTCCGCCAGCGACGGGCGCTGGCCGCTGCAGGAAACCACGCCCGAAGATCTCGCACGGCTGGCCGCACCGCAGGGTCAGGGGTATTTCCACGCCATGTTCACCATCAGCAGCGCGCAGGAGTACCTGGCCATCAGACCCCGTATCGCCGGGTATCTCGCCTCGGTTACCGGCTGCACCCTCGGTCTGTTTCTCACCCCGGCGGCGCAAAACGAGACCTTCGAACAGGTGCATCAGCCCCGCTCAATGCGATCCGGGCGCTATCCCGCCACGATAACCCCCGTCGATTCACAACGCGTTCAGCAACTGGCAGGGGTGCTTCACCGGCAAAACTGCCTGCTCTGGCTGGGATTCGGTGCCCGGCATGCGGCGGAAAATCTGGCCCATATCGCTGAACTTAGCCGGTCAACCGTCATTACCACGCCGCGAGGGAAAGGTATTTTTCCGGAGGCGCATCCGCTTTGTGCCGGTACCACCGGGCTGGGAAGTGATTCAGCCCGCGTCAGCGCGCTGCTGTCGCCGGAGGTGCATCCGGTGGTGATGATTCTCGGCAGCCGCCTCGGCGAACTCAGCTCCTCTTATGCGCAACAGCAGCTGGACTCTGCGGAGGTCTATTTTATCGGGCTTAACGTGCAGCAGGTTCGCGCCAGCCTGCCCGCACACACCACCTTTATCGAGGCGGATATCCCGGCGTTTGTCGCCGCGTTATACCGACAACTCGTCGCAACGGTTGCGGTTAACCGCCTGCCACGGGTATGGCCCGCTCTCCCCTTTGAACCCGCGCCGACGGCCGACGCCGGCGATGCGCCGCTGCATCCGCTGACGGTGATGTCAGTGCTACAGGATATCGTGATCGACCGTTATAACGGCTATCTGGCGGCCGAGGCCGGTAACGCCTTTGTCTGGACCAACCGTTATCTGAAGTTTTCCAGCGCGTTGCGCTACCGTACCAGCCCGGGTTTTGGGGCCATGGCACACTACGCCTGTGGCCTGATCGGCATCGCGGCAGCGGCAGGAGAAACGGTGGTCGCGGTGACGGGCGATGGCTCGATGCTGATGGCCAACGAGGTCAGCACGGCGGTGCGATATCGCCTGCCGGCGGTCTGGCTGGTGCTCAATGACGGCTGCTATAACATGTGTCGCCAGGGCGTTGAGCTGCTCGGCAACGCCCCGCTGGATTGCGAAATCCCGCCCGTCGATTTCGCGCTGCTGGCGCAGTCGCTGGGGGCCACCGGTTACCGGGTTAAGGACAGAGCGGGCCTGGAACAGGCGCTGACGACGGCGATGCGGCTGCGTCAGCCGGCGATTATCGACGTCGCGATCGACAGGAACGCCGTGCCGCCGCTCGGTGACCGCATTCAGACCCTGAAGACGCTCTCCGATGCGTAACGCGGCTGACGGCGTCAACATCATCGCCGCGGCAGGCGTGCTGCCCGGCCGCGTCACCGTGACGGACGGCGGCGCGCCGGCCACCCCGTTTGGCCCCGCCGCTGCGGGCGTGGAGGCACGGACGCTTTGGCGCTTATCAGCGCAGCAGAGTATCACGCAGCTGATGCTGGAGAGCCTGCGCGCCGCGCTGCATCAGGCCCGGCTTGACCGTAGCGGGCTGGATGCGATTTTCGTCAGCCTGGTGTGGCCGCAAACCCTGCCCGACACCGAGCTGGTGACGCTCGCCCGCGAAGCCGGCGTGCGCTGCCCGGTGATCCCGGTCAGTGCCGGTACCGCCGGTGGCCTGGTGGCGCTGGACCTGGCGCGCGGGAAATTTGCCAGCGGCAGGGTGGCCTGCGTGGCGGTGATTGCCGCCTGCTGCTATCGGCGCTGGTTTGCACCAGAGGACCCGGTGCAGGCGTTACTGAGCGACGGCGCGGCCTGCCTGATCCTCGGTCGCAGCGCGGGGGCCGCCCTGCTTGACAGCTACAGCATCGGCACCTGTGACTACGCACCACTCCGCTATCACCCCGCCCTGCAGCCCTGGGTCAGCTACGATCCCGCGGCCGGCAGGGCGCTCGCCGCACGCTACCCGGCAACCCTGTTGCACTGCTGCGACGCCCTGTGCCGGCAGGCGGGTATCGGCCTTGCCGATCCTGCCGCCTTCCATTTCTACGACCCGGTTCCCTGGGCGGCAGAGGCCGCGGCCAACGCGCTGGGCATCACCCGGCAGCGCATGGTTTCGCTGTTCCCGCATTACGGCAGCCTGGGGCCGGCGCAGAACTTCTTTGCCCTGATCGCGTTGTTCACCCACCCGCAGATGCGCGCCGGTGACGTTGCGCTGGTGACTGCCTTCGCGCCCGCCGCTGTCGCTATTGCGATGCTGTTCCGGCTCGGCCCGGTGCCGGCGTCACTGTACTCGGTGTCCGGGGATCCCCCTCCCCCGGCAGAGGCGCTGTATCGCGCCGCCACTAACCACAGCGCCCGCTGATGCCCCCGGTTTAGGGTTGCTGAGGGTGTTCAAAAGGAAAACCGCTGACTCATCGTGGCCCGCCTCAGGGCGTAACGCGATCGTCCAGCCGCAGCTGCATAAAGGTCAGGTCCAGCCACTCGCCAAACTTGCAGCCGACCTGACTGACCCGCCCGCATTCGACAAAACCCAGCTGCTGATGCAGCGCAATCGACGCCTGATTTCCGGACTCGATCAGCGCGACCATCACGTGCTTGCCGTGCTCGCGGGCCAGGCGGATCAGATCAACCATCAGCTGACGCCCGGCCCCCTGACCGCGCGCGTCCTGATGCACGTACACCGAATGCTCGACGCTGAAGCGGTAGCCATCCTTCGACTGCCAGTCGCCGTAAGAGGCGTAGCCCAGCACCCGGTCAGCGGCATCGACCATCACCCGCACCGGAAAACCGCCCTGCTGACGCTGGGTGATCCAGGCTACCCGGTCGGCGCTGTCCACCGTCCGGTCGGTCCAGATCGCTGTGCCGTTCAGTACGGCGTCGTTGTAAATCTCTGCGAGTACTTGCGCATCGCGTTTGGCTGCATCACGAATCTGCATGGCTGGACACCCCGGGATTATGTCACTAAAGTAGACGAATGTTTTACTATGGTAGTTATCCACTATGACAGACGAATTGTCCAGTAAAGAAGACGATATCAACCGCCGTATCGGTCAGCGGGTACGGCTGGAGCGGGAAGCGCGCGGCTGGTCGCTGACCGAACTGGCACAGCAGTCCGGCGTGTCGCGGGCGATGATCCACAAGGTGGAGCGCGGCGAAAGCAGCCCGACCGCCGCGCTGCTGGCGCGGCTTTCCGGCGCCTTTGGCATGAGCATGTCGCAGCTGATCGCCCAGAGTGAGATCCAGCCCGGCACCCTGCTGCGCCACGCGCAACAGCCGGTGTGGCAGGATCCGGAAAGCGGCTACATTCGCCGCCACGTCTCCCCCGGCACGCTGCCGCTGGACGTGGTTAACGTTGAGCTGCCGGCCGGCGTGACGGTGCCGATGGCGGCGATCTCCTATTTTTCGCGGCGGCAGCTGATCTGGGTGCTGGAAGGCGCGCTGACCTTCCAGGAGGGTGACAAGGTGTTTGAGATGGCGGCAGGCGACTGCCTTGAGCTGGGCGACCCGGCCGACTGCGCGTTCAGCAATCGGAGCGGCCAGCCCTGCCGTTATGCGGTGATGGTGCTGAAGGCGGGCTGAGGGCAGGGGATCGCATCCGCTATCGCCCGCCCCACAAAAAACCGTTGGCTAACCGGCCACTCTGTCAGCCGCGTTGGCCGACAGAAGAAGTCGCTGATTTGCCGATCTCAATATCAAAACCAGATTTCGCTCTGTCCCCGATGCTCCGGGCCGCCGCCATCACCGATTACAGAATTTTTTTCTCGGCCAGATCGAGTGCGAAGTAGCTGAAGATAATGTCCGCACCGGCGCGCTTGATCGCCCCCAGGCTCTCCAGCGCCACGTCGATCTCGCTGATTGCACCGGCCTGCGCGCCAAACTTGATCATCGCGTACTCACCGCTCACCTGGTAAGCCGCTAACGGCAGGCGGCTGTGCTCGCGCACGTCGCGCAGAATATCGAGGTAGGCACCGGCCGGTTTGACCATCAGCGCGTCCGCCCCTTCGGCTTCATCAATCAGCGACTCGCGGATCGCCTCGCGGCGGTTCATCGGGTTCATCTGATAGGTTTTACGATCGCCCTTCAGCGAGGTGCCGGCGGCTTCGCGGAACGGGCCGTAGAAGGAGGAGGCGAACTTGGTGGAGTAGGACATGATCGCCGTGTCGGTAAAGCCCGCCGCGTCCAGCGCCTGGCGAATCGCCCCGACCTGACCGTCCATCGCCGCAGAAGGAGCGATAAAGTCGGCACCCGCCGCCGCGGCCACCACCGCCTGCTTACCGAGGTTAACCAGCGTCGCGTCATTATCCACGCCGTGGTCGTGCAGCACGCCGCAGTGGCCGTGGCTGGTGTATTCACAGAAACAGGTGTCGGACATCACGATCATCTCCGGCACCGTCTCTTTACAGATGCGCGACATGCGCGCCACCAGCCCGTTCTCATTCCAGGTATCGCTGCCGTCGGCGTCGGTATGGTGGGAAATACCGAAGGTCATCACCGAGCGAATGCCCGCTTTCGCAATACGCTCGATTTCATACGCCAGCCGTTTTTCCGGAATACGTACCACGCCCGGCATGGCGGCGATCGGTTTGTAGTCGTCAAGACCCTCTTCAACGAAGATTGGCAGCGCCAGATCGTTGATGCTGAGAGCACTTTCCTGGAACAGGGAGCGGAGAGAAGCGGTCTGGCGTAAGCGTCTTGGGCGCTGGGAAGGAGTATAAATGGACAAAACGACCTCGGTTTCGCGCATCAGCCACCGGCGCATCAGCACCGATGGTGACAGGGATGAATAGTGCGCTAACACTACTCTTTTGCACCGAAATTGACAACCTTCGGCACTTTCCCGCGCGGCCAGGGGCACAGAATGCGTATGTGTAAATGTTACCGTTAACAAATTTCCCCTCTGGCGTCCATACTGAAGGGTTACTCGATCACTGTGGGGAAAAAAATGGGCTTTCTGGGCTGGACGGCCGCCACCGGCGGTCTGCTGTTACTGATGTCGCTGGCCTCGGGCTGGATCAGCCGCGGGCCGGTGACCGGCTTTGCACTCTATCTGCTGGCCGGGCTGCTGTGCGGCCCCTGGGTGCTGGGCCTGCTGTCGGTGGATATTGCCGCGCACGCCGAACTGACTAAAAATCTGACCGAAATCGCCATGGCCGCGTCGCTGTTTATCACCGGGCTGAAGCTGCGGCTGCCGCTGAACAGCCACGGCTGGCAAATCGGCCTGCGGCTGGCCTTTCCGGCGATGCTGCTGACGGTGGGCGGCGTCACGCTGGCCGCCCACTGGCTGGCGGGGTTCAGCTGGCCGCTGGCGCTGGCGTTTGGTGCCATCGTGGCGCCCACCGATCCGGTGCTGGCCAGCCTGATTTCGGTTAACGATGCCCGCGACAGCGACCACCTGCGCGTGTCGCTCTCCAGCGAGGCCGGGATGAATGACGGCACCGCCCTGCCGCTGCTGATGCTGGCGATGCTGCTGTTTGAGCAGCAGGGAGCGCTGTCCTGGACGGCCTTCGGCCGCTGGGGGCTGGTTGACGTGCTGTGGGCGATCGGTGCGGGCTGCCTGATCGGCTTCGGCTTTGGCCGGCTGATCGGCCAGTACGCCACCCATCTGCGCCACAGCCATCAGGATGTGGCACCGAATGATTTCCTGGCGCTGGCGCTGATCGCCCTGAGCTACGCCGCTGCCCAGGCGGTGGATGCATCCGGCTTTCTGGCCGCCTTTGCCGCCGGGGTCGGGCTGCGCCGGGCAGAGATCCGCGTCAGCCGCTTTTATCCGCCGGAGGAGTACCGCGACAGCGACTGCCGTCCACCCGCCGAAGAACTGGTTAACCCCAATGCCCGCCACAGCCTGTCGGAAACCAATCCCACCGGATCGGTCGGGCTGGTGGTGAGCGACGCGCTGTCGTTCGGCGATACCATCGAACGGCTGTTTGCCGCCGCGATCATTATCGTACTGGGGGTAACTCTCGCCCACCACTGGGATGCCAACGGGCTGTGGATGGCGCTGCTGCTGTTCGTGGCGATCCGCCCGCTTTCGGTGTGGCTGGCCACCGCCGGAGCCGGAATGAGCGCTATGCAGCGCCTGACGATCGGCTGGCTGGGCATTCGCGGCATCGGCAGTATCAACTATCTGGCCTGGGCCTATACCCACGGGTTAGCGGGGGCAGAAGCGTCACGGTTAAGCGATATGGCGCTAACCCTGGTGGTAGCCAGCGTGCTGCTGCACGGCATGTCGGTGACGCCGCTGCTTAACTGGCGGCAGTCGCGGCTCGCTCAGAAAAAACGCTAACTTGTTAACGCATACTTAATAGTCAAGCTATTTAATTATCATCATTCAATGAATTATTTACTGTAAAACCGTGAGGATGTTGGTTTTCTGCTAGCATTTAAGAGGGTTTCTGGTTCTAAAAATAATTAGCCAGGATGATAATTAAAATGAAGATTTCCGAAAGTTTTCGAGCCATTTTTATTCGTGACGTACTACTGCCTCTGGTGACCGTTTTACTGATTACATTAACTGCTGCCTGCTTTGCGGTGTACTGGGCCTCCGACCGTACCAATCACGATGAAGCGCTGCAGCAGCAGAAAATCATTCAAACCACGCTGACGCAAAACCTGGAAGAGATGCTGAAACAGCAGCGCAGCCTGACCCGCTGGCAGCCGCTGGAAGACCATCTGGCACAGCCGACGCCGGACGCCGGCTGGCTGGACGACAACGTCGGCACCTGGCTCTCCGGCATGTTTGAGCACCAGCTGATTTACCTGCTGGCCGCCGACGGTGCCCCGCGTTTCCTGTGGGATCACGGCCGACGGGTCGATTCCGCTCAGTTTTCGCGGGTTAACGTGCCGGTTGGCAAGCTGCTGCGCGAGATGCAGTCCGCCAGCCCTGTCTCCTCCGCCCGCCGCGACCGGGTCAGCTTCGCGCTGATCGACAACCGGCCGGCGATGCTGGCCGTGGGCGAGGTCAGCGGCGACGACAGCCGGCGCGGCAAACTGATTATGGCCAGCGTAAAGTTTATCGATCAGGGCTGGCTGAACGCCATGGCGCAGCGCAACATGCTGACCGGGTTGCGCTTCAATCAGACCGGGGAGATTGAGCGCGACTGGCTGGGCTACCTGTTGACCAACGTTGAGGGGTCACCGATCGGCCAGCTGGAGTGGCTGGCGGACCGGCCCGGCTCCAGAATGATGCAGGTGATTGCCCCGCTGGTGGCCGGCGTGGTGCTGGTGATTACGCTAATCTGCGTGTTTATGATCCGCCGCCTGTGGATCTCCTCACTCAGCCTCTCCAACTCACTGCTGCAGCTGGGCGCCAGCGAAGCGCAGGCCCAGCATCTGGCGTTTCACGACGTGCTAACCGGGCTGCCCAACCGCGCGCTGGTCGATGAGCGGCTCAATCACGCCATCGGCCGCCTGAACCGCCAGCCGGGGCGGGTGGCGCTGCTGCTGCTGGATCTCGATCGCTTCAAAATTATTAATGACACCTATGGCCACCACGCCGGAGATGAGCTGATCGTCGAGGTCGCCCATCGCCTGAGCGCGCTGATCCGCGAAAGCGATACCGTCGGACGTCTCGGCGGTGATGAGTTCGTTATTTTGCAAAATGACGTGCAGACGCCGCAGGACGCCATCGCCCTTGCAACGCGGGTGCTGGAGGCGCTGAACCAGCCGTTTGTACTGCTGGGCATTGAGACGTGGATCGGCGTCAGCATCGGCATTGCCCTCGCCCCGGACGATGCCACCGAGCGCATGGAGATGATGCGCAAGGCCGATATTGCGCTGTATGAGGCGAAAAGCCAGGGGCGCGGCCAGTACCGCTTCTTTGAAAGGGTGATGGACGAATCGGTAAAAACCCGCCAGCAGGTGGGTGCCGACCTGCGGGTGGCGCTGCAAAACAAACGCGACCTCGCCGTTCATTACCAGCCGCTGATGGATATTCACGGCCAGCAGGTGCTGGGGCTTGAGGCGCTGATGCGCTGGCACCACCCGGTCCACGGCGCGATTTCACCCACCGAGTTTATTCCGATAGCCGAAGAGATGGGGCTGATTTCATCGCTCGGCGAGTGGGTGCTGGAGGAGGCCTGTCGGGTGGCCAGACGCTGGCCGAACCTGACCATCGCGGTTAACGTCTCCCCGCTGCAGTTCCGCGCCAGCGGCTTCGTTGAGCGCTATACCACCATCGTGCAGAGTGCTCAGGTCTCCCCTGCCCATATTGAACTGGAAATCACCGAAGGGGTGCTGATGGAAGATGAGAAAGCGGCGCAGAGCATCATCAGCCAGCTTCGCCAGGTCGGGTTCCGCATCGCGCTGGACGATTTCGGCACCGGCTACTCCAGCCTCAACTACCTGAGCAGTTTCCCGGTGGATAAAATCAAGATTGACCGATCCTTTACCCAGTCGCTGGGCATCACGGAAAACTCCAGCGCCATCGTTGAATCGGTGGTTAAACTGGGCCACGCCATGGGGCTGACGGTCACGGCGGAGGGGGTAGAGAACAACGCGCAGATGAGCGCGCTGGCCGACGCCGGCTGCAATCAGCTGCAGGGCTATCTGTTTTCCCAGGCGGTGCCGGAATCGGAGATCGCCGCGTTGATTGAACAACGCAAGGCCGACTGACGAGCGGTCGCCGGGGGCCTATTTCCGCGGCTGCGAGGTGTCTGAACGGAAATGGCTTTTCACCCCTTTTTTATCCACTATCTTGTGGGGTAGGATCGCTACACTGCGTTGAGCCGTTCCGACGTTCGCCACCCATTGCGCTATAAGGAAGTCGTCATGTCCCGCCAGCTGCTGCTTGCTATTCTTGGGCCAATCCTCGGGCTGCTGATTATCAGCCTGGGCAATGGCTTTATTTCATCGCTGACCTCACTGCGGCTCGACGCGGCAGGCGTACCGGTAACCCTGACCGGTCTGGTCTCTTCAGCCTATTTTATCGGGCTGGCGCTGGGAGCCATATTCAGCGATCGTCTTATTACCCGCACCGGGCATATTCGTGCCTACAGCAGCTTTGCCTCGCTGATTGCCGTGACCATCCTGCTGCAGGGGCTGATTTTCGATCCCTGGATGTGGTTCACCCTGCGTTTACTCTGTGGCTGGGCCTCGGTTGGCGTTTATCTGGTTATTGAGAGCTGGCTGCTGATGTCGGCAGATAAGGAGAACCGTGGCCGCCTGCTGGCGCTGTATATGATCGCCCTTTACGGCTCCGGCGCCGGCGGGCAGGCCGCGCTGGGGTGGATCGACAGCCTGGGGGTGACCCAGCCGTTCCTTATCGCCGGAGTTCTGGCTTCACTGTCGGTGCTGCCGGTGGTTATGATCCCCCGCGTTTCACCGCTGCTCGAACCGGTGGCACCGGCCTCCGCCCGTAAGCTGCTGCGCAGCTCGCCCTCCGGCGTTGCCGGCTGCCTGGGTTCCGGGGTGGCGATTGCGGCGGTCTATACGCTGCTGCCGCTGTGGTTGCAGCATCAGGGTCTGTCGGTTGATTACGTCGGTTATATGATGTCCAGCGTGATTCTGGGGGCAATGCTGCTGCAGTATCCGGTCGGCCGCTGGTCGGACAGAACCAGCCGTCAGGTGGTGATGATCGCGCTGTGCGCCTTCTGCGCCGTGCTGTCGCTGGCTATCCTTGCGCTGGCTTCCGTCCCGGCCGGGCTGGCCGTGGCGCTGTTTCTGCTTGGCGGCGGCATCTTCTCGCTCTATCCGGTGGCCGTCAGCCACTCGGCCGACTTCGCACCGCCGGATACCATGGTGAAGCTGATTCAGGGAATGCTGCTGGTCAATTCGCTGGGAGCGGCGGTCAGCCCGCTGAGTATTGCTCCGGTCATGACGGCAGCGGGTACCGGCGCGCTGTTCTGGGTGCTGGCCCTGCTGCACCTGGCGCTGATGCTGTTCTTTATCTGGCGGCGCAACGAACGGCCGGCACCGGTGCCGGTAGCACCGTTTGAACCGCTGACGCAGATGACGCCGGTAGGGGCCGAACTGCGCGTGTCGGAAGAGCTGATGACGCAGAACGCCGGGGAGGAAACGGAAGCGGAACCGGTGACGCAGGGTTAGCCGGAATCAGGCTCAGGCTCAGGCTCAGGCTCAGGCTCAGGCTCAGGCTCAGGCTCAGGCTCAGGCTCAGGCTCAGGAAAAATATGATGGTTGCCTCAGTGCAGGATAGCTAAATCGTTGCCGGGCCGAAAATATCTGCGTGAAATAATAATCAGGCCGGGATTTCCCGGCCTGATGACTTATCAGTTTTCACTCTGTTGCCGTCACGGCCTCAGAAGAAGCCCAGCGGCTGCACGCTGTAGCTGACCAGCAGGTTTTTGGTTTGCTGGTAGTGATCGAGCATCATCTTATGGGTTTCACGGCCGATGCCGGATTTCTTGTAGCCGCCGAACGCGGCGTGCGCCGGGTAAAGGTGATAACAGTTGGTCCAAACCCGCCCCGCCTTGATCGCCCGCCCGACGCGATAGGCGCGGTTAATATCCCGCGTCCACACCCCTGCCCCCAGCCCGTAAATAGAGTCATTGGCAATGGCGATGGCCTCCGCTTCATCCTTAAAGGTGGTAATGCCGATCACCGGCCCGAAGATCTCCTCCTGGAACACGCGCATGCTGTTGGTGCCCTTCAGCAGGGTCGGCTGGATGTAGTAGCCGCTGTCCAGACCCTCGCCGAGTTTTTCCACCCCACCGCCGGTGAGGATTTCCGCCCCCTCTTTCTGCGCAATCTCCAGATAAGAGAGGATCTTATCAAACTGCTGCTGCGACGCCTGCGCGCCGACCATGGTGTCGGTATCCAGCGGGTCGCCGCGCTTAATGGTTTTCACCCGCTTCATCACCGCGGCGATAAAGGGCTCGTAGATTGACTCCTGCACCAGCGCACGCGACGGGCAGGTACAGATTTCGCCCTGGTTGAGGAAACCGAGCACCACCCCTTCGGCGGCTTTCTCAATAAAGGACTCTTCCGCCTGCATAATGTCTTCGAAGAAGATATTCGGCGACTTGCCGCCCAGTTCAACGGTGGACGGGATCAGGTTTTTCGCCGCCAGCTCGAGGATATGACCGCCGGTGGCGGTGGAGCCGGTGAACGCCACCTTGGCGATGCGCGGATGTGACGCCAGCGCTTCACCGGCTTCGCGACCAAAGCCGTGGATCACGTTAAGCACGCCCTTCGGCAGCAGGTCGCCGATCAGCTCCACAAACAGGGTGATCGACAGCGGGGTCTGCTCGGCGGGTTTCAGCACCACGCAGTTACCGGCGGCCAGCGCCGGCGCCAGTTTCCACGCCGCCATCAGCAGCGGGAAGTTCCACGGAATAATCTGCGCCACCACCCCCAGCGGTTCGTGGAAATGGTAGGCGGCGGTAAACTCATCGATTTCCGCCGCCGATCCTTCCTGGGCGCGAATGCAGCCGGCAAAGTAGCGGAAGTGGTCAACGGCCAGCGGCAGGTCGGCGGCCAGCGTTTCGCGCACCGGCTTGCCGTTATCCCAGGTCTCATTCACCGCCAGCGTTTCCAGATGTTCTTCAAGCCGGTCGGCAATTTTCAGCAGCGCCAGCGAACGCGCCTGCACCGAAGTTTTCCCCCAGGCGTCGGCCGCCGCGTGGGCGGCATCCAGCGCCTTCTCCACGTCGGCAATACCCGAACGCGGGAACTCACCGATGGTCGAGCCGTTGACCGGCGAGGTATTGGTAAAGTAGAGGCCGTTCACCGGCGCGACAAATTCACCGTTAATGTAGTTACCGTAATGCTTTTTCAGCGTAATCAGTGAATCGTGGTTTCCCGGATAGGCATAGCGCATCATCGTTCCCCTTTATCATCCACTCGCCGCAGCGAACCATTGTTAACAATTGAATAACTCACAGTTAACAATAACAACCGATACTGAAATGTCAGACAGGCGATGATGAAACTGTGACGCAGGCGTAAGGAAAGTGATGCTACCCGCGGCTGCCCCCTACTGCGGGTCGGAAAACAGAGCGGTTATGATAAGGACGCCGGCCAGGATCCTGTGCGTTGCTGCACAGATTGCTGCCTGGTGAATCTTCCTTCAGCAGCGGTGCAGGCTTCGGCGGCAGGTTATAAATCTCTCTGATCTCCGCCTCGGTACGTATAATTCTCACGCCCTCAGGGGTGTTTATAGTGCCGGTAATTTCTCCTCTTTTGAACGCCTGCCATATCTCTGCATGTCGGGCTGCATTGCGCAATTTCCGCTCGTTGACGGGCTCAGTTTTCCTTCTGGTAACACGTTTGCGTGCGTATGACATATCCTCTCCTGTCCGGGTCTAAGCCAGATTCCAGCGTGGTGCCTTTACCCAGCCTGCGGTTAATAATTCTGGTATAGACTTCAGCGAGCGCTTTTCTTTCGGCGCTGAAGACGTACATTCCTCCACGATATTGCTGGTAATGATCGTCAATGACCTTCTCTATTTTCCTGAGAACCAGCACCGGTGACACGCTTTGTTGAGCCGGTGGCTGAAAGCGCGTATTTTTAGTAATATTTTCAGCCAAATCAAAGGTCACTTCCCAGCAGCCTCTCGCACTGAACTGATAGTATTTTGGGAAAATTACCGATGAATCATACAGATTCCCGGCAGATATGCGTTGCAGCTTAACCTGATACTCGACGCCTTTAGTTTCAAAAAATGCCACTGATAACGTCGAGTATTGGGAAAGGATAAATTGCGTAAACTCAGTCATACAAATCCCCTCTGAATACAGGTTCTGAATTTACCCCTCTTATTTAATTGTTGTCATAAGCAATGTAATTAACAGGAAGACGACATACAAAATAACGTTGTATGCCGTTTGCATTACATTAATTTGCGATCAGGCTCGCAGCGCCTGCGGCTGTTCACCGAGCAGAAACTCGCGCATCAGCTGCAGCGGCCAGCGGGCTTCCTGCTGGTGCTGCATCAGGCTCACCACTTCGCTGGCGGGCAGGCTGTTCTGCAGGCAGGCGGTCATGATTCTGCCGGTGAACTCCGGGTGGAACTGCACCGACAGCGCATGGGGGGTGTAGCGCAGGATCTGGCAGGGTTCCAGCTCCGATGCGGCCAGCACCTGTGCGCCCGGTGGTGGCGTCAGCACCGACTGGCGGTGCGACAGCCAGGCGGAAAAACTCCCCGGCAGCGCGGCCAGCAGCGGATCCTGGCCGCACGCATCATCGCGGTGCAGCTGCTGCAGACCGCGCTCCCAGCCGTTCGGGTTATCGCCGACTTCGCCACCCAGCGCATAGGCCATCAGCTGATGGCCGTAGCAGACGCCCAGCAGCGGCAGCCGGGCCTGCACCGCTACGCGGATCCACGCGGCGGTACGCTCGCTCCACTCCGCATGATCGGTGACCATCGCCCAGGAGCCGCTCAGTACGGCCGCAGAGATTGTCGCCGGATCGGGCAGCGGTTCGCCGAGATGCGGCTGCACCACCACGTACTCGCCCTCGCGCAGCGCCAGCGCCTCGACGAACCACTGACGCTGTTCGCCCACCTCGCGGCTGACCGGCTGCGGCGGGGTTTCCAGTTGAATAATGGCTAAGGGTAATTTCACGCTCATGGTCGCTGGCTCCTGCCTTGTGAGATTCGAATCATCATTAAATAATCGCATGTCGTTGAAAAGCTGTCTTATAACTTTTACCGATGACCTTATCCTGCTCGCCCTACGGCCGGGGCGGCCACACGGGCGCTGAAGGGGTCAAAAAATGAAATAAAGGTGCCGTTTCGGCTCTCAGCGACGTCATTTCATGCCATGATAAGCACTGTTACGTTTTCTGCGCGTTTAAGGATCCTGCGGTGGCTCTGCGTCATTTTTTCCTGGTTTTGCTGGTGGTTTCAATCTGGGCTTTCAATAACATCGCCATTAAATGGGGGCTGCAGGATCTGCCGCCGCTGCTGATGACGACGCTGCGTTTTATCGTGGTGGCGCTGATTCTGCTGCCCTTTACCCGCGTAACGCGGCACCAGCTGGCTTACCTGCTGCCGCTGGCCTTTACCTTCGGCTTTATGCATTTCTCGCTGCTGTTCGTCAGCCTGAGCCTGACCGATGCCGGCACGGCGGCGGTGATCGTACAGCTGGGCACGCCGATTGCCATGCTGCTGGCGATGGTGGTGTTAAAAGAGAAGCTGAAGCTGGTACAGCTGCTGGGCATTGCCGTTTCGCTCTCCGGGGTGGTGGTGCTTTCGGGCAGCCCGACCATCTCCAGCGGGTGGGTGCTGCTGCTGCTGCTGACCAGCGCCTTCGGCTGGGCCGTCAGCAATATGATCGTTAAAAAATCGCCGCCGATCGGCCCGCTGACCCTGACCGGCTGGCTGTCGTTCCTGGCGATCCCGATGGTCGGCGGTGCCTCCTGGCTGACCGAATCCGACCAGCTGACATTACTGCTACACTCAAGCTGGCGCGGCTGGTTTGGCATTCTGTTCAGCGCCATCGGCTCGTCGATTGTCGCCTATTCGCTGTGGTACAGCCTGCTGCGCCACTATAATGTCAATCTGATCATGCCTTATTCACTGCTGACGCCGGTGCTGGCGGTGGTGATGGGCGTGACCATTCTGGGCGACAGCCTGAACGGCTTTAAGGTGGCCGGGGCGCTGCTGGTGATTCTCGGCACCGCGATTGCGGTGCTCAACCTGCGCAACCTGCGCATGCATGCCCGCCTCTCCAGGCTGCGGCTGCCGCGCCGCCGCAACCGTTCTCACTGAATATCAGGAGGGAAGCATGGAGAGTGAGCTGATGACCACGCTGTGGCAGCAGCTGTGGCATGGTTTACGTTACGATACCACCCCACTACCGCCGCTGCAGGTCAGCGGTGACGCGGCGTTAACCGCCGCGTTTCCGGTCAGTGAACTGGCGGCTACCAGCATCGCGCTGGCGGCACAGGCGGCCGCCAGCCTGACCGGCAATCCACAGCCGCCACGTATCGATGGCATACTGGCTTCGCGCTGGTTCCACCAGGCGCTGCGGCCAATCGGCCACGCGCTTCCCTCCCTCTGGGACGCCTTCGCCGGTGATTACGCCACCGCCGACGGCTGGATCCGCCTGCATACCAACGCCCCACACCACCGCGAGGCGATGGAGCAGGTGCTGGGGCGGCACCGCGACCGGCAGCAGCTGGCTGAGACGCTGCAGCGGCAAAACGCCATCGCGCTGGAAGAGGAGGTGGTCGCCGCCGGGGGCTGCGCCGCCGCGTTACGCAGCGAAGCGGCGTGGCTGGCGCATCCCCACGGGCACACGGTCGGCCGTGAAGCGCTGATTGAACAGAACCTGCAGCCCGCCGGCCCGCCGCCGCGCTGGCCGCTGCCCCCCGCGCGCCCGCTGCACGGCGTGCGGGTGCTTGACCTGACGCGGATTATTGCCGGACCGGTGGCCAGCCGCTTCCTCGCCGGGCTGGGGGCGGACGTGCTGCGTCTGGATCCGCCGGACTGGCAGGAGCCGGTGCTGGAACAGGAGGTGACGCTGGGCAAGCGCTGCGCGCGGCTTGATTTGAAGTGTGCCGACGGACGTCGCCAGTTTGAGCTGCTGTTAAGCCAGAGCGACGTGCTGATCCACGGCTACCGGGCCGATGCGTTAAGCCGCCTCGGCTATGACGAAGAACGGCTGCAGGAGCTGAGCCCGGGGCTGATTGACGTCAGCCTCAACGCCTGGGGCTGGAGCGGGCCGTGGCGCAACCGGCGCGGCTTTGACAGCCTGGTGCAGATGGCCTGCGGACTGGCGGATGCCGGGCGCCAGCGTTTCGGCGGCGATGCGCCGGTTCCCTTACCGGTACAGGCGCTGGATCACGCCACCGGCTACCTGATGGCGGCGACGGTGCTGGAGGGGATGCGCCAGCGCGTGCTGCATCACAACGGCTTCAGCGCCCGGCTGTCGCTGGCGCGCACCGCCTGCCTGCTGCTGGAGCACCCCTATCCGCCGACCGTACAGCCCGGCGGCCTGCCGCCGCAAAGCCCCGCCGACGAAGAGCAGGAGCTGGCGCTCACCGGGTGGGGCCTGGCCGCCCGGCTGCGTTCGCCGTTCTGGCTGCCCGGCACGCCGCTGCTGTGGTCGCGGAGTCCCTCGCCGTTAGGCTCGGCGCTGCCGCGCTGGCAGAGCCTGCATCTGGCGGGAAGGCACAGCGGGGATTATGGGGGGTAATCCCTGCCCCCTTACTCCGTCTCTTCTTCGCCGCCCTCTTCCTGCTCGGCCAGCTCGTCGCGCATGGTCTGCAGCGCCTCGCGGCTGATTGCGGCCAGGGTGCGGTAAAACGCGGTGCCCGCGTGGGCTTCCACCTTACCGAGGAAGGCACCGCACCACGGCAGCAGATACTCGTCAAACAGCGTGACCTGGGCCAGATACTCATCGGCCTCCGACTGGTCTTCCAGCCAGGAGGCGGCCAGCAGCAGCGCACCGATATGATCGGCCGGCGCATCGCTCAGCGGCATGCCACGGCTGGATAAAAAGGCGCGCACGTCGGCTTCTTTCGGGCCGTTCTCCCACTGCGACGCGTAAGGCGGCACCTTACACTCGCTGCCGACGAACAGCGCGTTATAGTCGCTGGCCAGCAGCTGCGGGTCGCAGTTCTGCTGCAGGCGGGTTAACAGCTCATCCTGCTCCAGCGGCCAGTGTTGCTGCAGCTTGCCTTCACGCAGCAGGGTAAACAGCGGCACCAGCAGCGGGTCCTGCGGCTGGCGGTTGTACAGCGAACCAAGAATGCGGCAAAGGATGGAGAATTCGTTCATAATGGGATTCCGGTTAAATTGAGTGACACTGTCACATCAGGCCGGACGTTATCAGGGTCAGAGTGACCGACTGTGCACGGCCGACGGCGGTGGATTGCCGCGAAGTATATAACAGCTGTAGGGTGAGGAAGTGACTTTATTCCCTGTGCGCCAGTCATTCTGATTGCCAACACGAAGCGGGCACCTTCTGCTCTACCCTTATTCTTTAAACAGATATCCAGGATTACCCGCAATTCCGGGATTAATGGCATACAGATCTCCGGCATCAGGGTATTTAACCAGCTCCGCGGCCGTCATTCCAAAACGTGCCGTGGTTATGAATAACGTCTCAAGCCCCTTTCCCCCGAAGCAGCAGCTGGTTGGCCGCGGAACCGGCATTGCCACGTAATCACTCATGCATCCGTTGCGGTCATAGCGTAACAGACATGCCCCATTGAACTGACAGACCCATATCCCCCCTTCTTCATCCAGAGCGATACCATCAGGGCGTCCCAGCCTGGCCGGTGTTTTAACAAACAACCTGATATTTTCTGACATACCCTTCGCGTTATAGGTTGCCTGAAAAATTGAGCACGCAACTGAATCGACAAAATACAGGGTATTCCCATCTTCCGACCATGCAAGCCCGTTAGGCAACGCAATCTCCGGCGTGATTAAACAGGCATTGTCCCTGTTATCGAACTGGTACAGCGCACCGGATTTGCGCTCCGGCCCCTCATGCATGAGTCCGGTAATAAAACGCCCCTGTGGATCGCAAGCCCCGTCGTTAAAACGATAGCCCGCTCCCTCCTGAACGCCTGCATGAATCTGGCTTACGTTACCGGTGCCGATGTCGAGCATGGCAACGCTTGCATCCTCAGTGAAGATTAAATTGCCTTTGTCGGTCAGCGCCAGGGCGCCAGTGCGCGCTGCTGACTTATGAACAGTTGCAAACCGTCCGTCGGGCAACAACGCATTTATCCTTCCGCCAGTGATATCCACAAAATACAGAACACCGCTCTGGTTATTCCAGACCGGGCTTTCGCCGAGCTCAGCGCCGACGCTGGCAATGCGGCGTAAACCGTAATTATCAGCCATTTCAGGACTCTTTTATCTGCTGCCACTGACGGGCAATGTCCGCCACGCTTTCGCATTCGACACGCGTCAGATCGGTGGGATAAACAACGCCAGGGTTCTCACAAAAACGTGTTGCGGTGAACTGACCATTGCTGGCACGCAGGATGTAGCCCGTGTCCTGACACAACGGACTCGCCAGGTAAAGGGCTCCCGGGGCTACCCACTCCGGTTTGAGGTCAACCGGGGGCTGCGCACTCCCCCACATGCGCGTTCTGGCAACCGGAGAGATGCTGTTAACCAGAATGCCATGCTGTTCGCCTTCCTGGCTCAGGGCATTCATGATACCTATCTGAGCCATCTTGCCCGCAGCGTAAGCCACAAGGCCGGGCTGCGCATAACGCTGAAACATGGCACGATCGGAGGTAGTAAACACGATTCGCGGGGAAGAGGAGTGCTTAAGGTATGCCCAGGCACACTTACTCAACCAGATCGGTGCGCGAAGGTTGATGGCAACGGATCGCTCAATGAAGTCTTCATCCTGTTCTTCGATAAGCTGGTAGTCCACCCAGCCTGCGTTGTGGATCAGGATGTCAAGTTTACCAAACCCTGTTACCGCCAGCGCTATAAGCTCCCTGCAGCACGCTTCGTTATCCAGGCGTCCGCTGTGTGAAAGCAGTTGCCCGCTGTCGGCGCGCAGGGTGCGAACAGCTTCTGCGATCACATCTTCAGTGGCTCCTTCACCCGACCGGTTGGTGCCAGGGTCGCTGATAACAACCCGCGCACCGTGATCTAACAATAACTGCGCGTATGCGCGTCCCAGCCCCTGCCCGGCACCGGTGACGATCGCGACCTTATCCTTTAAAAGCGCATCTGCAGGTTGGTTTTTATGACTCATGCTGAATCTCCGTGAACAAGAATGTCCCAATGATGGGATAGCTCAAGCAGTCAGTAAAATATCTTATTTGTAGCTTAATAATATCTGTGTCGTCTCAATCCAGTCAAAGCTGCATGGCCCTGCGTATCTCCTCGATTAATTTGTCCCGGATCAGGGAGTCCGATCGCGCATTCCACCCCATCAGCAGTTCTGTGTGCTGCAGTTCTGCCGGTGCATCGACTTCGAGCGGCCTGAATATCACGTCTTCCCGCGCCTCCTGCGCCAGTGAGGCGGGCAGCAGTGCAACGCCGAAGCAGCTGGCAACAAGCGCCACGAGCGTCTGCAGCTGGCGGGCCTGTTGTGAAATGTGAGGTCTGAATCCTGCGGCTTCGCAGAGCTGCATCATCTGGTCATGAAAACCGTGCCCGAGATGGCGCGGGGCCGAAACAAAGTGCTCATCCTGAAGTGCTGAGAGTTGAATGATTCGACAATGAGCAAGGCGGTGTGTGGCAGGCAGAGCGATAACAACAGGCTCAAGCAATAGGGAGTCGAAACGCAGGTCAGGCGCACTTCTGCCTGACGGGCGCATAAATCCCAAATCCGCGCGTCCCTGCTCAAGCGCTTCAATCTGCTCCTGAGTCGTTGCCTCCTGCATTGTGAAGGTGACGGCCGGATAGGCAGCACGAAAGTTTCTCAGTGCGCGCAGCAGGGGGACATAACCGGCAATGCTGATAAAGGTCAGGGTGAGGTGGCCTTCAATTCCCTGCGACACGCGACGTGTTTTTTCAACGCCCTCATCAAGAGTACGCAACACCTCTCGCGCGGATTCGAGGAAACTTACTCCCGCAGGCGTAAGCGACACGCTGCGGTTTGTACGCGAAAACAGCGAAACCCCTATCTCCTGCTCCAGCCTGCGAATAGCCTGACTCAGGGGGGGCTGCGCCATATTAAGTCGCTGCGCGGCCCGGTTGAAGTGCAGCTCTTCTGCAACGGCGATAAACTGGAAAAGAAGCCGGGTTTCAATCATGAGATGCCATGGATACCATCAGGATGTTATTGAGATACATATCATATCACTGATGCAGATACCTGCCTTCGATGCCGTATCACCCGATTTTCCAGCCGGGAATGTGACAGCAACGCGCTGCGTGGTAAAGTCGGCATCGAACAGCTTCTGCCCTGAGGATCCCGTTATGAGTCCCTTTTATCAACTTACGGCCACCAGCCTGGCCGGCCAGCCTGTCTCTTTGAGCGACTACGCGGGCAAGGTGGTTCTGGTCGTCAATACCGCCAGCCACTGTGGTTTCACGCCACAATACGCAGGCCTTGAAGCGCTCTACAAGAAATATGCCGCCCAGGGCCTGGTGGTGCTGGGCTTCCCCTGCAACCAGTTTGGTAAGCAGGAGCCGGGCGGCGCTGACGACATTACGCGGACCTGCCATATCAACTACGGCGTGAGCTTCCCGATGTTCGGCAAAACGGAGGTCAACGGACGCGCTGCGCATCCGGTGTTTCGTTATCTGAAAAACGCCCTGCCCGGCGTGCTGGGTGGGCGGATAAAGTGGAACTTCACTAAGTTCCTGATCGGGCGCGACGGCAAACCGCTCAGGCGTTTTGCCCCCTTTACCACCCCGGAGAAGATGGAAGCCGCCATCCTTGCTGCACTTGAAATCCGGGCGTTGCGGTAGTTCGAACTTTGCAATTTTAAATATCTGGCGTAGTAAATTAATGTCGCTAGCATAAGACTATTCAATGATTGAGATGCACATATGGGTATAACGCCTTTTGGTCTGTATTCTCGCGCTTGTCGCTTTTTCTGTAAGTGCTGGAAATGGTGGAGCGGGAGGAAAAGGAGGGGTTGCTGGTGATGGTGGGGCTATGGGTAAACCCGGTACCGACGGACGAAGAGGTTCAGACGGAGGCAGTTCCGGTATTTCACCCGGCAGGCCAGGATGCCCAGGAGTAACGGATTCTGATAAGAACGGCATGTTTTATCTTCCAGGAACAAAAGAACCCTGCAATTCAGGCCCACAGGATTCAACAAAAGTCGCGGGTTAACGGTGACGAAGGGCTTCAGTGAGCGCCCTGAAGGCGGGTGAGGCGTGATGCCGGTTGGGGTAGTAAAGATAAAAGCCATCCCAATATGGCGACCATTTTTCAAGCACCCGAACCAGATCACCACTCCCGATGTGTGGTAGTGCGATTTCTTCAGGCACATAAGCAAGTCCATGCCCTGCAATCGCAGCATCAAGAACGTGAAAGATGTTGTTAAATGCAACCTGACCGTCAACCCTGACCTTAATATCCTTACCATCGTCCTCAAACTCCCATGCATACAAACTTCCGGAGGTAGGAAAACGGTAGTTTATACAGGTATGACTGGTGAGATCCTGCGGAGAAAGGGGCAAAGGATTTCTGCTAAAATAGGAAACTGAGCCTACTACAGCAAAGCGAAAATCAGGACTAATGCGTACAGAGATCATGTCCCTGGCCAACTGCTCCCCCATTCGAACTCCTGCATCATAGCGCTCGGTGACGATATCCGAGAGACCGTTATCCAGCATCAGCTCAATTTTGACATCCGGATAGGCCAGCAAAAAGTCCTGCAATTTGGGCCAGATCACGCAGCTGATAGCGTAATCCGGCGCGTTTATCCTGATGGTGCCTGAGGGCGTATCCTTAAGTTCGTTAAGCGCATCAAGCTGCACTTCAATTTCGTCAAAATGCGGGCCGATCCCCAGTAATAGTTTTTCGCCCGCTTCTGTAGGAGAAACAGCTCGAGTTGTTCGGGTCAGTAAACGTACACCCAGCCTCTTTTCAAGATTTCTAATGGTGTGGCTAAGAGCAGACTGAGAAATACCGATTTTCGCTGCGGCGCGGGTAAAGCTACGCTCCCTGGCTACAGCAAGAAAAGCTATCAGGTCATTGATATTGTTCCGGACCATTATGCTCCCTTTGGGCAAAGTTTAACGGAAAGTAAGGCCTCTCCTTTCAGTAACAATGATGAACAGGTCGAAACCAGCTTGTGCTTTATCTCGCCTGATTAATGCAAATTCTACATGATAGCATCCACTATTGAGATACTAATTTAATTATAAGAATACCTCTATCATTACGTTTTATACGATATGCCTGTTATGAGGTTCGATATGAATCGAAAGCTAAAACCTATAAATACCGCGTCAGCCCTGATTATCTCTGCTGGTCTTATGATGGCAACGCACGCTATGGCACAGAGTGCACCCAGCGTCACAACATCCTCTGGGCCGGTTACGGGGACAGTCATTGACGGTATCAGTGCCTGGCTTGGCCTTCCTTATGCGGCTCCCCCTGTAGGTAAGTTGCGCTGGCAACCACCACAGCCGGTCAAACCATGGTCCGTTACCATTAAAGCCAATACGCTGGCATCCAGCTGTGCTCAGAATGCAGATCTGGGTGTGTTCGCACGGGCGGGTGGCAATGAGGATTGCCTCTATCTTAATGTTTATCGCCCGGCAGCAGCCCAGGTAAGTGATAAGAAGCTGCCTGTTTTTGTGTGGATCCATGGAGGAGCGCTTCAGGTTGGCCAGGGCGGTGATTATGATCCGTCAAAACTGGTTAAGCAGGGAAAAAACGTTGTCGTAACGCTCAATTACAGATTGGGTGTTTTTGGTTTTTTATCCACTCCGGTGCTGGATTCAGAAGGGCACGAGTCTGGTAATTACGGACTGATGGATCAGCAGGCGGCACTACGTTGGGTACAGAAAAATATTTCTGCCTTCGGCGGTGATCCATCAGATGTCACTATTTCAGGTGAATCCTCAGGCGGTAACAGCGTTATGGCGCATATAGCGGCCCCGCGTTCGGCAGGTCTGTTCCAGCATGTGGTGGCAATGAGCGGTGCAGGCATCATGTCTCGCCACCCTGCTTTTGGTTCCCCGCTTCCGCTTGATGTCGCACGTGAAACGGGTACTGAATTCGCCAAAGCACTCGGCTGCAAGCCTGAAGATGCCACCTGCTTACGTGAATTACCGACAAAGCGGATCCTGGACGTTCAGCCATCATTCGCTCTGAACGAATTTATCATTGACGGTAAGACCCTACCCGTTCATCCAGCGGATGCTTACAAAAGCGGCAAAATTAACCACGTTACGCTGATTAATGGCACTACGCGTGATGAAGGTCGTTTCTTCGTTGCTTTACCTGAGTTACTGACAGGAGAAGCCTTACAGGAAAGTGACTATTCTGACTGGATTGGCCGTCAGTACGGGAGCGCGTTGAAAAACCGGGTTATGGCTGAATATCCGCTCAAAAATTATGACAATCCCAGCGAGGCGTTTGCGTCAGCCGTCACGGACAGCATGTTCTCGTGTCCGGCACGTGCGCTCAACAGGACGCTGGCGGATAAAATCCCTGTGTATGCCTATGAGTTCAGCGATCGTACCGCCCCATC
The DNA here is from genome assembly GCF_001422605.1 of Erwinia sp. Leaf53. Taxonomy (NCBI): domain Bacteria; kingdom Pseudomonadati; phylum Pseudomonadota; class Gammaproteobacteria; order Enterobacterales; family Erwiniaceae; genus Erwinia; species Erwinia sp. Leaf53. The sequence continues at coordinate 49,208 of NZ_LMLK01000006.1, forward strand.
GTATGTTGGCCCCACCACATTTCCACTGCTGGCGGCTCATACCTTTGAGCTGGCCTACCTTTTCCCGGGCTTTAGAGGCGGGAGCGACGTTCATGTCAGTCTGAATCCTGCACAGGAAAAATTATCGCAGGAAATGGTGAGTTACTTCTCAGCTATGACGAATATGCCCTCACGTGAGCAGAACTGGCCCCGCTACAGCACGCAGTCGGATAACTACATGATATTCACCCTACCTAAAGCCCGTATGGTTTCAGGCCATTTCTCTGACGCACATCACTGTACATTCTGGGATGAACAGGGCCTCTATTGATATCCCATTACAGATTTCTGCAGCCGCAGCTGCGGCTCATCGTAACCGATCCCTTTTACAACATAACGTTAGTGGTACTGCTACTCGCCATATGGGGCTCAATTGCAACGGCGGCTCCTGTCGGATGGTGGACATGGCTCGCTCATGTCCCTCACAACGCCGAAGCAGGGGGAGGAATGATGGTCGCCGTTGTTCAGCTATCTATTGGTCTCGGCTCAACTATTGGCGGCGTGGTGTTTGACTCGGCTGGTTATCAGAGCACGTTTTTCGTCAGCGCAATAGTACTGGTTATTGGCGGGTTGCTGGCCATAAAGAACGTCGAGGGCTTCTGCCGCGCACTAGCTGATTCAGCAACAGATGAGATGCCTTAATCTTCAGAAAAAGCATAATCCATCCCCGTCTTAACATCCTGGGGGTTATGCATCCTGGAAGTCAGATCAGGATCATCTGCCTACGTTGTCATTGACCCACTTTACAACCAGCGAAGCAATCTCATCACTGTTGCTTTCAAAGAACATCATATGCCCGTTGCCATTAATACCAACATCTGGCAACCAGATGCTGGTCGCATGACCATTTGCTGCGATGAATTTTTTCAACCAGCGTTTCATTCAGCTCCCCGGCATGACCCGCATTGGAAATATGGCCAGCGGCGCTGTTTATGCTGAGCAGCGGAATGCTATTTTCAGTCAGACTCCTGACTACTTCTGCCGTCCGGCTTATCGGGCCATTGTCAAACCATGTGTCAGTCGACGGGAATCGGTTTTCACCGCTGTAACCATCCAGAAGGACAAGTCCGCTAAGCAGACCGGGCCGCCGCAGAACCAGTCGTTGTCCCAGCCCGCCAGCCATTGACCAGCCAATAACAGCTTCCGGACATCAGAGCTGTATCTCTGACAACCTGCATCGTGTTTCGGGCTTTGCCCATGTCTCTTACTGCACATAAAATGTCTGCACCATGCGCAGCCATAGACCGTGCAGTTTCCAGACCAATCCCTCCCGATGCGCCAGTAATCAGGACTCTCTTCCCTTCAAGATTAATTCCCTTGAGCACATCATCCGTCGTTGATTCTTCGTTAAACAAACTTTTCATTTTACCAGTTCCGTCATTACCATAAGGAGTTAAATTAAAAAAACCTAACTAATCTCCTACACCGTTAATACGGTGCAACACACTAACTACGTGATAAGATGCAACTAGTGAAAAGAACATGACTCTTATCAAATATGGTGTCTTTCAATTATTAATTCGGGAAAGCGTTACTTTTAAATTTAAAAGCAAACATCTTCCCCGGAATTAATTATTCTGTCGATTAAACTTCCGCATCCAGAATAACCGACAGAATAGTGGTACCCGGTTCTTTTGAAAAATTTGGTGCAATTTGCGCGGCCACACTGGCTAATGACGTAAGTACAGCTCCCGCCTGCTCTGCCTGCTTTAATGCTGCCTGTTCAGTCCGCTCAGAGCGGTTACCCGTGCAGTCAACAGGAATGAACACTCTGTAGCCATTGCGTAAGGCCCCAAGAGAGGTTAACAGCACAGCAACTTCGGCTGTAAATCCGGAAACGATCAGCGTCTTGCGATTTGTTTTTATTATCGCATCTACAATAGCCGGTACCTGAAAAGGATCCGCGTTTAGCCGGTAAATAGTGTTATTCGCATTGGCATAAGGTTTCAGCGGCGCGATCAGTTCGCCGGGTTTACCATCTCTTGGTACTGTTAAGAAAAGAGCAGGTGCAGAAATCGCGCGTGATATTTTCGCCAGACCTCCTGCATTGGCTGAAAGGGACTCTGGACTCATCGTATTGCTCGAAGCGATGAGATCAGGATGCAGATCTGCAAAAATGAAGACTGCGTCATCCTTATTCACAATATACTGGTCAACATCATTCTTTGCAGTGCCTGACACCTTTCTGCCTGCCGTACCTGGGCTGACGGCGGCCTCTCTTGCACTGGCTACACCTACAACTGCAGATACCCCGGCTAATGCGCTTCCTGAGAGAAGAAATTTCCTTCTGTTCATTTTTTATCTCACTATAGTAATTATGACGTTAAAAAAGACGATCGCGTGTATCTCGTCCAAAAATCGCGCAAAGCTTCCGTTTCTTCTTGCTACAGGATGATTCTAACATCCTGGCGTGCGCGGCTGAGCTCCTTTCAGTTTCAACCCTATGTCACAAATCGAATGTAATCAATGGGCCGAACTTAACAGAACTAAAAATACACACTTTCAGTAGGTTATTAAATTTCATTTACTTTCATATTTAAATTATATCCACGCATTATTTCCTGTCAGAGAAAACCATTAGATGCTTATTACCTGATTGTCGAAATCTCCTCAATAATAAATAGTTATATCAGCAATATAAACAATAAGGCGGCGGGATATAAACAATTCAAATCTTTACCCTGGCGTTTAAAGAAACACTATCGCATATTGATGAAGGATAAAGACCTTTCTGTAGAGAAAAGAATCATAAAACTATTTTTGGCAAAAATAATAGCACTATAATTATTAAAGGCCGACCGAGGATTGGAATTTTTATCACCCTGCAGCCGCATCTCCATCGGCTATCAAGTCAGCTTTCATTTAATGAGCAAGAGAGATGTAGTGCATCAGCGATGCATCACAACACTCACTCTTTAGATTAACTTTCTAAATTTATTCACATGGTTATTGTATAACCATTTATAAATCCCTCAAAAATGTTGTATATTAAACCTTATTAAATCGTATCCCATGGAAGTTTTTGTGGAAAAACCTCAGTTAAAAAATCAACAAAAACTCTGACATTTGGGTTTCCACGCCTACTTTCAGGCCAGTAAGCGATAAAATCATTCCGTAGGCTGCGAATCTCACTCATTACGGGAATTAACTCGCCCACTCTTACATGCTGGCTAGCAATGTAAGCAGGTAAGAGCCCTATCCCTCCGCCACTTCTTATCACCGCCAGTGCAGCATCGGTACTGTTAACAATTATTTTCCCTTCCGGCAGATACTCAACCTGTTCGCCATTTATATTAAAGTTCCACTTCAGGATCTGACCCGAACTCTGCAACCTGACACTTACTAAATCATGTTTATTAAGTTCTTCAAGACTCGTCGGCATTCCGTGACGGTTAATATACTGCTGCGAGGTATAGAGGCATACCCAATTAGGTCCAAGCTTCTTTGCTATCAGTCTTGAATCACCCGTAGGTCCGATTCTAACTGCAATATCTATCCCTTCCTCTGTCAGGTCTGTAAAAGCATCACTAAGCCTAAGTTCAACTTTTAGATCAGGAAATCTTGACCTGAATTCAGCCAGTTTTGGCGCTAATAGCAAGCTTCCTGGTGAACAGGGAGCGGTGATTCGTAGAATGCCGGAAGGTTTGTCTCTTGCCAAAAAAGCTGCCTGTTCTATCTCTTCAGCTTCCCGTAAAAGCCTTAACGCTCTTTGGTATAGATCCGCGCCTTCAGGAGTAAGCGTGATAGAGCGGGTGCTTCGATTGAATAGTTTAACGCCAAGTCTCTCCTCAAGTCGAAATATGCTCTTACTGACAGCTGACGGCGAAATAGAAAGTACACGAGAGGCGGCCGTATAACTTCCCAGAGATGCAACTCTTGCAAAGGCTATTATACCTGCAAGCCTGTCTAAAGATATTTTTTCCATTTCGACACCTTATACATAACCCAGGTTGATTTAATATGTGGCTGTATAATCTTTAATCACTATTAAATAAAGGATACTATACCTGAAAAAACTCGTCACGATATGCATCTTTGATGCCTGCCACTTGTTAAAGAGTGGTTTCTGTTTGCCACGACTTACGCCCTGTGCACCGACCACAACGTGCTATGCGGCAATACCGATGTCGATCTGCTTCTGCCTTGAGGATCCCGTTATGGGCCCCTCTTATCAACTTACGGTCACCATCGTTGAGCGACTACGCGGGCAAGGTGATAGTGGTCGTCAATACCGCCAGCCATTGTGGCCACACGCCATGATACGCAGGCCTTGAAGCGCTCCAGAAGAAATACGCCAGCCTGAGCCTGGCCGTGTCCATAGTAGCCAATTACCGCACTTCGCTTATAGCCACCCACTGAGCGTTGTGAGGTCAACCTACTGCCAGCAGCGGGGGGATTATCAGGATAACAAAATTATCACCTTGACTCTGTCCACCTCCCCTCTTTACCCACTCCTTTCAGTAAAGCCTGCGTGGCAGCCGAAGCTTGTCCGGATAGCGAACAGACCAGGCCAAATTTCCGCTGTATCGGCGGTGTCACCGGCACCACGCACAAGCCCTGCACTACCGCTGGCAGTGCAGATTCGGGTACCAACGCCACGCCCATGCCTTCCCGCACCAGCAGGCAGGCGCTGATCCAGTCGCGGACTTTTACGCGTACGTCAGAGAGGTGTAAACCCGCCTGTTCCATCAGACTCTCACCGTTAACCACACATCCGCCTGTCGCAAGAATAAAGGGCTGCCCGGCCAGTTCCGCCAGCGTAATACCGCCAGCCTTTGCATTACGGGCCAGCAGATGATGGGCGGGCATAACCGCCACCCAGGCATCCTCTCCTAACAGGACGTGCGATCGCCCCGCCGGGGGGTTCATCACCACGCCCAGCTCAACGGTATCTGCCGCCAGCCACTGTTCAACCTCCTCGTCCGTGCCTTCCAGCACCACCACTTCAATTCCCGGGTGCTGACGCCTGAAGTCGCGCAGCAGCCCAGGCAACAACGTTGAGGTTACTGAGGGAAAACTGGCCAGGCGAATACGGCCCCCCTGCAAACCCCGACTCTGATCGGCCAGCAGGCGGATCGCATTCAGCCGCGCGAGCATGCTCCTTGCCTGTTCAACAACCTGCTCACCCAGCGCGGTGACGCCGATGTACCGCCGCTCGCGCGTGAATACCGGAAAGCCCAGTGAGGCCTCTAACTGGGCGATAGCCTGGCTGGCGCCTGACTGAGTCATTCCCACCTCTTCCGCGGCGCGCGAGATATTGCTGGCGTCTGCCACCGCGACCAGTAAGCGCCAGTGCAAAAGATTCATCATACGTATCAGTAGCTCAACTAATAGCTAAATTATGAATCATTAATTTTACAGGTTGAGTCACCTAAAGCACAGTGTATTCAGGATTACGATGAAGGTTGTTAAACCATTTTGCATATTATCGGAGAGATGATGAAACTGTACTACGCCCCGGACACCTGTTCGCTTTCACCCCATATCGTGCTGCGCGAACTCGGGCTGGAGTTTGAGCCGATCAAAGTGGACAACAGGAGCAAACTCACCGCTGACGGGCGTGATTTCCGCATCATTAACCCTAAGGGCTATGTTGCTGCGCTTGAACTGGATGACGGGCAGATCCTGACCGAGGGACCCGCCATCGTGCAGTACCTCGCCGACCTTAAACCGGAACGTGGTCTGGCACCTCCGGCAGGCAGCTGGCAGCGGGTGCGTCTGCAGGAGTGGCTGAACTATATCACCAGTGAAATCCATGCGGGCTCGGCGCTGCTGTTTAACGCAGCGCTGCCTGAGGAAGTCAGGTCGACTTTCCGTGAAAAGTTATTCAGGCGGTTTGATTTCCTGCAGGACGCGCTGTGTGGAAAAGAGTATCTGATGGGTTCGACGTTCAGCGTGGCTGATGCCTACCTGTTTACCGTACTGAGCTGGTGTAAATTCTTCGCCATTGAACTGACTGACTGGCCCGCGTTATCTGCCTGTATGGCGCGTATCAGTGCGCGCCCGGCAGTACAGGCCGCGTTGCGGGCAGAAGCCGCGCAATGAGGTGGTGCGGGCTTATCAGGTAAAGTGTGGGTTTAATACACGCAGGGGCAGCGGCCCCCTTTTCCGATCGACCGCTGCTCACTCAAAACCACTCAGAACGCCGCAAACTCCGCAATCTTCTTGCCCGTACGCATTTCCAGGAAGTCCAGCAGCCGCCGTGGCGTGACGTTGAGCACCCGATCCTGCGGGAAGTCGACCTCCTGCATAATGCGCAGGCAGTGGTCGAACTGGCCGAGGGTAAAGGCGGTGTGGGAATCAGAGCCCAGCGCGATGCGTCCGCCGGCGTCGCGCACCGCTTCCGCCACTTTGCGGCAGTTTGGTTCGCTGCCCTTGCGTGAGGTGGTGAACGAGGAGTTGTTCAGCTCCAGCGCCACGTCGTACTTCGCCGCCGCTTCCGCTACCGCGCGGATGTCGATCGGGTAGTTCGGGTTGCCGGGGTGGCTGATAATGTGCACCAGCCCGCCGGCCATCGCGGCGATCATCGCTTCGGTGTGGGTGGCCTCGTCCTGCGGCGGGAACACCGGCTCGTGGAAGCCGGCAACGATAATATCGATCGAGCCGAGCATCGGGCCGCTGCAGTCGATCTCGCCCTGCAGGTTTTTGATGTTGGCTTCAATCCCGCGCAGCACGCCGATGCCGTCAATCACGCGCGGCCAGATTTTCATATTAACGAAGTGCCAGTAGTGCGGCGCGTCGGCCATATCCGGGCCGTGATCGGTAATCGCCAGCAGCTTAACGCCGCAGGTCTGCGCCTGCAGCACGTAGTCGCGCAGCGTGCTGTAGGCATGGGTGCTGGCAACGGTATGCATATGTAAATCGACCGGGTACATGTTATCTCCTTTCTGCGGGGCGCTCGCCGCCCCGCCTGCTGTTAGTAGCCGCGGCTCAGATCGACGCGGCCGGACGGCATCTCACCTTGTTCCTGCAACAGAATCGAACGCGTGATGTAGTCGCAAGCTTCCTCTCTTAAGGTTACAGCCGCATTATGCGGCGTGATGGCGATGTCAGGATGGGACCAGAACGCGTGTTCCACAGGCAGCGGCTCGTGGTTAAACACGTCCAGCGCCGCGGCGCTGACTTCACCGGCCTCCAGCGCGGCCAGCAGGTCGGCCTCGACCAGGTGGGCACCGCGCGCCAGGTTAAGCAGGAATGCGCCCGGCAGCAGCTGGCCGAGCAGCGCGCGGTTGATAATGCCGACGGTCTGCGGCGTGTTGGGCAGCAGGTTGATCAGCACCCGGGTGCCGGAGAGAAACTCACCGAGCTGCGCGTCACCGTGGAAGCTGGTCACCCCGTCAATCTGCTTCGGCGAACGGCTCCAGCAGCGCAGCGGGAAGCCCCACGCCTGCAGGCTCTGCGCCACGCTGGCCCCCAGCACTCCGGCCCCGAGCAGGCCGATAGTAAACTCTTCGCGGCGGTGGTTACGCAGGTGGTGCCACAGCGCTTCGCGCTTCTGCTGCTGGTACTCCGGGAACCGGCGGAACCAGCCAAGCACGTGGTAGACGGCATACTCCTGCATCTGCAGGCTCATACCGGTATCTTCCAGCCGGAACAGCGGCACGCCTTCGCCGAGCATATCGGGGTGCTGGCGCAGCTGTTCGAGAATATCATCCACCCCGGCCCCCAGCGCGTAGACGCCGCGCAGGCGGCGGCCTTTTAACATCTCGGGCGGTGGGTTGCGCACCAGCGCATAGTCGGCCGGGCGATCGTCGCCGGGCAGCCACTGGCGCACGCGCGCGCCGGGCAGGCGCTGCTGTAACAGGTCAATCCATTTATCGGCTTTAAAAGAGGGATGGTAAAAAAGGATATCCACGTTTTTTCTCCTGTTTTTTTAACAGGCTCGGTTAAAACGTCGCCGCTGGCAAGGGAAATCTGGGGCAGCGAGCTGCCCCCGACAGGTTATGGCGTTTCGACCTGCTGGATCAGGCGGCGCAGCAGCGGGATCAGCGCCACCAGCACCAGCCCGACCGCGGCGCTGCCCCAGCCGAGCAGGCTGAAGATGTGGCTGTAGCCCGGGTTGGTCAGCAGCGGCGTGCTGCCGCTGTTTTCCGGCATCAGCGCCGAAACGTAGCCGGAGAGCACCGAGGCGACGCCGGTGACCATCATCCAGCAGCCCATCATCACCCCCTGATATTTCGCCGGGGCCAGCCGGCCGATCATCGCGTAGCCGATCGGTGAGATCAGCAGCTCGCCGAGGCTCTGCAGCACGTAGCTGATGACGATCCACTGAAAGGCCACCATGCCGTCACCGCCGGCCAGCGCGATGCCGAGCGGCAGCACCAGCATGCCAAGGCCGATGAAGAACAGCGAGGCGGCAAACTGCAGCGGGATATCAATGCGCCAGCCGCGCTCGCGCAGGTTGCGGAAGCCCAGCGCCAGCAGCGGACCACAGAACACGATCACCAGCGTGTTGATGTTCTGCACCCACTGCGGTGCCACGCGGATGCCCAGCACGTTGAGGTTGATATTGTGTTCGGTAAACAGCATCAGCCCCATCGGGGCCAGCTGGTACAGCGTCCAGAACACCAGCGCCCCCAGCGCCAGCAGCAGATAGGCACTCATGCGGCGCTGCTCGTCACGCGGCCGATGGCGCAGCGTGGTCAGGCACAGCAGCAGGAACACCGCCGCCCCCACCACCAGCACAAAGCCGCCGGTAAAGCCGGCGTGGGTCAGCAGCAGGCGAATCACCGGCACCAGCAGCAGCAGCACCGCCAGCCCGGTCAGCATGCGCCAGCGATACTGGCGCGGCGTGGCCTGCAGCAGCGGCGTGTCGATATCCGCCAGAATTTTCCAGCACAGCAGCGAGATAACGATCGCCACCACGTTGCCGACGGTGGCAAACAGGAACAGCGCTTCATAGTGCTCGCTGAGCTGAAAATAACCGGCGCCGGTAAAGCCGAGGAAAAAGCCGAGGTTCATGCCGGCGTAGTTCCACAGGAAGGCGCTCTCGCGGCGGTGGTCCTGCGGCGCAAAGCGCTGGGTGAGCATCATATTGATGCAGGTAACGTTGAGGCCGCTGCCGGTAAGGAACATCGCCAGCCCCCAGTAGAGCCCTTCGGCGCTCTGACCGGAGAGCGTCCAGCAGCCGGCCACCTGCAGCACCATCCCCAGCACAAACAGATTGCGGTTGCTGAGAAAACGGCCGCCGAGGTAGCCGCCAAACAGGTGCAGGCCGTAGTTAAAGGCGCCGAACACGCCCATCATGGTGTTGGCCTGCCCTTCGCTGAAGCCGAGGCGTTTGGTGGCGTAGAGCACCAGGCTGGAATAGAGCACCGCAAAGCCGAGCGTTGCAAAGATCTGAATAAAGAACAGCGCGCCGGTTCCGCCCGGCGTCTTAGGTTGGTTAACCGCGTGGGTGCGATCCATCTTTAACCTCGGTATTTTCTGCCACAGTAAACCGGCTATTATGCATCTTTTACCCGCCGGCGCAGGCGGAAATGGCGATTTGCGCACCGTCTCACGTGCAGGTTGCTGGATTAAGCACCAGTGTGGGTTAAAACTGACTAAACGATCGAAATAGCGTGGAAAATCAGTTGACCGGCGCAGTCGTTTTCCCTACATTAGCGCCCGTTGCCACCGCAAGGCGGCAACACTCTGGTGAGGTGTCCGAGAGGCTGAAGGAGCACGCCTGGAAAGTGTGTATACGGCAACGTATCGAGGGTTCGAACCCCTCTCTCACCACCATATTTAAAGAGAAAGTCTGAGCGAAAGCTCAGACTTTTTTTTTGCCTGTCGTTGGGTGATCGTGAACCAGAAACGCCTGTCAGCCGGGCACAGTGGTGACGGATAACCAACGAAAGTCGCCGCAACCGTCGGCGGGATCGAAGTGCCCCCAGGCCACCTGTACACAGCTTAAGCGAACGGAATCACGTGATTAAATAGTGCTTGACCCGTTACGGGCGTATCCCTATAGTAGCGCTCCGTTAGCCGGTGAGGCTGGCGGAAAAACTGTGGTGAGGTGTCCGAGTGGCTGAAGGAGCACGCCTGGAAAGTGTGTATACGGCAACGTATCGAGGGTTCGAACCCCTCTCTCACCACCATCATTCTGAAGAAAAGTCTGAACTGCGGTTCAGACTTTTTTTTTGCCCAAAAAATGTGATCTGCCGCACAAACTGACCAGCGCACCCCGCTCCGCTTCCCTTATCTTACCCGCCACTTCCTTTGACAATCGCCGCTGGCGACGCGAGAACACTATGAACGAAACCACCCAACTGCTTAAAAGCCACCGCAGCGATCGCAGCTACCTGTCTAAGCCGATCGATGACGCGGTGCTGGACGACATTGTCGAATCCGCCTGGCTGGCCCCGACCTCGGTGAACTCCCAGCAGGTCTCCCTGGTGGTGGTGCGCGACCCGGCGACCCGCGCGAAGATCGCTGAACTGGCCGGCGGCCAGGCGTGGATTGCCCAGGCACCGGTGTTTATCACCTTTGTACTGGATATGCATAAAAGCCAGCTGGCGATCGAAGCCGAAGGCAAACAGCAGATTGCCCACCAGAGCCTGGAGAGCCTGATTTCCGGTTCTACCGACGTCGGCATTGCGCTGGCGACGGTAATGGCGGCGGCGCGTTCGCACGGCCTCGGCGTGGTGCCGATCGGCGGCATCCGCCGCGATCCGCAGGCGCTGATTGAACTGCTGGAACTGCCGGAGCTGACCTTCCCGGTGGCGGGCGTGGTGCTCGGCTATATCAATACCCCGGCGCTGCAGAAGCCGCGCATGTCGCTGGCCGGTTTCCGCCATGAAGAGCGCTACGACGCGCAGCATCTGCCGGAGGTGATTAAGGCCTATAACCGGGTGCTGGTGCGTCACTGGCAGGAGAGCGGACGCGCAGATGGCGATAACTGGGGGGTCAATACCGCCAGCTACTATCAGCATATCTACTTCCCGCAGGTGCGCGGCGCGGTGCTGCAGCAGGGCTTTGGCATCGATAAGTAAGCGGCGCCTGGCGCTACGGCATAAAGCAGAAAATAAAAAGCCCGGTGCAGATGCACCGGGCCGGGTAGTTCACAATAGGGATTAACTGTAAGCCAGCAGCGTCCGCTGGCACAGTTCCGAACGCACGCAGTCCTGGGTACCGAAGCGGACGATGCCGATCATCTCGTCTTCTTCAAAGCGCGCCAGCGCATCGCTGAGGCCCGATTTGACGTGCGACGGCAGGTCACACTGGGTGATATCGCCGTTAACGATCACCGTGACGTTCTCGCCAAGGCGGGTCAGGAACATTTTCATCTGTGCGGCGGTGACGTTCTGCGCCTCATCAAGGATCACCACGGCATTTTCAAAAGTGCGCCCGCGCATATAGGCGAATGGCGCAATCTCCACCTTGCCGATTTCCGGCCGCAGGCAGTACTGCATAAAGGAAGAGCCAAGACGTTTAACCAGAACGTCGTAAACCGGACGGAAGTACGGGGCAAATTTCTCGGAGATATCGCCAGGCAGGAAACCGAGGTCTTCATCGGCCTGCAGAACGGGACGGGTGACGATAATCCGCTCAACGTCCTTGTGGATCAGGGCTTCGGCCGCTTTAGCGGCGCTGATCCAGGTCTTACCACAGCCGGCTTCACCGGTGGCGAAGATCAGCTGTTTGTGTTCTATGGCGTGGAGATAGTGCGCCTGAGCTTCATTTCTGGCTTCAATCGGCGAATGGTCGCGGGTGTCGCGTGCCATGCCAATCGAGTCCAGCCCGCCCATCTGCACCAGCGAGGTGACCGACTCTTCTTCGCGCTGACGGTGACTGCGTGAATCACTACGAAGCACACGTTTGGCTTCACGACGCGCTTTGATCACTGCTTTCTGTCTTCCCATAGTGGCACCTTACAGTTGGTTTCATTTCCCGCATCAGCAACGGCGATGCGATTACGTGAACGCTTTAGAGGTCTTGGCTTCCTGTTAAGCCGGTTACTGCCATTAATTGACGAGGACGAGGGGCGATTGCCCGTTGCCTGGTGGAAAGCATTGCATCAGATAAAAATCGGAGTGTAAGTAAGTAAAAGAGCGAAGTGAGAGGGAGGCCAGCACAACTACCGGCGTTGTGTTTCAGAGTGTAACCATTATGTCCGTAGAAGGACGTTACCATTCGCGACTCCTGTGTGGGACTTAAACACATTCAGACTACCGCTGTGAATAAAGTGCAACAAAACTGAGTGCGAATGCAACAATAAATTTACCCGGAGAGAATAAAAAACCGCCTGGCAAATAAGCCACGGCGGTTAGTTTTAACACAACACATATAAATCAAAAGGTTAGTTATTTTAACGGCAATATGAACCTTTTAAGACAACGCCGGAAATAGCGCCTGAACCTGCCGGAGTGGCGCAATAATCGCCTATTCATCACGCTTCAAGCAGCGACTGCCCGAGGTAATGCCGGGCGTCCGCCACCCCCGGTAGCACAAAGAAATAGCCGCCGCCAATCGGCCTGATATATTCTTCCAGCGCCTCACCGTTTAATCTCTTTTGCACCGCGAGGAAGCCTTTCTCCAGGTCGTGCTGATAACAGACAAACAGTAATCCCATATCCAGCTGCCCGCTGTTCGACACCCCCAGCGAATAGCTGTAGCCGCGCCGCAGCATCAGGCTGCTTTGCGTTTCCGCCGTGCGCGGGTTGGCCAGCCGGATATGTGCGTCCAGCGGGATCACGTCGCCGTCCGGGTCAGCAACGTAGTCCGGCACGTCGTGTTCTTTTGTCATCCCTAACGGTGCACCGCTGAGCTTTTCGCGGCCAAAGATGGTCTGCTGCTCGCGCAGCGGCGTGCGGTCCCAGAACTCGACGTGGAACTGAATGATGCGCGCCGCCTGATAGCTGCCGCCCACCGCCCAGGCCGGCTCCCCCTGCCCTGCGGTGACCCACAGGATGTTGTTCATCAGCGCGGCGTCCGCCGAATCCGGGTTAGCCGTGCCGTCTTTAAAGCCCAGCAGGTTGATCGGCGTCTCTTTACCCTGGCTGCGCGCGGCGTGATCGGAGATAAACCCCTCGCGCCGCCAGCGCACGCTGAGCAGGTCCGGCGTGTGCTTGATAATATCGCGCAGCGCGTGGATCACCGTGTCATTGGTATTGGCGCAGATCTGCAACAGCAGGTCGCCGTGGCACAGCGCCGCGTCCAGCGCGTCGTTCGGGAAACGGGTCATGCGCTGCAGTTTCAGCGGCCGCAGCCCCTGCAGGCCAAAGCGTTCATCAAACAGCGACGAGCCGACCGACAGGGTAATGGTCAGGTTATCCGGGAAGATATCCTCGCCCAGAATGCCGGAGTCCAGCGGCGGCAGCTGCGGATTGGTCACCGCCGGTGCTTTACCGCCGGTGGTCAGAAAGGCAATGCGCCGGGTCAGCAGCGCCAGCAGGCGCTGCAGGTCGGCTTTGTCGCTGGCCAGCACGTCAAACGCCACCAGCATCATCGCCGCCTGCTGCGGCGTGACGATGCCGGCCTGGTGCGGGCCGTAAAACGGCTGCCGCTGCTGACGCGCCGCCGGCGATAACGCGCCCGGTGAAAACGAATTTTCAGCCGGTGCGGCATGGACCGGGCAGCCGCCGGCCGCGGCGAGGGCACCGCCAAGGATGCCCATGCCCTTCAGTAAACGACGACGCGTGGCCGAAGCCGGCGCGTCCAGTGGTTTTGCCATAATCGGTTAGTCCAGGCCCAGGGTGCCACGCAGCAGCGCCAGATCCTCAGCCAGGCTGGTAACAGGACCTTTTAAGGCGGTGCGGTCGGCATCGGTCAGTTTTTCGTAAGATTCAAAGCCGTCTTTGGTGCGGTACTTAGCCAGAATGGTATCCACCTTCTTAAAGTTACCGTCCACTTTTGCCAGCAGTTCCGGGTTGGCTTTCAGCAGCAGCGGGCGCAGCAGATCGACGATCTTCTTCGCACCGTCAACGTTGGCCTGGAAGTCCCACAGGTCGGTACGGCTGTAGCGATCTTCTTCACCGGAGATCTTGCTTGAAGCGACCTCCTCAATCAGACCGGCTGCGCCACCCACCACTTTGCCCGGCGCGAAGGCCAGCTCGCTGATGCGGGTCTGCAGTTCGAGGGTATCTTTGTACAGCTGGTCGGCGAACGTATCCGCACCTTTTGTGGTGTTATCACCAAACAGGATTTTTTCCAGACGGTGGAAGCCGGTGAACTTCGGATCTTCTGCTTTCTTCTCGAAGTCATCCTCACGGGCGTCGATGCTGCCATCGAGGTCAGAGAACAGCTCGGCAATCGGCTCAATGCGCTCGTAGTGCTGGCGGGCTGGCGCGTACAGCGACTTCGCCTTCTCCAGATCGCCGGCTTTTACCGCGTCGGTAAAGGCTTTGGTGCCGGCTACCAGCTGAACCACTTCCCCGGTAACGTAGGCTTTGTATTCCGCGATCGGGCCGGCCAGCTGCAGCACGTCCTGCTTGCCGTTGCTGACTTTGGCTCCGGTGTCTTTGACGATCAGCCTGCCTTTCGGGTTGCTTAACAGGCCGCAGGTCATCTCATATTCGCCGGGCTGCAGGTTGGCGGTCAGCTTCTGGGTAAAGCCGGGCGCGATGTTCTCGCGCTCTTCCACCACCAGCACCCCTTTCAGGATCTCCCACTCCAGCCCTTTCGAACTGTTGTTTTTGATGATGAACTGCGTTTTACCGGCGTTAACGGTCAGCGACATCGGCTCACACTGCTTGTCGGTCACGCTGACGTTAACCTGCGGAACCGTCGCGGCCAGCGCAGCACCGGAAGAGGTCAGCGCGGCCAGCAGTGCGGCATTCAGAGCCTGACGGCGGAAAGTTTGAGTCATGAGTAAATCCCTGTCTGTTATGTGAGCCCGGCGCGGCGAGCGCCGGAAGAACTTAGCGCGACGTACGCGCCGGGTTAACCGCAGAGCGCGCTGGCAGCATAAACAGCAGCAGCGCCGGAATCAGATAGGCAAGCCACACCGCCACTTCGCTGACGCTCGGCGCTTCCTGATAGCCGAGCATGCCCTCCAGCAACGTGCCGAACACCGAGTGGGTGGAGAGATGGTTGCTGAAATCAAAGGCCACGTCCTGGAAGTGGTTCCACAGGCCCGCCTCGTGGAAGGCGCGAATAGCACCGGCCGCCAGACCGGCGGCCACGAAGATAATAAACAGGCTGGTCCACTTAAAGAACGCGGCCAGGTTAAGGCGCACGCCGCCCCAGTAGATCAGCATGCCCAGCACGATCGCGGTGGCAAGGCCGAGCATTGCCCCCAGCGGCGGCGCGTAGCCGACATCCTGCTGGAAGGCGGCCAGCAGGAAAAACACCGACTCCAGCCCTTCACGCGCTACGGCCAGGAACACCATCATCACCAGCGCCCAGCCGCTGCTGTTGCCCTTATTAAGAGCGCTGTCTACCGCGTCTTCCAGCTGGGCCTTGACGTTGCGGGAGACTTTACGCATCCAGAACACCATCCAGGTGAGGATCACCACCGCCACCACCGCCACACCGCCCTCAAACAGCTCCTGCTCTTTCTGCGGGAACTCACCGGTGGTTTCATTAATAAACCAGCCCAGCGCCAGGCACAGTACGGCCGCCACCACCACGCCGACCCACATTGCGCCGAACCAGCGGCTGCGCTGGGTGCGCTTCAGGTAGCTGGCAATCAGGCTGACGATCAGCGCGGCTTCCAGCCCTTCACGCAGCATAATCAGAAACGGGACAAACATGCGGGTACCCTCAAACTGTGAAATTAAGTCAGGTGCGGTAAAGAAAAGTAAAATCAGAACGATATCGATTATCATTATCGGCCTGCACAATTACAAGATGGCGGTGGGATATTTCGCAGGTCCGTGACGGCAGAATGATTAAGCAATTGTAACGCGGGGCAACTATGCGCTCAGAAACCAGGCGGGATGCCCAGCGCTATCGCTGAAATTTGAGGGCGACCTCTAAAGATATCAGGGAAGAGTTGAGGGGAATGCGTTACTGAGCGTTGAGCGTTGAGCGTTGAGCGTTGAGTGCTGAGTGCTGAGTGCTGAGTGCTGAGTGCTGAGTGCTGAGTGCTGAGTGCTGAGTGCTGAGTGCTGAGTGCTGAGTGCTGAGTGCTGAGTGCAGGTATTACGAGCGGTATTCGGCTTCGGCAGCGTCAAAGCGCTGCTGCGCGGCAGCTGAAGGGGCTTTGCCCAGCAGACTGAACAGCACAATTGCGATGCTGGCGAACAGGAAGCCCGGAATGATTTCATACAGATCCAGCCAACCGTACTGCTTCCAGATCAGCACGGTGGCCGCGCCGATCACCATGCCGGCCAGCGCGCCGTTGCGGGTCATGCGTTTCCACAGCAGCGAGATCAGCACCACCGGTCCGAAGGCGGCACCGAAGCCGGCCCAGGCGTAGCTGACCAGGCCGAGCACGCGGCTGTCCGGGTTAGCGGCCAGTGCGATAGCGATCACCGCCACCAGCAGCACCATCAGCCGTCCGACCCACACCAGCTCTTTCTGGCTGGCGTTTTTACGCAGGAAGTTCTTGTACAGATCTTCGGTCAGCGCGCTGGAGCAGACCAGCAGCTGGCAGCTCAGCGTCGACATTACCGCCGCCAGAATCGCCGACAGCAGGATACCGGCAATCCACGGGTTGAACAGGATATGCGTCAGCTCGATAAAGATCCGCTCGGCGTTGTCGGTCACGCCCGCCGCCTGTGACGGGTTATTCTGGAAGTAGGCGATACCAAAGAAGCCCACCGCCACCGCGCCACCCAGGCACAGGATCATCCACGCCATGCCGATGCGGCGCGCGGTGCGGATGGAACGGTGGGAATCGGCGGCCATAAAGCGCGCCAGGATGTGCGGCTGACCAAAGTAGCCCAGCCCCCAGCCCAGCAGCGAGATAATCGCCACAAAGTTGAGGTTCTTCAGCATATCGATATTTTCGATGCTCTTCGCCTCAATCACCTGCAGCGAGTCGCTGATGCCGCCGACGGCAAAAATTACCATCACCGGGGTCAGAATCAGCGCGAAGATCATCAGGCTGGCCTGCACGGTATCGGTCCAGCTGACCGCGAGGAAGCCGCCGATAAAGGTGTAGGCGATGGTCGCTGCGGCGCCGGCCCACAGGGCGGTTTCGTAGCTCATGCCGAAGGTGCTTTCAAACAGGCGCGCGCCCGCCACCACGCCGGAGGCGCAGTAGATGGTGAAGAACACCAGAATAATCAGCGCTGAAATGACCCGCAGCAGTTTGCTGCTGTCCTCAAAGCGGCTGGAGAAGTAGTCAGGCAGGGTCAGCGCATTGTCATGGTGCTCGGTCTGCACGCGCAGGCGCCCGGCGACGATTTTCCAGTTCAGGTACGCGCCCAGGGTCAGGCCGATGGCGATCCAGCTCTCCGAAATACCGGAGATAAAGATCGCCCCCGGCAGGCCCATCAGCAGCCAGCCGCTCATATCAGAAGCACCGGCGGAGAGCGCGGTGACCACGCTGCCGAGGCTGCGGCCGCCGAGGATGTAGTCGTCAAAGTTTTTCGTTGAGCGGTAGGCGATAAAGCCGATCAACACCATCCCAAGAATATAAACGCAAAATGTCACCATCATTGGCGTACTTACAGTCATTCAGGTTCTCCACTTATTATCAGTATCCCCAGCCTCTGCGCTGCGCGGGCCGGAACGTAGCGGACGCAGCGGGCCGGTGCTGAGGGGGCGGTATCCTGCCGTAAACGGTTACGACGTACAAACGATTTAACACATCGCCGTCGGGCATTCACCAGGAAGTTGTTACTTTATTGTTACAGGTTGCACCCGATCACACTTCTGCTGGTTGCACCTCACCACAACCCTGCTAAACCCCCGTTTAATGCGGCTTAGCAACTGGCAAGGATTTTGCAGCAATAACCGTGCCGTATTGCTAAAACGGCCTGAAATTCGGTTTTTACACGTTGAGATCCGGGTCACACTTAACGAGGTTGCACAAAGTTGCAACATCAGTGATATTGCTGTCAACGAACGGTTATCTCTTTAATGCAGGAGCAGCAGGCATGGGAACGACAACGATGGGCGTCAAGCTGGATGACGCCACGCGCGAACGGATTAAGCAGGCGGCGGCACAGATCGACCGCACCCCGCACTGGCTGATTAAACAGGCTATTTTCAACTACCTGCAGCAGCTGGAGCAGGGAAACAGCCAGCCGGAGCTGGCGGCGCCGGACGCCCCGGCGGAGGGTGACGAACCGCTGCAGGAGCAGCCGCACCAGCCGTTCCTCGACTTTGCGGAGCATATTCTGCCGCAGTCGGTGGCCCGCGCGGCAATTACCTCAGCCTGGCGCCGCCCGGAGCAGGAAGCGGTACCGATGCTGCTTGAGCAGGCGCGCCTCCCTGCCCCACAGGCCGAAGCCACCCACAAGCTGGCTTATCAGCTGGCCGACCGCCTGCGGCACCAGAAAGGTGCAGGCGGACGCGCCGGCGTGGTGCAAAACCTGCTGCAGGAGTTCTCCCTCTCCTCACAGGAGGGCGTGGCGCTGATGTGTCTGGCCGAAGCGCTGCTGCGTATTCCTGATAAACCAACCCGCGATGCGCTGATCCGCGACAAAATCAGCAACGGCAACTGGCAGTCGCATCTTGGCCGCAGCCCGTCGCTGTTTGTTAACGCCGCCACCTGGGGTCTGCTGTTCACCGGCAGGCTGGTTTCGACCCACAATGAGGCCAGCCTATCCACCTCGCTGAACCGCATTATCGGCAAGAGCGGCGAGCCGCTGATCCGCAAAGGCGTCGATATGGCGATGCGGCTGATGGGTGAACAGTTCGTTACCGGCGAAACCATCGCCGAAGCGCTGGCCAACGCCCGCAAGCTGGAGGAGAAAGGCTTCCGCTACTCCTACGATATGCTCGGGGAAGCGGCGCTGACGGAAAAAGACGCTAAAGCCTACCTGCTCTCTTACCAGCAGGCGATTCACGCCATCGGTAAGGCCTCCAACGGCCGCGGCATCTATGAAGGGCCGGGCATTTCGATCAAGCTGTCGGCGCTGCACCCGCGCTACAGCCGCGCGCAGTACGATCGGGTGATGGACGAGCTCTACCCGGTGCTGAAGTCGCTGACCCTGCTGGCGCGCTCGTACGACATCGGCATCAATATCGATGCCGAAGAGGCCGACCGCCTCGAGCTGTCGCTCGATCTGCTGGAAAAACTGTGCTTTGAACCGGAGCTGGAGGGCTGGAACGGCATCGGCTTCGTGATTCAGGCCTATATGAAACGCTGCCCGATGGTGATCGACTACCTGACCGACCTGGCACAGCGCAGCCGCCGCCGCCTGATGATCCGCCTGGTGAAAGGGGCCTACTGGGACAGCGAAATCAAGCGCGCCCAGGTCGACGGGCTGGAGGGTTACCCGGTCTACACCCGCAAGGTGTACACCGATATCTCCTACCTCGCCTGCGCCCGCAAGCTGCTGGCGGTGCCGAACCTGATCTACCCGCAGTTTGCCACCCACAATGCCCATACGCTGGCGGCCATTTATCAGCTGGCGGGCAACAACTACTACCCCGGTCAGTATGAGTTCCAGTGCCTGCACGGCATGGGCGAACCGCTGTACGAGCAGGTGGTGGGCAAAATCGCCGACGGCAAGCTTAACCGCCCGTGCCGCATCTATGCGCCGGTGGGCACCCATGAAACGCTGCTGGCGTACCTGGTGCGCCGCCTGCTGGAGAACGGTGCCAACACCTCCTTTGTTAACCGCATTGCCGACGCCACCCTGCCGCTGGACGAGCTGGTAGCCGACCCGGTTGTCGCCGTAGAAAAACTGGCGGCGACCGAAGGCGCGCTGGGCCTGCCGCATCCGAAGATCCCGCTGCCGCGTGAGCTGTACGGTGAACAGCGGCAGAACTCCGCCGGGCTGGATCTGGCCAACGAGCACCGCCTGGCGTCGCTGTCCAGTGCGCTGCTGAGCAGCGCCAGCCAGCGCTGGCAGGCCGCGCCGCTGATTGACGCGCCGCTGGCAGAGGGAGAAAGTCAGCCGGTGCTCAACCCGGCGGAACCGGCTGATATTGTGGGCTACGTGCGCCATGCCAGCGAAGAGGAGGTTTCCGCCGCGCTGGATGCCGCCGTCAGCGCCGGCCCGATCTGGTTTGCCACCCCGCCGCAGGAGCGCGCCGCCATTCTGCAGCGCGCGGCGGTGATGATGGAGGGCCAGCTGCAGCAGCTGATCGGGCTGCTGGTGCGTGAAGCCGGTAAAACCTTCAGCAACGCCATTGCCGAAGTGCGCGAGGCGGTGGATTTCCTGCACTACTACGCAGGCCAGGTCCGCGATGACTTCGATAATGAGACCCACCGCCCGCTGGGTCCGGTGGTGTGCATCAGCCCGTGGAACTTCCCGCTCGCCATCTTCAGCGGGCAGATTGCCGCCGCGCTGGCCGCCGGCAACAGCGTGCTGGCGAAACCGGCGGAACAGACCCCGCTGATCGCCGCCCAGGCGGTGGCGATCCTGCACGAGGCCGGCGTGCCGAAAGGCGTGCTGCAGCTGCTGCCGGGCAACGGTGAAACCGTCGGCGCGCAGCTGACCGGCGATGCGCGGGTGCGCGGCGTGATGTTTACCGGCTCGACCGCCGTCGCCACCCTGCTGCAGCGCAGCATTGCCGGCCGCCTCGATCCGCAGGGCCGTCCGACGCCGCTGGTCGCCGAAACCGGCGGGATGAATGCGATGATCGTTGACTCCTCGGCGCTGACCGAACAGGTGGTCACCGACATCGTCGCCTCGGCCTTCGACAGCGCCGGGCAGCGCTGTTCCGCCCTGCGTCTGCTCTGTATTCAGGAAGACGTGGCGGAGCATACCCTGCAGATGCTGCGCGGCGCGATGGCCGAATGCCGCATGGGCAACCCGGAACGCCTGTCGACCGATATCGGCCCGGTGATCGACGCCGAGGCCAAAGCCAGTATCGACCAGCATATCCAGGCGATGCGCAGCAAAGGCTTTACCGTGTTCCAGAGCGCGCAGCAGCGGGCAGAAGACAGCCGCGAGTGGCGCAACGGCACCTTTGTGCTGCCAACGCTGATTGAGCTGGACAACGTGGCCGACCTGACCCGCGAAGTGTTCGGCCCGGTGCTGCACGTGGTGCGCTTCAGCCGCGCGACGCTGCCGCAGGTGGTTGAGCAGATCAACGCCGCCGGCTACGGCCTGACGCTGGGCATCCATACCCGCATCGATGAAACCATTCATCAGGTGACGCAGAAAGCTCAGGTAGGCAACCTCTACGTAAACCGTAATATGGTCGGTGCGGTGGTTGGCGTGCAGCCGTTCGGCGGCGAAGGCCTGTCCGGCACCGGTCCGAAGGCCGGTGGTCCGCTGTACCTCTACCGCCTGCTGGCCTCCAGGCCGGACGGCGCGCTGGCGGTCACGCTGGATCGTCAGGATCGCCAGCAGCCGCTGGATGCGCGGCTGCGGCCGGTGCTGCAGGCAGCGCACCAGGCGCTGAGCGAGTGGGCGGCAGGCCGCCCTGAGCTGGCCGCCTGCTGCAGCCGCTTTGCCGAACTGGCGCAGGGCGGCACCGTGCGGCTGCTGCCGGGCCCGACCGGCGAACGCAACACCTTTACGCTGCTGCCGCGCGAGCGGGTGCTGTGCCTGGCGGACAGCGAGCAGGATGCGCTGGTGCAGCTGGCGGCGGTCACCGCCGTCGGCAGCCGTGCGCTGTGGCCGGACGACGAGCTGCACCGTGGCCTGTGGCAGCAGCTGCCTGCCGCCGTGCAGCAGCGGGTGGACGTTTCTGCTCAGCCTGTCAGCGCGGAGTATGACGCGGTGATCTATCACGGCGATGCCGACCAGCTGCGCACCCTGTGTGAAGCGGTGGCGGCGCGCGAAGGCGCGATTGTTTCGGTGCAGGGCTTTGCCCGCGGCGAGACCAATCTGCTGCTGGAGCGCCTGCTGCTGGAGCGTTCGCTGAGCGTCAACACCGCCGCCGCAGGCGGCAACGCCAGCCTGATGACCATCGGCTAACGTCACGCTGTCGGCCGCATTGCAGGTGCCTGCTCCGGTCGGGCCTGCGTTAGCGTGCTCATGAGTGGTGTGCCTGCTGAGTTGAGAGTGACTGAAACTGCCCCCGAGACGGGGGCAGGTGAGCGACCATCAGGCACGGGCACGCTGATGATATGCGCCGGCCGGCGACCGTGGCGCCCCAGCGGATCTCACCGCTCGTCATGAGTACCCGCCTGCTGGATGAGTCAGCCGATATCCGCCTGCTGGAGAGCATGATTTATCAACTCTGTGCCGAACGGGGGATCTCACGACCGGAAAACACCCCCGCTGAAACAGGTAACAAACTGATAAATCATCAATAAAATCACACCCCACTTCAATTATTCACATTTAATGCGGGATATTCCGCTTATTCAGTTGCCTGCATCACACTTTTCGCGGCATTAACACGATACGCCCCAGAATCCCCGGAAATCGGCCAGGCAGCCCCTTGTTGCGGTATTCATCCTCTCCTAATTTAGGCCCGACGATACCAGCACTCAGGAGGAGCAATGATCAATATCTATCTGCCGTCAGCCGAGGATACCGTGGCTGATATTGTGGAAGGTGCCACGGAGATGATCGGTGGCTTCGGCCCGGCCGGCCGTTTACCCTGGCCGCGCGGCTCAAGGCCGGCTGCGTGCGCAAAATGATCTGTCCGTTCCCACGCCAGAGCGATTCATGGGTGTTTGGTGACCCGTACCGGCGCGGCGCGGTGGCGCTGACCTTTGCCCTGCAGGAGCACGCTTATGAATAACGTCTTCGTCTGTGACGCCGTGCGCACGCCGTTCGGCAGAATTAACGGCAGCCTTGCCGGGGTACGCGCCGATGACCTGGCCGCCGCCCCGCTGAAAGCCCTGCTGCAGCGTTATCCCCGCATTGACTGGGCGCGGCTGGATGATGTGATCTACGGCTGCGCCAATCAGGCCGGAGAGGATAACCGCAACGTGGGGAGGATGGCGCTGCTGCTGGCCGGGCTGCCGACCTCCGTCCCCGGCAGCACGATTAACCGGCTGTGCGGCTCCAGCCTCGACGCGGTGGCGATCGCCGCACGCACCATTAAAAGTGGTGAGAGCGGGCTGATGATCGCCGGCGGCGTCGAGCAGATGACCCGCGCGCCCTACGTCGTCGGCAAGGCCGATAAAGCCTTTAGCCGGCAGATGAAGCTGGAAGATACCACCATGGGCTGGCGGCTGATCAACCCGCTGATGAAAAGCCTGTATGGCGTCGAGTCGATGCCGCAAACCGCCGAGAACCTGGCGCAGCGGCTGACCATCAGCCGCGAGGATCAGGACGCCTATGCCCTGCGCAGCCAGCAGCGAACCGCGCGCGCGCAGCAGAGCGGTTTTTATGGCTCTCAGCTGGTGCCGGTATCGCTGCCGCAAAAGAGCGGCGAGCCGCTGCTGTTTGCAACCGACGAACACCCGCGCGCCACCTCGCCGGAGGCGCTGGCTAAGCTGAAACCGGTGGTCACTCCGCAGGGCACGGTGACGGCGGGCAACGCCTCCGGGCTTAACGACGGTGCCTGCGCCCTGCTGCTGGCCGGCGAGCGCGCGATGGCCGATAACGGCCTGCAGCCCGTGGTGCGAATCGTGGCCAGCGCGGTCGCCGGCGTTGAGCCGACCGTTATGGGGCTGGGCCCGGTGCCGGCGGTGCACAAAGTACTGGCGCTGAGCGGGCTGACGCTGGCACAGATGGACGTCTTCGAGCTCAATGAGGCGTTTGCCGCGCAGGTGCTGGCGGTGACCCGCACCCTCGGGCTGGCGGACGATGCCGCTGAGGTTAACCCCAACGGCGGCGCGATTGCGCTCGGCCACCCGCTGGGTGCCTCCGGCGGCAGGCTGGTGATGAACGCCGCCTGGCAGTTGCAGAATACCGGCGGTCGCTACGGGCTGTGCGCCATGTGCATCGGCGTCGGCCAGGGGATCGCGATGATTATAGAGAGGGTATGAGATGACGATTGACTACCGGCTGGAAGGGGCGCACGACGCCCCGCTGCTGGTGTTGTCCAACTCGCTGGGCACCACCTGGGATCTGTGGCAGCCGCAGATCGCCACCCTGATCACCCATTTCCGCGTGCTGCGTTACAACCCGCGCGGCCACGGCCACAGCCCGCTGCCGGGCCAGGTACTGACCCTGGCGCGGCTGGGCCAGGACGTGGTCGACCTGCTGGACGAGCTGGGGGTGGAACAGGCCAGTTTTTGCGGCATTTCAATGGGCGGCCTGACCGGGCTGTGGCTGGCCCGTTACCATCCGCAGCGCTTCCGGCGCATGGTGGTAGCGAATACCGCCGCGCGCATCGGCAGCGCCGAAGGCTGGCAGCAGCGAGCGCACCAGGTGCTCGACGAGGGGCTGGGTCAGGTGGCGGCCGGTGCCGCCGCCCGCTGGTTCACGCCGGACTTCCTCGCCGCCGCCCCGCCGCAGGCCGGCCGGCTGATCAGACAGCTGGCCAACAGTAATGTGGCCGGCTATGCCGCCTGCTGCGGGGCGCTGGCCACCGCCGATCTGCGCAAAGAGGTCAGGCGGATCCTGCTGCCGCTGCTGGTGATCGCCGGCGAACAGGATCCGGTGACCACCGTTGAAGATGCGCGCTGGCTGCAGAGCCAGATCGCCGGTGCCGAGCTGGCCGTGCTGCCGGCCTCGCACCTCTCCAACGTGGCCTGCCCGCAGACCTTCAGCAACGCGGTCTGCCAGTTTCTTACCCGCTGAACGGGTGGTAGGCAAACAGCGCCGGCGCGCCGCCGGTGTGGACAAACGCCAGCGGCCCCTGACGGCGGAAGCGGTTCTGCGCCACGCCGTCAATCAGCCCGGCCATCGCCTTGCCGGTGTAAACCGGGTCCAGGAAAATCCCTTCCAGCCGCGCCAGCAGCTTAATGGCTTCGATTCCCTCTTCGTTCGGTTCGCCGTAACGCGGGCCATAGTACTCATCCCACAGGGTAATCGGCGCGGTGCTGTTCAGCTCAAGCGACTGTGCCAACTGCTGGCGAATGCTCTCGACCTTCGGCAACTGTTCGGCTACCCGGCGTGAGACGGTCACCCCCACCAGCTCGGTCTGCGGCAACAGCTGCTCCAGACCCACCGCCAGCCCGGCGTGGGTACCGGCGCTGCCGGAGGCGACCACCACCGCGGCAAAGTCCACCACGCCTTCGCTCTGGTGAGCGATCTCCTGCGCGCACTCCACGTAACCCAGCGCGCCCAGCGCGTTAGAGCCGCCGACCGGCACGCAGTAGGGGCGAAAGCCCTGCGCTTCCAGCAGGGTGGCCTGCTCTTCCAGCTGGGCGGTGGGATTGTGCAGCGCGTCGACCAGCACGATTTCGCAGTCCATCAGCTCCAGCAGCAGGCGGTTGCCGTTGCCGAGGTAGTTTTCTGCGGTAGTGGCGATCGGATTTTCCAGCAGCGCCACGCACTTCAGCCCCAGTTTCGCCGCCACCGCCGCCGTCTGGCGCACGTGATTCGACTGGATGGCGCCGGCGGTCAGCAGCACGTCGGCCCCGTTGCGTAACGCATCCGCCGCCAGGAACTCCAGCTTGCGCAGCTTATTGCCGCCCAGCGCCACCGGCGTCAGGTCATCACGCTTGATAAAGATATCGCGGCCAAGGTAGTCGGAAAAACGCGGCAGATGCTCAAGCGGCGTGGGCGCGCCCAGCAGTTCAACGCGGGGGAAATTAACCAGATTATGTAAGGACAACGCGGCCTCCGTGAGAGGGGATCAGATGATAGCGTACAGTGTTGCAGAAGATGCGGCGGCGGTCATTATCGAATTGGCATAACTTAGTGCGGCGTTGTGCCGGGGCAGGCTCCCCGGTCACAACGGTCATCGGCTATCAGGCGCGCTGCCAGCCGAGGAACTGGTCATATTTGCGCAGGGCGATGCGGTAGTTGTTATTCCCGGCATCCGGCAGACTGTTTTCCAGGCATTCGTGGCAGCTGCGGCCGCGCAGTCGTTCGGCAGGGAAACCCTGGGCCGACAGCATATCGTCGAGACGACGCAGGCGAACAACATATTCGCGAATGGTGCTGTGGCTCATTTCGGTCTGCTCAAACAGGTACTGTTTAAACGCCATAATATCGAAGTAGGTCGGATGGGTATTACAGTAAATATCGCTGCAGAAGCGGCACAGCGCCGTCAGCTCACTCTGCAGTTTGCACCAGACCTGATCGTCGATCGGCTGGTCCATGCGGGCAATCGCCTCTTTATTAATTATCTGACCACGAAACACCAGTGCCATGCGATCCAGTACCTTATCGCAGTGCGAGCAGTTGCTCTGGCTGTGCTTATAGTCCTTCAGATAGCGACTTAACGGCCTTGTTCTTAATTTCGTTGCCATTACGTATTCCCGGTTAATATTGAAAGTGCAAAACTGACTCCGTCAGCGCGCTCCCGTTAACCGGGCGCGCAGGCGTTTAATCGCCTGACTGTGCAGCTGGCTGACGCGGGACTCGCCCACTTCCAGCACGGCGCCAATCTCTTTCAGGTTCAGCTCTTCCTGGTAATAGAGCGTCAGCACCATCTTCTCGCGTTCGGGCAGGGCCTCGATCGCTTCGATGACGCGTTCACGCAGGTTCCCTTCCAGCAGCTGGTGCAGCGGGTTAGCCTGTTCATGGCCGTCGGTGACCAGTTCCGCGCTGTCGCCGTGCTCCTCACGATATTCGTCATAGGAGAACAGCTGGCTGTTGTTGGTATCCAGCAGGATCTGCCGGTACTCCCCCAGCGGCACGTCCAACTGGGCAGCGACTTCCTGCTCGCTGGCCGGGCGGCCAAGGACCTGTTCAACCTGATGCATCGCCGCCGCCACTTCGCGGGCGTTGCGTCGCACGCTGCGCGGTGCCCAGTCGCGGCTGCGCAGCTCGTCAAGCATCGCCCCGCGAATGCGCTGTACGGCGTAGGTGGTAAAGGCCGTACCCTGCAGCGCGTCGTAGCGCTCAACCGCATTCAGCAGGCCAATGCCGCCGGCCTGCAGCAGGTCATCCAGCTCCACGCTGGCCGGCAACCGCACCTGCAGGCGCAGCGCTTCATGGCGCACCAGCGGAACGTATCGCTGCCACAGCGAATGCTTGTCCATCACCCCATCGGCGGTATAGAGATCGTTCACTCTGACTACCTTGCGTTATGTAAGTTATCGGCAAGATTATCGGTTTCTGTAGGGGAAATTGATTGGTGGAATAGCGGTGCAAAAGAGGGGTTATTCTGTTAGCTGACGAGGACATGTGGTGAGGGAGCCCGCTGTGGGCTCCCGGTGAGGGCTAACGGCTTATGCCGGGATAAATTTAAATTTCTCCAACAGCTTTTCGAGCTTAACGACATCAATCTGTGGCTTCAGGGTAAATACGCCTGCCGTTTCCGCTTTATCCACCACGTTGAGGAACTCCAGCACCACGTGGTAGTCAGGGCGGTCCCAGAAGTCATGAATAAAGATCTGCGTCACGGCATTATTCCTGCGGGTCGCCAGCGTGTGTTTAATCGCATTCAGGGTACAGGCGACGCGGAAACGCCCGTCAACCAGAATCAGATCAAACCACCGCTGATGTTGCAGAATCGCCTCGCTGTAGAGCGGGAATTGCTGCTGATGGCTGGCATCCACCGGATAGCCCCACTCTTTGGTCGGCCCGATATCGACGTAATCGACCTTACACAGCGGACCGGCCTCTTTTGCCAGCGTGTCGACCCAGAATTTGTCACTCTCCACGCCGTAAACGGTGACGTTATTGCGCGTCGCCAGCTTGGTCGAACCGCCGCTGCCAAACTCATAATAGGCGCTGCTCTGAGTAATGCAGCGCTCAAACAGCGCGGTTTCCGCCGCTGACATGCGTGGCATCTCCGGGATGATGTTTACCGGGGCTGGCACAGCGGCAGGCGACGAGGCCGGCGGCGCGCTATCGTGGAAGTCACCCAGATAGGCCTCGGCACGTGCAGTCGAACTGGCCTGCAGCACCTGATACGCCACGTCACGCAGCTGATAGCCGGCGTGCAGGATAAACGCCAGCTTCTCGCGCTGCTCCACGCTCATGGCCGCAATCCGCTCTGCGGTAGGAACAAACAGCAGGCGCGTCGCCACCATCTGCGAAGAGGCCAGCGTACTGCCGTCGGCCAGCGTCAGCGCAGCGCCCTGCTCTGTCGCGGCAACGCTGTGGAAGCGGAAGCCAAAACCGGCCAACGCCGCCTCCAGCTGGCTGAAGGACATCTGGCCGGCGTGGGTTCGGGTAAACGCGTAATGCACGCTGACAAACAGGCATTGGGTTAACAGCCGCGTGCCGTGCTCGAAGACGGGTTGCAGATTCAACGTATTGCTGATTTCAAACCACTCCAGGCGATCGAGTCCGTTAATCTCGTCCAGCTTGCTCGACGGCACCTTCAGCTCGGTAATCACCTTCTGGCCCGCCCAGGCTTCAGCGCCCTGTTCGCCGCCAATGGCGGGCAGATCGCTGCTGTAACGCGAATCAAGGCACAGGTAGAGCGGAGCCTCCTGGCCGTCACCCAGCAGGTGCAGTTTGACATGCTGCAGGGATTTTTTATTCAGCGGCAGGTGCTGCGGTTCGACCACGCCGGCCGGATCCATAATCACCGCGTGCAGGGCATCGGTCGCCACCAGATCGATAAAAGCGTCGGCGCGGCTGAAGTCGCCGCCGTAGTCCATCATCAACACCTTACCGGAGAGCTGGAACTCAAAGGTTTCCGCCTGGCCCGGCTGAGTCAGCTGCTGTGATGCCGTCACCGGCGGATACTGCAGCGTTACCGGCTGCCCGTCGTCGAGGAAGTAAGGCGCGCCCTCTTCCTGCAGCGTCAGCGCGGCCGGCGCCTTGCCCTCACAGTAGCGCTGCCAGATCGCCCGCATGGCGTCTGAGAAGTGTCGGGCAAAGCGCTGCCCGTCGCACACCGGCGAGGAGAGCAGAATATCGCGCAGATGCTGGCGAATCACCGCCAGGCTGGTGAGATCGCGGGTGATGCCGACGGTAATATCGATGTACTGCTGCCAGCTGTCAGCCACCAGCTCCGGCATGCCGGCATTCACCAGGTGAGAAGCGGAGTGACGCCCGGCGAAGGTCGGCCCCGGCAAGGTCACCACCGGCACGCCCATCGCCATCGCCTCACAGGTGGTCAGGCCGCCGGAGTAAGGCCAGGGATCGAGGGCAATATCCACCCGATTGTAGCTGGCCAGCAGCTCACGGTGCGGCGAGGAGCCTTCCAGCAGCACCCGCTCACGCGCCACCCCGTGGCGTTCCAGCGTGCTCAGCACCCGCTCGCACAGCGTTGGGTTTTTAAAGTTGAAGCTTTTCAGGAACAGACGGGAGTCCGGCACGCTGTTGAGTATGAGCGCCCACTGCGCCAGCAGGGTATCGTTAATCTTGGCGGCGTTATTAAAACAGCCAAAGGTGATATAGCCGTTTTCCGTTACCGGGCCGGTGCTCAGCGGCGGCAGGTAGTGCGGCGGATCGTAGCAGATATAGTCACCGGGCAGTCGAATCAGTTTCTCGCTGTAGAGAGCATCGCTACCCTCAGGCGTTTCAATGCCGTCGCTGAGCAGATAGTCCATTCCGTCCAGTCCGGTACTGCTGATCAGCCCACCGACCCACTTAATCTGCAGCGGAGCCGGCTGCTGCTGAAGGGTCAGCATCCGGCTATTCGAGTTATAGCCACAGAGGTCGAAAAGAATATCGATCTCATCGTCACGGATTAATCCGTCCACCGCATTATCCGACAGCCCATCAATCACCTGCCATTTTTTAGCAATGCGCTGAATACGGTAGGTAATATGGTCTTCGATATGGTTGGTGCTGTAAGCATAAAACTCGATCTGCGAATCCGGAATATGTGATAACCCCAGGGTGATCATATTTCCAACCGGGTGCGAGCGAAAGCCTTCAGAAATCATACCAATACGTAACGGTTTATCGGCCACTCGATTCTTCGCTACCGCGCGTTTAATGGCACGTGACGGACGGAACACCTGCTGCCATTGCCGGCACAGGTCAAGAATAGACTCGGGCGTGGCGGCCGGATTATAGTGTGCGCCGACGATGCGGTTAAACCAGGATGAGGGGTTATCAGAAGAGAGCTGGCAGCTTTGCTGATAGGCGGCATCCATTTTTTCAAACTCGGCCAGATCCTGGTAGATCATGCCCAGATTGCTCCAGTTACGCCAGTTGCTCGGGTCCTCCCGGGTCAGCTGGGTATACTCCTCTATCGACTGTTCATACTTTTTCAGCTTCTGCAGGATCGTCGCCCGCAGCGTACGTAACGGCCGTGCTTCTTCACCGTCAACCCACCCGATCGCCTCTGCAAGGAACTGTTCAGCCTCGTCGAAACGTTCACGTTTATACAACAGGTTAGCCTTGGCATACAGCGCTTCATTGTAATGAGGGGTCAGCGTCAGCGCTTTTTCAACCGCCTCTTCAGCATCAAAATATTTGCCCAGTTTTTCCCAGGTGCGTGAGGCAACCACCCAGACCAGACTGTTATGTGCGTTTTTTTTCAGCAGCGGAGTAACAATGGCTAACGACTCCAGTGGTTTCTCACTAAGTAATTCCATTGCACGCCGAAGTTGCGCAGCGACGGCGGGGTCGGTTGCAGGGGGAGTAGAGAGAGCAGAACCAGAGGTGGACTTCTTCATAGGGCCATTTACCTTGATAAGTTTCGCTGTACGTCAGAGGCCGTGCCCCGCCATACCGCCACGATATTACCAGTGTAAATAACGCAAAAAAAAATAACGGGTATAATACCCGCTATTTTTTATGCTAATTAAAGGGATTGCTAAGCGGCAATTACTGCAGCAGAGACAGCACGCCCTGTGGAACCTGGTTAGCCTTGGTCAGTACTGAGGTACCGGCCTGCTGCAGGATCTGCGCGCGGCTCATGTTAGACACTTCAGTCGCGTAATCCGCGTCTTCGATACGGCTCTTAGCAGCAGTGATGTTGGTGATGGTGCTGCTCAGGTTGTTAACGGTAGATTCGAAACGGTTCTGGCTGGCACCCAGGCTGCTACGCAGTGAGTCAACGTCAGAAATCGCTTTATCGATAGCTCCCAGCAGGCTGGTATCTACGGTTGCGATAGTCGCGGTAGTACCGGTCGCAGCAGTGTAAGTTGCCAGGATGCCCACGCCAGATGCAGCACCGGTAGAACCTT
Organism: Erwinia sp. Leaf53; assembly: GCF_001422605.1. Lineage (NCBI taxonomy): Bacteria > Pseudomonadati > Pseudomonadota > Gammaproteobacteria > Enterobacterales > Erwiniaceae > Erwinia > Erwinia sp. Leaf53. The sequence continues at coordinate 80,304 of NZ_LMLK01000006.1, forward strand.
CGGTGATGCCGGTGAAGCCCGCTTTGGTGAACAGGGTAGAAGAATCAATTTTCTTCAGGGAGATGCCGATAGTTTCGCTATCCTGCGCGCCAACCTGGATGTTCAGAGTCTGAGCAGTTGCCAGAACTTTGATACCGTTGAAGCTGGTCTGAGCAGAAACACGGTTGATCTCTTTAACGCGGTCAACGATTTCGTTGTTGATTGACACCAGGTCATCACCAGAGTTAGTACCGTTGTTGGCCTGTACGGTCAGTTCACGGATACGCTGTAAGTTGGTGTTGATCTCGTTCAGTGCGCCTTCAGTAGTCTGTGCGATGGAGATACCGTCGTTGGCGTTACGAGAAGCCTGAGTCAGACCTTTAACCTGAGAAGACATACGGTTAGCAATCGCCTGGCCCGCTGCATCGTCTTTTGCGCTGTTGATACGCAGACCAGATGACAGACGCTCAATCGCTGAGCCCAGGGAAGACTGTGACTTGTTCAGGTTGTTCTGAGTAGTCAGTGACAGAATGTTGGTATTGATAACGGCCATAGTGTTTTCCTTAAATCAGTTAGGTTTTGGGCTGAGCCTTACACGCTCACGGCGTCTCTCACCGTCATGAATGTTATCGGTTGAGTTCGTCCTAACTTTAGAAAAAAAGGAAAAATCACCAAAAGCCACTGATAAATAACATTTTTATACTCAGGAGCTTAACAAAGAGCCGCCACAACTTGCAAAATACCCATCGTTTACGCTTATTGATGTTGCGGATGAGCGACCAATTAAGAGTATTCTTATCATACGATTGGCTATCAGGCTAATTACCCCTATATCCCTGCTTTATTCTTCTCATCAGTTTTTCTCCACATTGATTAAACTTCTGCCCACGATGGCCGATATATCTCTGGTACATCTTATAAACTGAGGATTAACGATGGCGAGTATCAGTAGCCTTGGGGTAGGCACCACCCTTCAGTTGGATACCCTCTATACCAACCTGGAAACTGCCGAAAACAGCAAGCTGACAACGATCACCAAGCAGCAGACCAGCTACAATTCGCAGCTTACCGCTTACAGCAAACTGCAGAGTTCACTGACTTCACTGCAGACCGCGACCGCAGCGCTGGCGAAAACCAGCACCTTTAGCGCCTCCAGCGTCACCAGCACCAATACCGCCTTCGCCGCGACCACCGATGCGAATGCTACCGTCGGTGATTACAGCGTTTACGTTGAGCAGGTGGCCAAGGCGCAGTCGCTGATCTCCGGTACCATCGCCAGTAAAACCAGCCAGCTGGGCGACAGCGCCAGCGGCACGCGTACGCTGACCATCACCCAGCCCGGCACCACCAAGCCGCTGGAAATCACGCTGACCAACAGCCAGACCACGCTGACCGGCATTGCCGATGCGATTAACAAAAGCGCCGGTAACGTCAGTGCCACCATTATTACCGCCAGCAACGGCGACCACCGCCTGATGCTGAGCTCCAAGACCACCGGCACCGACGGCGATATCACCCTGAGCGTTACCGGCGACAGTACCCTGCAGGGGGTGATTGGCTATGACGCCACCGCCACCGGCACGCAGAACATGTCGGTACAGACCGCGTCGCAGAACGCCAAACTCAGCGTTAACGGCGTCGCGATGGAGCGCAGCAGCAACACCATCAGCGATGCGCTGACCGGCATCACCTTCAACCTGAAGGCCGCCAGCAGCAGCACCAACGGTGAAACCCTCAGCGTAACGCGTTCGGTAGACAGCACCACCACCGCGGTCAAAGCCTGGGTTACAGCCTATAACAGCCTGCAGTCCACCATCGCCTCGGTCACCAAGTACACGTCGGTCGACGCCGGGGAAGATCAGTCAAGCAGCAACGGCGTACTGCTCGGTGACAGCACGGTGCGCACCATTCAAACCCGCCTGGCCGGGATGCTGAGCAACCTGCAGAGCGGTTCTTACGCGGTACTCTCGCAGTTGGGGATCACCACCAACCCGGCCAAGCAGGCGGACGGTTCCGTCGGTGCGCTGACCGTTGATGACACCAAGTTAACCGCCGCGCTGACTAACAACCCGCAGGCGGTCAGCGAGTTCTTCGTCGGCGACGGCGAGAAGACCGGCTTTGCCACCCAGATGGGCAGCACGCTGACCGATATGCTCAGCACCAGTTCGGGAAAAGAGGGCATTATTAAAAATGCTCAGAACGGCATCAACGCCACGCTGAAAGATCTCGACAAGCGTTACACCGCGATGGAGGCCAGCATTGAAGTGACCATGGCGCGCTATAAATCCCAGTTTACTAACCTCAGTAAAATAGTGAACTCGCTGACCAACACGTCTAACTATCTGACGCAGCAGTTTGAATCTTCCTCCTCTTCAAGCTAAGGCGAAAAGGCATTGATATGTATAAAAATTCGGGCGCGCAGTTATATCAGAAAGTGGAGCTGGAGAGCAGCGTGATGAGCGCCAGCCAGGCCCAGCTGATCAACCTGCTGTTTGACGGGGCGCTCAGTGCGCTGGTGCGCGCCCGTCTGTTTATGCAGGATGGCAATATTGAGGGCAAAGGTAACGCCCTCTCTAAGGCGATCAATATTATCGAAAACGGCCTGAAGCAGGGCCTGGCCGATAATAGCGGTGATGGCCTGGCGGACAACCTGCTGGCGCTGTACGACTACTGCGTGCGGCGTCTGCTGCACGCCAACATTCGTAATGACGTGGCTGCGGTGGAAGAAGTCGAAGGGCTGGTGCGTAATATTGCCGATGCCTGGAAAGAAGTGGGTCATCTTCCGGCCCCGGTTCAGGATGCCGTATCATGAAATTAGCCCCCTCTTTACAGCAGAACTATCAGCATCTGCTGCAGCTGAGTCAGACCATGCTGCGGCTGGCGAATCAGGGCGACTGGGATACGCTGGTGACCGAAGAGGCCGAATATGCCGCCACGGTCAAACGCATTGAAGCGGTCACTGTTGTGACGCCGCTGACCCCGGTCGCGCTGCAACAGCTGCGCCCGCTGCTGCGCCATCTGCTGGATAACGAGATTGAAATTCGTCGTCTGGTGAAACGCCGTCAGGATGAGCTGGGTCAGTTGATGAACAACAACACGCAGCAGAAAAACGTGCTGAAAGCCTATGGCAATATGGCCGGTAACGTACTGATGCACCCCACCGCCAGCCGCTAACTTTCCCGTTATTCCGGGGTGCACAGACAAAATAATTATCTTTGCGCCCCGCTATCTTTTCCTCCCCCCTCTTCCATACTCAATTTTCCCGTCTGATGAAAATGGAGCATGGATATGCGCAATCCCACGCTGTTGCAGTTTTTTCACTGGTACTATCCCGAAGGCGGCCAACTGTGGCCGGAAGTGGCCGATCGCGCCGCCAGCCTGGCCGAAACCGGTATCAGCCTCGTCTGGCTGCCGCCGGCCTATAAAGGGGAGTCCGGCGGGTACTCGGTCGGCTATGACAGCTACGATCTGTTCGACCTCGGCGAGTTTGAGCAGAAAGGATCGCGTGCCACCAAATACGGTGATAAAGAACAGCTGATTGCGGCCATTGAGGCGCTGAAGGCGCACGGCGTCGGCACCCTGCTCGACGTGGTGGTCAACCATAAGATGGGGGCCGATGAGAAGGAGCGGGTGCTGGTGAACCGCGCCAACCCGGATAACCGCGAGGAGATATCGTCTGAGGTAATTGAGGCGGATATCTGGACGCGCTTTACCTTCCCGGCGCGCGGCGGCCAGCACTCAAAATTTGTCTGGGACTACAAGTGCTTTAACGGCGTCGACCATATCGAAAACCCCGATGAGAACGGCGTGTTCAAGATCGTCAACGACTACACCGGCGACGGCTGGAACGAGCAGGTGGACGACGAGCTGGGCAACTTCGACTACCTGATGGGGGCCAATATCGACTTCCGCAACCACGCGGTGACCGAGGAGCTGAAGTACTGGGCGCGCTGGGTGATGAACGAGGTGCACTGCAGCGGCTTCCGGCTCGACGCGGTAAAACATATTCCGGCGTGGTTCTACAAGGAGTGGATCGAGCACGTGCAGGAGGTGGCCGAGCAGCCGCTGTTTATCGTCGCCGAGTACTGGTCGTTTGAGGTGGATAAGCTGATGCAGTACATCGACCAGGTGGACGGTAAAACCATGCTGTTCGACGCGCCGCTGCATATGAACTTCCACCAGGCCTCGCTGCAGGGCGCGGACTACGACCTCAGCCAGATCTTCAACGACACGCTGGTGGCCCGCGATCCGTGGCACGCGGTGACCATCGTCGCCAACCACGACACCCAGCCGCTACAGTCGCTGGAGGCTCCGGTTGAGGCATGGTTTAAACCGCTGGCCTATGCGCTGATCCTGCTGCGTGAAAACGGCGTGCCGACGGTATTCTACCCGGATCTGTATGGTGCCAGCTACGAGGATGAAGGCGGCGACGGCGGCCAGTACCGGATTGAGATGCCGGTGATCCCCGAACTGGATACGCTGATCCGCGCCCGCCGCGACTACGCCCACGGGGTACAGACCGAGTGGTTCGATCACCCCAACTGCGTGGCCTTCGCACGCAGCGGCACGGAGGAGCTGCCGGGCTGCGTGGTGATTATGTCCAACGGAGACGAAGGCGAAAAAACGCTGGAACTCGGCGAGGGCCTGGCGAACAAGCGGTGGCACGACCTGCTGGGCCATCGCGAAGAGAACGTTGAGAGCGACGAACACGGCAACGCCACCTTCCGCTGCAACGGCGGCAGCGTCAGCGTATGGGTTCTGAGCGAGTAAAGCCTTTACACGGCGTAGAGCATCGCGGCGGGCTCGGATGCCCGGCGTAGCAGTCTGTGTCGCTTACTGAAGTCGCGGCAGAGCACCAGACGGCGCTTTCAGGCTCCTGCTTCGCCTGTCAGCTATTTCTTCTGCGTATAGATCATTCCGCTGTGATGCTTTTTCTTCGGCTCTTCACCTGACACAGCAGGTTTTTTTACCGCCACCGGGGCCGTCTGCAACGTCGCCAGCGCATCACTGCACTCTGCCGTCGGCTGCGACACCTTCTGCAGCTGCAGCTTATCGTAGCGCAGCGTGCTGCCCTCCAGCACCAGCGGCATCACCCGCGACTGGTTATTAACGTTGACCCAGTCACCGTCCAGCAGCGTCACTTTGCCCGGCTTGGCAATCACCCGCTGCCACTGGCGGCAGTCCAGCGTCTCACCGCTGGCGGTGACGATCAGGCTGGCCTGCGCCTGCGGGCTGACCAGCCCCTTTTGCGGGCCAAAGGTCTGCCAGTTGCCGACCAGCGCCGACGGCGGCGGGGTAGTTACCGCGCTGTTATAATCGGTCAGCTGCGCACAGCCGCTCAGGGTGACCACTGCCACGCCTGCCACAATCCACTTTTTCATTTTTTTGTTCCTGGTTAAGCCATTACGCGCTACGTTAAAAGGTTTCCTGCCGCTGAGCAAGCGCCATCCGCCCCGAACTGGCCGCTTTACGCGGGCCGCCCTCTCCTTCCCTTTGCCCCGCCCGCCCGTGTACACTAGCGGCGCAATCAGCCATCCAGGATCGTTATGAAAACCGTAGAAGAGTATTACGCCATTGCCAAAGATCTTTTCCTGGCAGCCCACCCGGAACTGCAGTCCGGCATTGCTAACCTGACCGCAGAACAGGCCGCCGCCGTGGGTATGAGCCTGGAGCAGCTGCAGGCGATGCAGAAAGACCGCGCCTACGCGGCCTACGTGCGCGAAAAGAAGCTGGACGGGGTGCTGTTCGCCATTCAGCTGGCCGAACCGGATAAAGAGGTGATGGTCGAGGCGATCGAAACCTATCTGCGCAGCCATGCAGAGGCGCTGGGAATGAGCTGGGAAGAGTTTTGCATTAAGAACGAGCTGTAATCACGGCGGGCGCGGCGGCGGGCGTACCACAAGCGGCCTGCCGCCGGCGAAAATTCGGGGCGTCCGGGCTGGCCGGTGCGCCCCCTGCAGCACGTCTTAGTCGGTCACGCGCGCCGCAGCAAGCGAAGCGAGATCGTCTTCGCGGAAGGCTTCACGGCGTACGCTGAAGCCGTCATACCAACGACATTCGACCATACCGCTGGCATAACCCGTCACGATCATCGCCGGGCCACCTTCCTTATGTTGCACTTCATCGCTGACTGAAAACATCGTAAAGCACCTCCTTTTCGGTTAAATGACCCGTTAGTTATAGCACCGGCGCTGGCGCAGTGCCGTTAACAGAAGGTAAATCAAATGTTAAATTCAAATAAGCGCTTAATTTTTAAAATATAAAAAAAACGAGTAATTTTTATTACTCGCTTTTAATGTGAAGCCGGTCACGGACGCTTAGATCTTGCAGCCTTCGCAGTCGGCTTCATCGCCCAGCTCGGCCGGCAGCTCGCTGGCCTTCTTCTCGGCGTGGGCTTCGGCCTGTTCCAGCTCGGCGTCGATATCAAAATCAAAAATGTCGTCTTTCATCACATTGCTCCCGTTAAAGTCAATCCGGCCGCGGCGAAGGATTACCGCAGCCGGGCGCACGTTATACCGATTTGCCGCGTAGTTTAGCAAGTCCGTTCACCGCTAACAGCACAATCGACCCCACAATCAGACCGACCACCAGGTTAGCGCCGTTGCTGACCAGCGCGCTGAGCACGCCGTGCATACCGTGGCTGAACTGCTCCAGCGGGTGGTGCAGCTGCGGCAGGCCGTGAACGATAATGCCGCCGCCGACCAGGAACATCGCCAGCGTGCCGACCACGGTGAGGATCTTCATCAGCCGTGGCGCGGTCGCCACCAGCACGTTGCCGGTGGCCTGCGCCAGCGCTGAGCCCTTCTTCTGCAGCCAGAACCCGAGGTCGTCGATTTTCACAATCCCGGCGACGATGCCGTACACGCCGACGGTCACCAGAATGGCGATACCGGAGAGCACCAGCACCTGGTTAAGCAGCGGCGCGTCGGAGACGATGCCGAGGGTGATCGCCACGATCTCGGCGGAAAGGATAAAATCGGTGCGCACCGCCCCTTTCACCTTCTGCTTCTCAAACGCTTTCGGGTCCTGCTGCGCCACCTGCAGCAGCCGCTGTTCGCGGGCCTGCGGGCTCTCCTGCGTCTTATCCTTGTGCAGGCTGTGCAGCACCTTCTCCACCCCTTCATAACAGAGGTAGGCACCGCCGATCATCAGCAGCGGGGTGATCGCCCAGGGGGCGAAGGCGCTGATCAGCAGCGCCAGCGGCACCAGAATCAGCTTATTAATAAACGAGCCTTTCGCCACGCCCCACACTACCGGCAGCTCGCGGTTGGCCTTCACGCCGCTGACCTGCTGCGCGTTCAGCGACAGATCGTCACCCAGTACCCCGGCGGTCTTCTTCGCCGCAATTTTGCCCATCACCGAGATATCGTCCAGCAGCGTGGCGATATCATCCAACAGCGTCAGTAAACTACTTCCTGCCAAAATACCCTTCCTTATTCATCGACATCATGCTGACAACAGGGGCACAGCTCAAGCTCACTTACCGCCATATCGGCGATGCCGTCACAGTCCCACTCAACGCGCACCGGCTGGCCTGCCGCTTCCTGGTGGTGCAGATACTTGCTGACCGGGCTTTCCGTCATCCCGCTAATCTCTTCGGTGGCGATCAGCCTGTCGCCAACGTAGATCCGCGCCGTGGCCCGGCCGTTGACCATACGTTCGCCGCTAAGCTGATACAAACGCCTTACCGTCAGTTTTACACTGGCCATGTTTCATCCTGAAGGAGACAAAGAACAAGAGGGATCGATCTAAACAATTATGCGCGGCAAGTGCAAATTTTGTAAAAAAATTTGCCGCCGCAATGAAAAACAGGTTGCCACCTGCGGCAAAAGGACGAAAATCCCTGCCCTGGACTTCTGATCAACCGGACTGAGACACCATGACCCTACGCCGTTCCCCTGCCCTGCTGTCGCTGGTGGCAGCGCTGTTTTCCCTCTACTTTATCTGGGGCTCCACCTATCTGGTGATCCGCATCGGCGTGGAGAGCTGGCCGCCGCTGCTGCTGGCCGGCCTGCGCTTCAGCCTGGCCGGCGCGGTGCTGCTGGCGTTTCTGCTACTGCGCGGCGAGAAGCTGCCTTCGCTGCGCGCCTCGCTTAACGCGGCGATCGTCGGTGTGCTGCTGCTGGCGATGGGCAACGGCGCGGTGACGGTGGCCGAGCACCAGCACGTGCCCTCCGGGCTGGCGGCGCTGATGGTCGCCACCGTGCCGCTGTTCGCCATGTGCTTCAGCCGGCTGTTTGGCATCCCGACCCGCTGGATTGAGTGGCTGGGGATTGCGGTCGGGCTGGCGGGAATTATTCTGCTCAACAGCAGCGGCCACCTGGCGGGCAACCCGTGGGGGGCGGTGATTATCCTGATCGGTTCGATGACCTGGGCCTTCGGCAGCGTGTGGGGATCGCGCATTGTCCTGCCCAACGGCATGATGGCCGGTGCGGTGGAGATGCTGGCCGCCGGGGCGGTGCTGCTGATTGCCAGTACGATCAGCGGCGAGCAGCTGACGCAGAAACCGGCGCTCTCCGGCTTCCTGTCGCTGGGCTACCTGGCGCTGTTTGGCTCGGTGATCGCCATCAACGCCTATATGTTCCTGATCCGCAACGTCAGCCCGGCGGTGGCCACCAGCTACGCCTACGTCAATCCGGTGGTCGCGGTGCTGCTCGGTATCGCCTTTGCCGGCGAGAGCCTGATCGCCCGCGAGTGGCTGGCGCTGGCGATTATCGTCTTTGCGGTGGTGCTGGTGACGCTGGGGAAATACCTGTTTCCGGGGAAAGGGGTGATCCGTAACAGCGGTGAGTAAACGCCGTCGGCGGATCTGCTGCCCGCCGTGTAGCGGGCAGCCTCAACGTACCAACAGGTTGCTGCATTTCACTGCTCAGCTGCCGGGTAACCTCAGGTAAGGTTTACGCCGCGCTGGCAGATGGCATTCCTGGCCGTATCACCCTATTTTATGCGGCGTGATGTCCTACCCGGCCAGCCGGTGGATCCCCCGCTGGTCGATCTCGCCGTTATGGTCGGCGGCGCAGATCCACTCCTCCAGACGCGCCTGCAGTGCCGCCTCGTCAAGCCGGTGTTTGCCGCGCAGCGCGCACTCCCAGACCAGCAACACCTTCCAGCCCGCGGCGTTCAGATCGGCGATATGCCGCCGATCCCGCGCCACGTTAGCGTCGATTTTTCCCAGCCAGAAGTCGGTGCGGGTGGCGGGCGTTTTAAACAGGTAACAGTGATGGCGGTGCCAGAAGCAGCCGTGGACAAAGATAATCGCCTGATACTCCGCCAGCACAAAATCCGGCCGGCCCGGCAGCGAGCGGTCCTGAGCGGTAAACGCCAGATCCAGCGCCGTCAGCTGCTGCGCCACGCGCTGCTCTGGCGCCGTATCGCGGGTGCGGATGGCGCGCATATTCTTGCTGCGCACGGCGGGGGAATGTACGTCGGCCATCAATCCTCCCAGGTGAAAATATCCCTGCTCACCGGTCGCCCGGCTTATCGCGCAGCGCCACCGCCTGTTCGATCCACGGCTTCAGCAGTTTCGCTACCGCCGCAAAGGCCGGCACCACCACCGAGTTACCAAACTGGCGGTAGGCCTGGGTATCGGACACCGGAATGCGGAACGCATACTTGCCGGGCTGCTCAAAGCCCATCAGCCGCGCACACTCGCGCGGGGTCAGGCGGCGCGGGCGGCGCTGCTGGTTAGCGGCATCGTTGAAGTCCACTTCGCCCAGATCCCGGTCCCAGCCGCGGTCGATCAGGATCTCCGAGCCATCTTTATAGTAGCGGGCGGAGAGCGTGCGCACCACGCCCTGTTCATGCGCCGGGTCGACCAGGCCAAAGCCAAAGCCGTTCCCGCGCGCCTGGTGTTTCTTCGCGTACTGGTAGAGATAGTTCCACAGCGTCGGGGTGAGGATGTACTTCTCGTCCGGCTGCGGCTCCAGCAGCGCCTTCAGCGGCGTGTGCTGCGGCGGATAGAGGCCGGGTAGCGCGCTGAGGCTGAAGGCGGGCAGCTGCAGATCGCGGCGGAAGCCCACCAGCACGATGCGTTCGCGGTGCTGCGGCAGGAAGTGACGGCCATCGACAATTTTTGGATCGCCGGCTCCGGTCACATCGGCATCCGCGACGTCGTAGCCCAGCTCGTCGAGGGTGGCCATAATGATGCGGAAGGTGTTGCCGCCATCGTGGCTTTTCAGGTTTTTAACGTTTTCCAGCACGAAAATCGCCGGGCGTTTAGCGGTAATAATCCGCGCCACGTCGAAAAACAGCGTGCCCTGTGCTTCACACTCAAAGCCGTGCGCGCGGCCAAGGGCGTTTTTCTTCGACACCCCGGCCAGCGAAAACGGCTGGCAGGGAAAACCGGCCAGCAGAACGTCGTGATCCGGCACCTGCTGGCGGATATGCTGATAGGCCTGCTGCTCATCCACCCCGGCCTGGCCGCTCAGCGTAATATCGCGGATATCCTGATTAAAGCGGTGCTGCTGCTCGTCGCAGTACCAGTTGGCCTTGTAGGTGCGCACCGCGTGCTTGTTCCACTCGCTGGTCAATACGCACTGCCCGCCGATCGCCTCGAAGCCGCTGCGGATACCGCCGATACCGGCAAACAGATCGACAAAGCGGAAGGCGTAGTCAGGATGGTGCGCCGGCGGCGCGGGCAGCATCGAGTGCAGCAGGCTGACCTCCGCCTCGCTGAAGGCCTTACGCCCGTTGCCCTTTACCCAGCGGTTGATGGACTCCCGCGTCCACTCCTGCTGGCTGACCTTGCGCAGCGTGGCCGCCACGGTCTTCTGGTCATAGATCTCCAGTACCCGCAGCAGCAGCTGACGATCCTGCTGCTGCTTCTGTTCGGCCTGCTGGCGCGCCTGCTCTGCCAGCTGGCTGGCTACCTGATCGAAATCGCTCATCGTCACTCGATGTATGGGGGTGAATGCGTGCCAGTCTATCACTTAGTTGACCCAGAGAGGACTCAAATCAGCACGTCGAAAAAACGCTAAATTTGCCTTAACAGGCGACAATCCGCCGTTTGCCATCGGCAATCCAGCGCTGTAACACAACCGTCATGATTGCCGCCAATACTGCGGTTTTTTCTTTTCAGGAATGCCTTATGTCCCTGCTTTCGGTTCTGCCACTGCGCCGCCTTCGTTTCTCACCGCTTACCCTGCTGCGCCTGCCCGAGGGGCTGAAGAGCCTGCGCGGCGGCTTTACGCTGTTTCTGCTGCTGTTTGTGCTGTTGCAGTGCCTGAGCGTGCTGGTGCTGACCCGGCTGGTGGCCAGCACCGGCCACGGCGTGGCGACCGCGCAGCAGCTCAGCGCCCGCCAGGCGCTGCTGGATAAGGCCCGTATGGAGCTGTTAACCGCCAGTGATAACAGCCACCGCGCCGGTATCTATCTGATGCAGGACCAGCAGAGCGGATCGGTCGACAGCTGGAAGAGCCTCGCCGACGGCGCGCAGCAGTCGCTGGACGCCGCCCGAGCGCTGTTTGCCCGCTACCCGGCGGAACAGGGCGGCCCCCTGCAGCAGAACTTCAGCCTGCTGGCCGACGGGCTGCAGGAGCAGCTGAAGGGCCTGCACGACAGCAATATCGACGCCTTCTTTATGGTGCCGATGCAGGCCTTTCAGCAGCAGTTTAATGACGCTTATTACGCCGAGCTCAGGGCGGCCGCTCAGCAGTCAGCTGCGCTGAGCCAGTCGACCCTCAGCTCGCTGACCAACAGCCGCAACCTGTCGCTGGCGGTCTCCGCGCTGCTGGCGCTGATGCTGCTGCTGGGCGGCGGGCTGCTGCTGCGCGGGGTGATCCTGCCGCTGAACCGGCTGGCCGGCTGGCTGAACCACATCGCCACCGGCGACCTCTCGCGCCAGTTGCCGCCGTCGCGGCTGCAGGCCGTTGAGATCCGCCAGCTCAGCCACAGCGTAGCGGCGATGCAGGACGGCCTGCGGCAGATGGTCGGGGAGATCAACGCCATCGCCGGTGCCGTACACCGGTCCGCCGACAGCATGGCACAGCACAGCGAGGCGTTTGGCAGCCATAACCGTCAGCAGCGCGCGGCGTTCGACCATATCAGCCAGCGCCTGAATCGGGTGGCGGAAGAGGTCGGCCACAGCGTGGCGTTCACCCGCCACGCCACCCAGCAGAGCCAGGACGCTGACGCCCTCACCCGCCGCTGCGGCGACGTGGTGCAGGCGGTAGAGGCACAGATGCGGCAGATCGTCGTTGCCTCGGGTGAGATCGCCGGTATCGTCACCCTGCTGGACAGCATCTCAATGCAGACCCGCCTGCTGGCGCTGAACGCCGCCATCGAGTCGGCGCACGCCGGTGCCTGGGGGCGCAGCTTCTCGGTGGTGGCAAAAGAGATTGGCCTGCTGTCGCACAAAAGCAGCGCCTCGACGCGCGACATTGACCAACTGATCGGCAACACCCAGCAGCATATCAGCCACGGCTTTAGTCAGGTACAGTCGCTGGAGGGGTTGTATCAGCAGATTGCGCAGGCCGTCTCCGGCGTGGTCAGCCAGCTGGCGGATCTGCAGCAGAACGCCGACGCGCAGAGCCAGCGGGTTACCGCTATCGCCGGCGAAATCGGCCGCTTAAATGAACAGGTGCAGCAGAGCGAGCAGCTCACCCGCCGCAGCGGCGATACCGCCGGCGCGCTGGTCGATCACGCCAGCCGGCTGGCGCACAGCGTCAGCCAGTTTGTACTGGACAGAGGCTGACCCAGGCAATAAAAAAGCGGGCTGGCAGGATAACCGTTAAGATTATCCCGCCAGCCCGCTATCGGCTGTTCAGCGCAACGTCAGTGGATTACTTCTTCTTTTTGCCTTTTTTCAGCAACGTGCGGATCTGCTTCAGTTCAGCCGCGGTAAGCGGAGCGCCCTCTTCGGTGGTCTCAGTGTGATCAACTTCCGGTTCGGCCACGGTGGAGAGCGACTGGATCAGGCGCTGGCTGACTTCGTAGCTGATAGTGGTCTGGTTTTCCAGCGCCAGCGCTTTCAGGGTCTCTTTTAAGGCGGGATCGATCTTTAAAGTTAAGCTAACGGTGTCGGTCATACCTGATTCTCCTAAGAATGTTCTCAGACACCGTAGCCTGTTAGAGGGTGATTCACCATACTGTCATAAAAATTTAATATTTGGCTGAATTCTGCGCAAACTCTGCCAGCACCTCGCGATCGAGCCCGCAGAAGTCGCCTTTAAGCTCGGCGCACAGCTTGGCCATATAGGTGACCAGAAAATCGGCGTTATGCTGCGCCAGCCGCCGCCCTTCTGCGGTCTGCATGGTTTCAGGCAGCTTAAGTAATTTGCGCTGGAAATGGTCCAGCGCCCACTCGGCATCATCCAGCGGCCGTTCGCGCGCCAGCGGGTCGTGGCTGTCAAACAGCGAACGCCCTAATGCCCCGGAGACGTAGAACACCCGCGCCAGGCCAATCGCGCCCAGCGACTCGAGCCGGTCGGCGTCCTGCACGATTTTTGCTTCCAGCGTCTCCGGCGTTACCGCCGCGCTAAAGCTGTGGGCGTGTACCGCGTGCATCACCGCCGCGATTTTATCGCCGGGGAAATCAGGGAACGTCTGCTGCAGAATGCGGCGGGCCTCCTCCGCGGCCTGCGCCGAAGCGAGATGACGCTGCGGGTGATTCTTCGGCAGATTGACGATGTCATGGAAGTAGCAGCTGGTCAGCACGATCAGCGGATCGGCATCGCTGCCCTGCATAATGCGCTGCGCCGTCTGCCAGACGCGCGTCAGGTGCGCCACATCATGCGCCTTATCCTCTTTCTGCCAGGTCGCATGCAGGAAGGTTTCAAAACGGGATTGCCAGTCGGTCAGGCTCATAGACTTCTCCTTGTTATTCAGACTTGTCGAGATGTCAGCGGGATTGTCCACTGCAACAGGCGGTTCGTTTCATCACTTAATGCGATCTGTATCAAATTTATAGCCCTGGAGGAACGGTTTCAGCAACCCCTTTATTGGGCTGCATCACAGATTGTACGTTTTATCGGCGCACGCGAAGATGAGTAAGAACAGATAATGAACAACGGACTTTTTATCGCCGACCGGCTCCGCCTCGCTGGCATCGCAAACTGCGGTAATCATTAACCATCAACGGAATTACCTATCGCTTGCCGAAAAATACGATGCTTAACCGAATTGTAATGCATTAATATTGCAGTTATTTTACGCCCAAACAGCGCGTTTATCGCGTCCTGCCCCGGTGGGCTAATCAATCCTTCTGGCGAATTGTGATCTGCCGCCGCCCTGCTGGTTTTTTATAAGCTATGCTGATGTTTAAAATGGCGCAAAAGTGACTCACTTTTGCAGCATGAGTTTAGAAAATTCTGTATTGTAATTTCAGCTATTTCATACCACTGATTCGATACGGGACTGCAACACAGAGGTACCACTCATGAAAGAACGCCCGATTCTTTTCAGCGAACAGCGCGTCCGCGCTCTGCTGGCCGATCGCCAGCGGCAGACCCGTCGAATTATGAAATCACAGCTGCCTGGCCCCGCCCAGGATAATCATGAAGGCTGCTACGGCATTGACGTGCTGCATAATCAGCAGCAGGGCAATCGGGTCACCGGCATGGAAAACCTCAGCTTTCACTGTCCGTTTGGCCAGCCCGGCGATCGGCTGTGGGTCCGCGAAACCTGGCGCGGCCCGCTGGTCTCCCCCACCGAGGTGGCGCACTATCAGCGGCAGCCGGCCGCCTTTGAAAACAGCGCCTACTGCCAGTACCGCGCCGACAGCGGCGACTGGGACGGCGAACCGGATAACCAGCACTCAGGCTGGCAGGCCGGGATCCATATGCCGCGCTGGGCCAGCCGCATCACCCTGCAGATCACCGGCGTGCGGGTAGAAAAAGTGCAGGCGATCAGCGAGCAGGATATCGAGGCGGAAGGCGTGCAGTACACCAGCCACTTCCTTAACAGCTTCTTCGCTGCGCAAACCCCCGGCGTAGCGCCGCAGGACGCCTGGCGCAGGGCCTGGGCCACGCAGTACGGCGACACCAGCTGGGAGGTCAACCCGTGGGTGTGGGTGATCGACTTTCAGCGCCTGTAAGCGCTGCGGTTTGCCGTCTTTTTCAACGCGTTTTGCGCACCGTCACAGACATTTCTGTCGATAACTGATTGAATACCTCCCGTTTTCATTTCAACGCTGCCATTTTCTCCGGGGTTGCACGCGCGCCCTGGCTGCGGCATGGTATAGCCTCTACCGGACAGGAGCCGCACAGCATGTTTAAATGGCCGTGGAAAGATGACGAGCGCGCCGCAGGCGCGGAGCTGCCGTGGCAGCAGGCGCTGGCTATCCCGCTGCTGGCGGCGCTGGATCAGTCTGAACGCCAGGCGCTGGTCGCGCTGGCCGCCCGCTTTTTGCGCCAGAAACGCCTGGCCGGACTGCAGGGTTTCGTCGCTGACGACCTGCAGCAGTGCCGGCTGGCGCTGCTGTTCTGCCTGCCGGTGCTTAACCTCGGCTACGACTGGCTGGACGGCTTCCACGAGGTGCTGCTCTACCCCGCTCCCTTTATCGTCGAGGACGAGTGGCAGGATGACTTTGGCCTGGTGCACCGCGAACGCATGGTCCAGTCCGGCCAGAGCTGGCAGCAGGGGCCGGTGGTGCTTAACTGGCAGGATATTCAGGACTCGTTCGACTGCTCCGGCTTTAACCTGGTGGTGCATGAGGTAGCGCACAAGCTGGACGCGCGCGGCAGCGGTGAGGCAACCGGCATTCCGGCGATCCCGCTGCGCGAAGTCGCGGGCTGGGAGCGCGACCTGCATGCGGCGATCGATGCGATTCAGGAAGAGGTGGACCTGCTGGGCGAAGAGGCGGCTACCATTGACGCCTACGCCGCCAGCGATCCGGCCGAGTGCTTTGCCGTGCTCTCCGAATATTTCTTTAGCGCCCCCGAGCTGCTGGTGGAACGCTTTCCCTCGCTGTACCAGCGTTTCTGCCAGTTTTATCGCCAGGATCCCGCTTTGCGATTGCAACGCTTTAGCGACAGTTCGGCGACCGCGCCAATCCCTGTTAGCTGACGCCGGCAGGCCGCCTCCATCACAGCCATAGTGGCGGCGGTAAAGCCTTGTTAAGGGTGTTAAGAATGAATACGCCAGCTGGGGGAAATGACCACGTATATGTTCAATTATGCGCCGGGTTGCTGTAAACGCAGCCAGTTGAAAGCAAACATGTTTTTTGCTGTTGACAGCGCGGGAACAGATCGTTAATATTCGCCCCGTTCACACGATTCCTCTGTAGTTCAGTCGGTAGAACGGCGGACTGTTAATCCGTATGTCACTGGTTCGAGTCCAGTCAGAGGAGCCAAATTTAAGAAGCCCGCTCAGGAAACTGTGCGGGCTTTTTGCTTTTCCAGCACAACAAGCCCCTGGAGGCTCCTCCACTAACCCGTTCAGCCCCTTCAATGGCCCCGCTGAAATCAACCCGCACCGGCAGGTGATGAAAAACATCCGGGACGCCACCTTACCGCAGGCCGGAAGCCACATGACCTTTAATATTGGCGTCGGCTGCAGTGATTTATATCCCTGCAATGGCTGGATCAACTCGTCTGTTGATTATCATCAGAGATTGAAGAATCTTATATGATCGCTCAGTGCCGTAAGGCGGGTCTGGGCGCACAACCGCTTTCACGCTACTGCCAGATAAAACCCGTTAAACCGGCGATACTGTTAGGTTTTGCGGCACATTCCCCGGCAGAAATTGTTGCAGGTATAGAGAAACTGGCACAAACACTTAACCCGTGCCGTTCAACGTCTGGCATCATTACGGACAAATAACATTAATAAAATCAAACCTTGACAAGTAAACTCAAACGAGACTACTATGGCGTCATCGGTTTGGAATACAGACCTTATGAACGCAGTTTTAGTAAAGCAGTCCTCATTTCAAGTGATATCGCCAGATACTCTTCTTCATGAGCCTCCTCCTAAGTGCCGCATAAGTCAAAATCTGCAAAACAGGCCATGTTCGCCACGTTAGTGGCTCAAAAAATGAAAGGAAGTATCTATGTCTAACAAAATGACTGGTTTAGTAAAGTGGTTCAACCCTGAGAAAGGTTTCGGTTTCATCTCTCCTGAAGATGGCAGCAAAGACGTGTTCGTACACTTCTCTGCTATCCAGAGCAACGATTTCAAAACCCTGGACGAAGGCCAGAAAGTGGAGTTCTCTATCGAGAACGGCGCTAAAGGTCCATCAGCTGCCAACGTTGTTGCGCTCTGATAACCAGCCACTCACCGACGCTTTTTGTCGCGATGAAGGCTAAAGCCTGAGCCAATAAGCGAAGTGAAGTGATAAAAAAAACCGCCTTGTGCGGTTTTTTTTTGTTCATTTTCCAGCGAACGTTATGACTTCGGCATCTCAATCACCACTTTCCCCTTCGCACGCCCTGCCGCAAGGTAAGCCAACGCCTCCTCAGTTTCAGTAAATGGAAACACCCTGTCTACCACGGGTATGATCTGTTCCGCTTCGATCAGTTTGCTGATTTGGCTGAGCTGCCCGCCATCAGGATCTACAAAGAGAAAGGAATACGTCAGGCCGCGTTGTTTCGCTAAACGCATTATTTTGCGGCTCATCAGCCCGAAGACCAGCCGTAAAACGACGTTTAATCCACGCTCCCGCGCAAACGCGGCGTCTAACGGACCGATAAGGGAAATAATTTTGCCGCCAGGCTTGAGGATCCGCGTGGATTTTTCAAGCACATCCCCCCTGAGCGTGCCAAGCACCACATCATAGCCACTCAGCACGTTTTCAAATGCCTCCTTTTTATAGTCAACCACCTCGTCAGCGCCAAGATGCGTTACCCACCCGACGTTGCCGGTGCTGGTGGTCGTGGCCACCGTTGCGCCAAGGTGCTTCGCCAGTTGTATCGCAAAGCTACCAATCCCCCCCGAACCTGCCGGGATGAAAACCTTCTGACCCGCGCGCAGCCCGGCGCGCTCGTTTAAGGCCTGCCAGGAGGTCAGGGCCACCATCGGCAGCGCAGCCGCCTGCACGAAATCCAGGTTTGCCGCTTTTAACGCAGCGGCACTTTCAGGCACCACGGCAAATCCGGCCAGAGAGCCGGTTCCCGTATTGAAAGTGCTGGCGTAGATTTCGTCGCCGGGCGCAAATCGTGTTACGCGGCGCCCCACGGCCACCACCACACCCGACAGATCGCTTCCCAGTGTGGCAGAGAGTTTAAAATGCAGCACCGGCTTAAATATTCCGGTTGGGATCATGTTATCGATTGGATTCAGGCCTGCCGCATGTACCCTGACCAGAATCTCCCCGGGACCGGGGGCAGGACAGGCGATCTCTTCGAATCCCAACCCGGGGGATTTACCATAGCGTTTGAAGGTAAAGGCTTTCATCGTTTTATTATTCATTTTGTTAAGGTTGTGAGGGTCTCCTCTGCGTGATGAGAAGACCGTCCATACGTTATGATTTAACGGGTTTTATAGCGCTCTGCGACTTCCGCCTGTCTGATCTCTGACAGCAGCCCCTGTCGCGCCGTATCGAGAGCATCCCAGCGTGCGGCATTGTGTAAAGGCGGAATAGTGACGCGTTCACGGCGATCGAAGCCAGCCAGTGCGGCGTCAACCAACTCTCCCACTTCCATCATCTGGGACGCGTTGCTGATATCGATGCCCGCACGCTGCCAGATTTCCGTGTAGGTACCGGCAGGAAGTACCGCCTGAACGTAAATACCGCTGGAGGAGAGCTCCAGATCCAGACCCTGGGAGAGGAAAAGAACATAGGCCTTGGTTGCGCCGTATACCGACATGGCAAATTCCGGGGCGAGCCCGACGACGGAGCTGATATTGACAATCGATCCTTCACCCGCCTGCACAAACCGCGGGGCCACCGCAGCGGCCAGCCGCGTCAGGGCCGTAACGTTCAGCGCGATAAGGCGCTCTGTCGCCTCGGTCGTCTGCGCAATAAAGCTGCCCGACTGCGCGATACCGGCGTTGTTGATCAGAATACCTATGCGTGCATCGTCACGCAGGCGGGCTTCAACGGTCGCGACCTCTGCCGACTGCGTCAGATCGGCAGGCAGTACATCCACAGCAATACCATTCTCCTGTCGCAGACGCCCGGCCAGCGTTACCAGTCTGGCCTGGTCACGCGCGACCAGAACCAGGTCGTGGCCGCGGCGTGCGAAGCGTTCTGCGTAGACGGCACCAATGCCCGTCGACGCGCCGGTGATAAGAACTGAAGGTTTGGTCATAAGTGATCTTCTTGAGTAATAAGTAAACAGGATACGCCCTGTGCACGTCATCGCGCACCGTGGCAGCGCAAAACGACTTGCTGACCTCCCCCTGTCTGCCGGAGAGAAGGGGTGGCACAAGCCTAATGATGATGATCGACATCTAAAAAGTCAACCGGTTTGATTATGGTCATCATCAATGTATAATTATGACCTGCATTGTTTAAGAGGGTCGTAACAGCCATGAAGGTGTCAAAAGAGCAGGTGCGGGAAAACCGTAAGCGTATCGTTGAAACCGCCTCGGCGTTGTTTCGCGAACGGGGCTTTGACGGTGTCGGCGTCGCAGAGCTGATGTCGGCGGCCGGTTTAACGCACGGCGGGTTCTACAAGCACTTTGGCTCTAAGGCCGACCTGGTGTCAGAAGCCATGAGCTGCGGGTTTTCACAATCCGCAGAGAGCACACAGGGTGTGAGCCGGGAGCAATTTGTCGAATTTTACCTCTCCCGGCAGCACCGCGACTGCCGGGGCAACGGCTGTGTGATGTCGGCGCTGGCCGCGGATACCGCCCGCCAGCCCGGACTCATTAAGGCGACGTTTGCCGCCGGGATTGAACGTCAGCTGGCCCTGTTAGCAGCGGAAAATGGCGCGACACGTGCCGACCTGATCGACACCATCGCGCATCTGGTTGGTGCCCTGGTACTGTCCCGCGCCTGTCCGGATGACGATCCTCTGGCAGATGAGATTCTGGACGTGTGCCGGTCGCGTATTCTCAGCTAATAGGGTACTCACACCTCGACTGCGCTATAGCGAACCCAACGCGGACGGCAGGACGTGCGTGAAACAACGAAAGCCTGACGACGACAGAACTCCGCCAGCATCAGGGGTTCGATGCCGCTGGGTAACGCGCTCAGCAAAAGGGATGATGTTGCCCACAACGGCGGCAGATAGCTGACGCGCGACGCCGTTATTTTCCAGTTGTGTTTAAAATTCACGCCCGCTAATCTGTTATGCACATCAAAAAAACAGAGTGACTTCAGTCAATTACTTGCAAGGAAGGATTAATGTCAAACGCGGTCAATAACGTTCAGGTCAGGGAAGCCACCTCCGGCGATATCCCTTCGCTGCTCAGCCTGCTGGCGAAATACCACACCAACACCATCAGTGACCACGAGCGCGATCAGGGTTTTGTCACCACCAACATTAACGCGGAGCAGTTGGCCAGCCTGATAGCGGACGAACGCGGGGTGATCGTCAGCAGCGACGCCGACGGCAGGGTGGTGGGTTTTATTATTGCCGGCTCATGGCAGTTTCTCAGCCGCTGGCCGATGTTTGAATATATGGCAGGCGAGCTGGATAAATACCAGGTTGGCGGGCTGACGCTGAACGTCGATAACTCCTATCAGTACGGCCCGATCTGCGTCGATTCAGCCTGGCGCGGCCGGGGCCTGGCCGAGGCGATGATCGATGCGCACTGTGCGATCTTCAGACAGAAGTACAAGGTGCTGGTGACCTTTGTTAATGAGATCAACCCGCGTTCGATGCACTTTCATCTGAATAAGGTCGGGCTGGCTTCCGCCGGTGGCTTCAGCTTTAACAACAACCAGTACCAGATGCTGGTCAGGATGCTGTAATCGAGGTATTTACTGCAGGCCCTGACAGGCCTTCACTGACGGCCTTCTGACAGGATCATCCTGCCCATTCGGGGTGATTTCAGGTCCGGAAATGGTACACCTACGTCTCTGTTTTCCGGACCGATGTTATCCTTTCTCAGTAAATCATCCGCAGATTAACGTTCCCCTCCCCCGCAGCCTGATGTTACCCGTATTACCCCAGCCGGCTGGCAATCGCCCGCAGCTGTTCGGCAATCTGCTGTAAATCCCGTTCCGCCTGACCGGCCACGCCGCTGGAATTGCGCACCACCAGCCGGGCCGGCAGGATCGATGACGAGCGGCTGACGTCATCATCGCTGGCCTGCAGGATATGCTCCACCGCCTCTTTTCCCTGACGATCGAGATCCAGCGACACGGTACTCAGCGACGGATGGAAGAAGGCGCTCTCATAAGTATCGTCGTAGCCGATCACCGAAATCTGCCCCGGCACCGCCACGCCGCGCTGGTGCAGCGCGCTGAGCACGCCGAGCGCCATCTGATCGTTACCCACCAGCAGCGCGGTGAAGCCCGACGACTCATGCAGCATCTGCAGCACGCCGCTGTAGCCGCTCTGCGCGTCCCAGTTGCCGTGCACCACGCTGACCGGCTGCAGCCGGTAGCTTTCCAGCGTTTCCTGCCAGCTCTTCAGCCGCAGCCGGGCGGACACCGACTCCTGCGGCCCGGCCAGCAGGGCAAACTCGCGGTGCCCCTGCTCATAGAGATATTTCACGCTGGCGCGGGTGCCGTCGGCCGGGTTAAACGAAACGTTGAACACCGAGCTGAACGGGTCGACGTCGAGGAACAGGCAGAGGATATCCTGGTTCTGCTCGACGATGTGCTCTGCGTCCGCCGTCTCCAGCGGGACGTTTACGATCACCTTATCCACCAGCTGCGACTTCAGTTCGTTAATCGCCGACTGCAGGCTTTGACTGACGTTCTCATCGATCATGGCGATCAGCACCTGATAATCGGCGGCGTTGGCGTAGCGTTTCACCGCGGCGGCCACCTGCGACGGCGCGTGCAGCGCCAGTGAGGTGGTCACCAGCCCAAGGGTGGTGCTCTGCTTGCCCACCAGCTGCTGCGCCAGCCGGTTCGGCACGTAGCGCAGCGCCTCGATGGCCTTCTCCACCCGGCTGCGCGTGGTTTCCGAGACGTTGGCGGACTTGTTCAGCACGCGCGAAACGGTCTGATAGGAGACGCCAGCGTGGCGGGCGACGTCCTCTAAAGTGGCACTCTTCGATTTCATGGCTGGCATCCCTGATGGCAGATGGACGAATTGTAACACAGCCGCATCAAGTGACAGGTCAACTCAGTCTCAATGGCAACAGAATAACAAATAAGTACGACGTTCACATATCAAAATCGGTGATCTGCCTCACCGATCGTTACAAATTAAGGGGAAATACTTGCAGTAAATCACACAATTCTGACATTGCAATTGCAGGATGTTTGTCAGCAGGCGTTTACTGTCGCCACTATGTGAACGTATTACAAATAACAAGAGGCTGACATGAACACTAGATTACACGCAACCGCCGTGGCACTTGCCGCCGCACTGGCTACGCCTTCGGTTTTCGCCGCGATCGACAATATCGACTTCCACGGCTACCTGCGCGGCGGCGTCGGCGTCTCGCGTGACGGCGGTATGGAGCAGTTTCAGAAAAACAAGGTCGGCCGACTGGGCAACGAGAACGACACCTACGGTGAGATCGAGCTGGGCAGCGAAGTGTATAAAAAGGATGACGTCAGCTTCTACGTCGACACCATGGTCAGCATGTTCTCTGACGGCTCCAACGATAACGAAACCACCTTCGGCGACGACGCCGAGTTTGGCCTGCGCCAGCTGAACCTGCAGATCAAAGGGCTGATCCCCGGCGATAAGAACGCGGTGATCTGGGGCGGTAAGCGCTACTACCAGCGCCACGACCTGCATATCATCGACACCAAATACTGGAATATCTCCGGCTCCGGTGCCGGTATTGAGAACTATACCCTTGGCCCGGGCGCCGTCTCCGTCGCCTGGATCCGTGGCGATGCCAACGACGTTGACTACCGCGCCGACGGCGATAACGATGTTAACATCAATTACCTTGACGTGCGCTACGCGGGCTGGAAGCCGTGGAACGGTGCCTGGACCGAGTTTGGCGTCGATTACGCCATGCCAAACCCGACCAACAAGCAGAAAGAGTACGGCGGGCTGTACGAGGCCGACAACGGCGTGATGCTCACCGGCGAAATCAGCCAGGACGTGTGGGGCGGCTATCAGAAGCTGGTGCTGCAGTACGCCAATAAAGGGCTGGCACAGAACGTCATCTCGCAGGGCGGCGGCTGGTACGACATGTGGAACGACACCCGCGACGCCACCGGTTACCGGGTGATCAACACCGGCCTGCTGCCGATCACCGATAAGCTGTCACTGAATCAGGTGATCACCTGGGGTGCCGCCAGCGATCTGACCGCGTACACCGACAAGAGCACCCTGCTGTCGCTGGTGGGCCGTGCGCAGTACCAGTTTACCGACTACGTGCGCGGCATCGGCGAGGCGGGCAGCTTCTGGCAGAAAGACCAGAATAAAGACGGCAGCGACTATAAGCAGGCCGGGCAGAAATACACCCTGGCGCTGGGCCTGGCGGCCGGTCCGGAATTTATGTCACGCCCCGAGCTGCGCGTGTTCGCCTCCTACCTGAACGACTCTGAACAGGGCCACAGTTTCCAGGACGGCACCGCCAGCAACACCTGGAACTTCGGCGTGCAGGTTGAGGCGTGGTGGTAATCGCGGCCTGACGCCTCCACCTGTTGCTGCCCGCCACCGTGCGGGCGGCAGAGTACTCAGCATTTCTCAGGCGAACGCCGGCACAGGCTACCGCCGCCGTTCGCCCTGCTCCTCTCCGGTAGTTTTTTCCTGTGACTGCAAGCACCTGGCTGTAAATTGGGATAACCGTTACCGGTTATCCTTTTTTTTAGCGCGGGCTGAAGAAGCGCGCCTCCAGCAGCTGGCGCAGGCTGTCCGAGCGGGTGCCGAAGATGGCGTGCACCTCATGGCCGAGGATCACCACGCCGATCGCCCCCGCCTGCTGCAGGCCGGCGGCATCCACCGCCGCCAGCGACTTCACCGTAACGCGCAGCCGGGTCAGGCAGGCGTCCACCTGCACGATGTTGTCCCGCCCGCCGAAGTCGCGCATTAACCGGTCCAGCAGCACGCCGTCGGCCGGGTCAGTCGCCTCTGCGGCGGCGTCCGTCGGGCTGCTCTCCTGCTCCGCGTCCTTCGCAGCACCGTGACGGCTGAAGTAGTGTTTAAATGCTTTCAGGCTCATGCTTATCCCCTCTTATCACCATAAAAAAAACGGGCCGAAGCCCGCGATTAGCGCGCCCGCAGGGCGGGACGCGTGTACAGATGAGTGCTGTCGGTTCAGCCTGGCCGCGGCCCACGCAGCACGCGGCAGCCCCATGCATCCAGCGTCAGCTGACCGGCCAGCGGCGTACCGTCGGTGAGATCGCTGATCCCGGCTGGCAGGGCCAGCGTCTGCGGCTGGCCGGTGTAGTTCTGCAGGAAGATAAACGCCTGCTCACCGTCGGTGCGCCGCGCGGCCACCACGCCCGCTGGCAGCTCTGCCTCCAGCGCGCGCGGCAGCGCCAGCTGCTGAATCAGCGCACCGCAGAAGTCGCGGTGGAAGGCCAGATCGTTGCGTGAGGCGATATACCAGGCTTTGCCCTGCCCGACGTTGTTCACCGTGACGGCCGGCTGCCCGGCGTAGAAGTCACTCTGATAGCTGGCCAGCGCCGTTGCGCCTTCCAGGTGAATATGCTCGCACAGCTCGCGCGCCTGATACGGGCCTTTCAGCCCCAGCGCATTGCCCTCCACGCCCTGCACGGCGTTGGACTCATCGTCGGTCAGGCTGTCGATCTCCTCCGCCCAGACGCCGAGCAACGGCCGCAGCGGGCCGGGGAAGCCGCCGAGGTGGCAGAGGTCGCTTTCGTTGACGATGCCGCTCCAGTAGCTGGCGACGAAATGACCGCCGCCGCGCAGGTGCCGCTCCACCCGTCCGGCGAAGCCGTCGCGCACCATATACAGCATCGGCGCGATCACCAGCTGGTAAGGGCTGAGGTCGACGTCGGCGTTGATGATATCCACCGCCACGCCCTGCTCCCAGAAGGTGCGGTAGTGTTCGTTAACGGTACGCTCATAGTGCAGGCCGAGATTGCGCGGGCCCTGCGCGTTATCCATCGCCCAGCGGCTCTCCCAGTCGAAGATAATCGCCACCTTCGCCGCAACCCGGCTGCCCTGCACCGGCGACATCGCCGCCAGCATGCGGCCCAGCTCGCTCACTTCGCGGCCGGTGCGGGTATCGAGGTGGCCGACGTGATCGACCACCGCGCCGTGAAACTTCTCGACCGAGCCGCGGCTCTTGCGCCACTGGAAGTACTGCACCGCATCCGCGCCGTGCGCCACCGCCTGCAGTGAGGAGAGAATATGCATCCCCGGCTTCTTCAGCTTGCTGGTAGGCTGCCAGTTGGTGGCGCTGGGGGTCGACTCCATCAGCACGAACGGCTGCCCCTGCTTCAGGGTGCGCATCAGGTCGTGATACATGGCGGTGTAGCAGGCCAGCCCGGTCTCATCCTGCTGGTTGTGCCACATTGGGTAGCTGTCCCAGCTGATAAAGTCGAGCGGCTGCGCCAGCTTCCAGTAGTCGTAGTCGTAGAAGTACTCCATAAAGTTGGTGGTGGCCGGCAGCTGCGGGTTAACCGCCTTCAGCGGCTTGATTTCCTGGGTGCAGAAGTCGGTCACCTGGTCGGTCATAAAGCGCCGCCAGTCAAGGTTCAGGCCGTGGATCGAGGCTTCGCCCTGCGGCGCGGGCGACACCACCTGCGACCAGTCGCCGTAGGTGTGGCTCCAGAAGTCGCTCCACCAGGCGAGGTTCAGCTGCTCCAGCGTCTCATAGCGCCGCTGCAGCCAGCCGCGAAACGCCTGCTGGCAACGATCGCAGTGGCACTCGCCGCCGTATTCGTTAGAGATATGCCAGCCGATTACCGCCGGATGGTGAGCATAGCGCTCCGCCAGCTGACGGTTCATCTGCTGCACCTTATCGCGGTAAACCGGCGAGGTCATGCAGTGGTTGTGGCGGCCGCCGTGCAGCGCGGGCACCCGGTCGCGCCCCACGCGCAGCACTTCAGGGTATTTCTGCGACATCCACGCCGGGCGCGCGCCGCTCGGCGTGGCGAGGAAGGCGGAGATACCGTTTTCGTGCAGCTTGTCGAGCACCTGGTCCAGCCAGGCGAAATCATAGCGCCCCTCTTCCGGCTCCAGCTTGGCCCAGCTGAAGATGCCGACCGACATTACGTTACAGCTGGCCTGGCGCATCATCGCCATATCTTCGTCGATAATGCCCGGCTGGTGCTGCCACTGCTCCGGATTGTAGTCCGCGCCGTGCAGCAGGCCGTTCACCCCTGGCAGCAGCGGTGGAAATTTACGCATGGTGATTCCTTAAATAGAGAAAAGCACCGGCCCGCAGGCCGGCGAATTAATGGAAAACGTTGATCGAGGGCAGCACTTTGCCGCGGCAGTCGAACAGCGCCTGGTTTTCGCGCGCGTTGCCCTGCTTCCACTCGTCGTGGATATACTTCATGCCTTCCGGCGTGGCCCAGGTGTTACCGGCGGCCGGGATCCACGTCGGCTCCCAGTAGACCACCCCTTTACCACGGTGGCCGGGCACCGCCAGCACCGCCTTCATCAGGTCACGCAGGTAGTCGGCCTGCCCGGTGACGCTGGCCGGGTAGCCGCCGTCTTTCTCCTCCTTCGCCTGGAAGCTGTTCTCCGCGCTGTCGCAGTTCTCCAGCGTGTACGCGTAGGCGGCTTCCACCACCATCACGTCCTTGTTATAGCGCTGGCTGATGTCATCCATATTGGCCTTCAGCGCGCTAATCGGGCCGTTCCAGTAGGTGTACATCGACAGGCCGATCACGTCGAACGGCACCTGACGACGGGTGATCTCGTCGAACCACCAGCGGAAGGTGTCATTTTTGGTGCCCTCCGCCAGGTGCAGCATGATTTTTACCTGCGCAGGATCGCTGAGGTTCTCGCGCAGGCCGCCAATCGCCGCCTTCAGCAGCCCGGCCAGCCGGTCAAACTCGCCGCCGTTCTGCCCCCAGCTTTTACCCTCCGGCCACAGCATGCCGCCGTTCAGCTCGTTGCCGATCTGCACCATCTCCGGCAGCACGCCCTCGGCCTTAAAGCGGGCGATGGTGTCGCGGGTATAGTCGTGAATGCGCGTTTCCAGCTGCGGGAAGCTCAGTTTTTCCCACGCCTTTGGCTTAAACTGCTTGCCCGGATCGGTCCAGAAGTCGCTGTAGTGGAAGTCGAGCAGCAGGTGCATGCCCGCCGCTTTGGCGCGTTTGGCCAGCGCCAGGGTGGTGGCCAGATCGTTAGTGCCGCCGCCGTAGCCGTGGCCTGACGCATCATAAGGATCGACCCAAAGACGCAGGCGCACGGTGTTGATACCGTTGGCCTTGAGGATGGCGATCGGGTCCTGTAACTGGTTGCCTTCGTTGTAGAATTTTGCGCCCTGCTTCTCCAGCTCGGCCAGCGTGGAGATATCTGCGCCTTTAACAAAGTCCGCCGGCACCGGGCCGATCGGGGCAATCACCGGCTGGCCGGCGGCGAGCAGCGGCGTCGCCCAGGCCAGCGCCAGGGCGAGAAACAGCGAGGTTGGTTTCATGGTTTATCCCTTTGTACTGCCTGAAGTCAGGCCGGAAACGAAGTATTTTTGCAGTGCCAGGTAAAGAATGGCGACCGGTACGGCAATCAGCACCGCGCCCGCCGCGTAGGTGGTATAGCTGGCCCCCATCTTCTGCGACACCAGGTTATACAGGCCGATCGGCAGGGTGAACTGCTCCGGGCTGCGCAGAATGGTGCTGGAGAGAATAAAATCCCCCAGCGGGCCGGTGAACGAGAACAGCGCCACCACCGCCAGAATCGGCTTCGACAGCGGCATAATGATTTCGATAAAGATGCGGAAGTTGCCCGCGCCATCCATCCGCGCCGACTCGTCGAGATCTTTCGGAATGGCGTCGAGATAGCCCTTCATCAGATAAGTGTTCATCGGGATCATGCCGCCGACGTAGATCAGCACCAGCGCCAGGTGGCTGTTAATCAGCCCCAGCAGCTGCGACAGCACGAAGATGGCGATCAGCGCCGAGAACTGCGGGATCATCTGCAGCAGCAGGAACAGCATCAGCCCGTTCTGCCGCCCCTTAAAGCGAAAGCGCGAAAAGGCGTAGGCGGTACAGCTGACGCTGATAAGCGTCAGCACCATGGTAAAGAAGCTGATTTTCATCGAGTTCCAGTACCAGGTGAGGTACGGCACCTGGCCGTTAAACAGGTTACGGTAGTGCTGTAACGAGGCGTTCTCCGGAATAATCGAGCTGCTGAGCAGGCTGTTACCGGCGTTCAGCGACGCACCGACCGTCCACACCAGCGGGTAGATGATGATGGTCGACACCAGCAACACCACCAGCCAGGTGAGCGACAGGCGCACCCATTTTTCGCGTTTGATACTGACTGACTTAGCCTTCACGATGCCCTTACTCCCTTTCCTGTTTAAACGAACTGGTGGCGCGGAACTGCCACAGCGCCACGCCCACCACGAAGATCGACAGCAGGATGGTGATGGTGGCGGCAATCGCGTACTGCGACGACGACATGGTCAGCTTGTAGATCCACGACACGAGAATATCGGTGCCGCCGGCGTTGGATCCGGCCACCGCTGGGCCGCCGTTGTTAAACAGGTAAATAATGTTGAAGTTGTTAAAGTTGAAGGTGTACTGGGTGATGATGATCGGCGCGATGGCGGTCATCACCAGCGGCAGCGTGATGGTTTTCAGCCGCGTCCAGCCGCTGGCCCCGTCCATCTTCGCCGCCTCGTACAGGTCATCCGGGATCGCCTGCAGCACGCCGGTGGTCATGGCAAACACAAACGGGAAGCCCAGCCAGGTCTGCATCATGATCAGCGCGGTTTTGCTCCAGAACGGGTCGGTCATCCACGGCTTAGGCGCAATGCCAAAGAAGTCGAGGATGGCGTTGTTGATCACGCCAAAGCTGTCGTTAAACATGCCGGCAAACACCAGGATGGTCACAAAGCCCGGCACCGCCCACGGCAGGATAAAGATGGTGCGGATCAGCGCCTTAAACGGCAGATCTTTCTGGTTAACGAGGATCGCCAGCATCACCCCGACCGCGCACTGCAGCGTGGTCGCCAACAGCGTCCACACCACCGTCCACTGCAGCACGTCGAAGAAGGTCGAACGCCAGATCGACAGGGTAAAGATGTTGATAAAGTTCTTCAGCCCCACCCAGTCCACCAGTTTGGCCGGCGGCGTGTGGTAGAGGTTGTAGTTGGTGAAGGCGATGGCGAAACCGAACAGGATTGGGAACACCACCACAAACACCAGCAGGATAAAGCCGGGGGTGATCATCAGGTAGGGAAAGCCCTCGCGCAGCAGGATCTGATACTGCTTACGCACGCTGTGCAGCTGCTGGCCGGCGTCGCGGCGCTGGCCGTTCAGCCAGGCATCGCGCAGCGACAGCCCCCACAGCGCCAGGCCAAAGGCGATCACCAGCACGCTGATGATCCCCTCCGCCAGCAGGAAGATCGAGTTATCGCGCGGCACGGTTTCACCCAGCGTCACCAGCCCCCACAGCCCCTGCTGCAGAAAATCGTGAAACACCCCGGCAAAGCTGACCAGCAGGATCAAAAAGCACAGCCCTTTGGCCCACTGCCGGTGGTAGAACTGGCCGAAGCCGGGCAGCAGCGCCAGCAGTACGCCGGTTATCGCGTGCTGCCGCGAGGGTTTATTAAGCATCAGTGGTTCACTGGGAGACATCGTCACACCTTCATCCTTCCTGGTTAGATCCGCCGCGCGGCGAGATTACTGGTTGCTGGCCTGCATCGCTTCGATCTGCATATGGATCTGCTTCACGGCGTTATCCAGCGCGGCTTTCGGCTCCTGCTTGCCGGAGACGCTCAGCTCCAGCGCGGCGTTGGCCGGGCCCCACACTTCCTGCATTTCCGGCACGCCCGGCATCGCCGACGCGCGCGCTGCCTGCAGGGCGACCGCACTGGCCTTCTCATCGTCTTTGATGATCGGGTCATCCATCAGCGCCACCAGCGGCGGGATCTCCTGGGTCTGCTGATAACGCAGCTTGACGTACTGCGGCTGGTTGATGAAGTTGATGAACTTCTCCGCCAGCGCTTTGTCCTTGCTCCAGGTGGAAACCACGTAGCCCTTCACGCCGAGGAACGAGCTCATCGGCTTACCGTTCGGCAGATCGGGCAGCGGCGCAACGCCGTAGTTGATACCGGCGGCCTGGTAAGGCTGGAACGCCCACGGGCCGTTAATCACCGCCGCCGCTTTCTTCTCGGTGAACAGCGAGTCGATGGCGTTCAGGCCGTTATCGCCGATGATGCCGCCCGGCAGCAGCCCTTCGCTGAAGAAGCGCTTCAGGTAGGTCACCGCCTCTACGCTGCCGGGGGTGTTCAGGCCGATGTCCAGCGTGTTCAGCCCGCCTTTACCGTCTTTGCCGAAGATATAACCGCCCATCGGCGCAATCGCGCCCCAGCTGTAATAAATCTGGTCAAACTTGGCCAGCAGGCCGTACTGCTTCGCTTCGCGCTGCTTCTGCGAGAACAGGCGGTACTCTTCCAGCGTTTTCAGCGGCGACGGCAGCAGGTCTTTGTTATAAATCAGCACCAGCGTCTCAACCGCCTTCGGCACGCCATAAGCCTGGTTATTCAGGCTGAAGGCCGCCATCGCCGACGGCGTATACGCCGCCTGGTGCGCGGCATCCAGCGTCAACGGCGTCAGCAGCCCCTGCACCACCGCGCTGCCCAGCTGATCGTTGGGGATCACCAGCACGTCCGGGCCGATGCCGGCCGGGCCATCCAGCCGCAGTTTCTCAATCTGCTGGGCAAACGGCGTCTCCTGCACCTTTACCTGCACGCCAAACTGCTTCTCAAAGTCGGCCACCGCCGTTTTGATGCCGGCCGACTTCTTAATATCTTCCCAGACGGTCAACTGCTGCGCGGCCAGCGCCGAGTGACTTAATACCAGCGCTGACAGCAGCAGCGAGAGACGGGTCTTCATTTTCATTGCTAACCTCATGTGAAGGTATGACATTTTTAGTTATTTAGCGGCGTAATTTTTGGCGCTTAAGCCTGTAAAGTCGCGATGTAAACTATCTGTATGGCGTCGTACTTCAGGTTATGTCGTGTTACAAACTACCTGCAACCGCGCCCCGGCTCCAGCCCTGCTGCGCTAATATGTGATCGGTATTACAGAAATCGAAATCACCGGTAGGGGGCATAACATCAGGGAGTTATAGTCAACTCAGGCAGTACAAGGCTGGCGGCATCAAACGCCAACTTGTTACACGTAATACATTTTACCGTTATTCTTCCTTCCGATGAGGTCCGCATGTCCGGTATCAGACTGAGAAACGTCAGCAAGCGCTTTGACAAAACCGAAACGCTCAAAAATATTCAACTGGATATCGAGGCGGGTGAGTTTGCCGTCTTCGTCGGCCCTTCCGGCTGCGGTAAATCCACCCTGCTGCGGCTGATTGCCGGGCTGGAGGAGGTCAGCGACGGTGAGATCCTGATCGGCGATGAAGTGGTCAACGACGTGGCCCCTGCCCATCGCGGCGTGGCGATGGTGTTTCAGTCCTACGCGCTCTACCCGCACATGACGGTGGCGGAGAATATGGGCTATGGCCTGAAGGTCAACGGCGTGCCGAAGGATCGCATCCGTCACCAGGTGGAGATGGTGGCGAAAACCCTGCAGCTCTCGCACCTGCTGGACCGCAAGCCTAAACAGCTCTCCGGCGGCCAGCGCCAGCGCGTGGCGATTGGCCGGGCGATCGTACGCAATCCGCGGGTATTTATGTTCGATGAGCCGCTGTCGAACCTCGACGCCGAGCTGCGCGTGGAGATGCGCCTGCATATCGCTAAACTGCATCAGGAGCTGAAGACCACGATGGTGTATGTCACCCACGACCAGGTCGAAGCGATGACGCTGGCCGATAAGATCGTGGTGATGAACTACGGCAAGATAGAACAGGCCGGTTCGCCGATGGCGCTCTACTACAACCCGGTCAACCGTTTTGTCGCCGGTTTTATCGGTTCACCAAAGATGAACTTCCTGCCCGCGCTGGTGGAGGAGTGCAGCGCGGCCGGACTGGTGGTCAGCATCGGCGGCGGCGCACGTACCCTGAACCTGCCCGCTCCGCTGCGCCAGCTGCGGCCTGGCGACGAACTGACCTTAGGCATCCGCCCCGAGCATCTGTGCATCAACAGCGACGCGCCGCTGCAGCTGGAGTTCCACTGCGAAGTGGTTGAGCGGCTGGGGAATAACACTTTCCTGTTTGGTCAGAGCCACGGCCAGGACGGCTTTAAGCTGCTGCTGCCGGGCGACGTGCATTTCCGCCCTTACCAGACGCTGCAGACCGCGTTCCATCCGCACCAGTGCATGGTGTTCGCCGCGGACGGCGAACGCATCAGCGCCGATATCCCGCTGCCGCAGGATCGGGCGGCGGCGTAAAGGGGGACCGGTGCAGAACGGCGGCAAGCCGCCCGCCTGATTAACGCTAAGTAAAGCCTGGTCAGGGCTCGGAATGAACGGGTGGACGATACGCGAGGGCTGAGAGGGATTCCGGCACTGACCAGGATGCACAATCGAGACGGTCAGCGCAGGGAGGGATGGCATTCGAAAGCGCGGGCGGAAGGTGTGACAGAACCGGCCACCCGCTAACCGTAAAGCAACGGGTAAGCGTTGGCATTTATGGCTGGGGCGAGGATAGTGCCGGCGGGGTGGGCAAACAAGTGCCGCAGTGGGCTTTACGGAAAAATCGGTGAAGATGGGATGGCTGGCAGTAATGAGTGCCGGTGCAGCCTTACACTCCACCATCACGTAAAAACCCAGTGAACAGCGGGTGTGGCTTTCAACCGGTTTCAGCCGGCCGTTTCCTGGCTGACTCACTCTCCTGCCGCGGCATTTGAGGAGCGTGAAGAGCCCATCTCATCAGGCTTTAAAACTGATTATTGTCTTCATTCGTTTTTACAATGCAGCTCAATCGTAAAATCACAGTAATTGTTAAGACACCAGGTTCGGGTATGTTCAACCGGCCGGTCGTTATGTGTAAAGCCCGTCCGGGTCACCAGTAACACGGGCTCATTCTCGTCGGTGCCAAGGTAGTATGCCAGTTTAGCGTCCGTCATCGCTGCGCTAAAGTTCTGGGTTGCCCGCAGTACCCGGGCACCTTTCTTTTCCAGGTGCCGGTACAAAGACTCACCCAGCTCCCCGACGTTATCCAGCAAATGCGCCGGAAGAATCGCCAGCTGGAGGGAAACGGCAATACCGTTAACCTTTCTGAGTCGGGTCAGTTCCACTATTTCGTCATTGCCCTCTGCCATTTGCAAGACATGACGCTCATCCGGCGAGCATGGCCGCCGCAGATACCCCATCAGATCACTTTGCGCCGTGCCGCCGCTGGCCGCAGCCATTTCACTGAAGCTCTCCAGAAACGGCAGGGACTGACGCACATGCGGCGCAATAAATGTTCCCACTCCCTGATTGCGTAAGAGAATGCCCTCTTCCAGCAGCTGTAACAGGGCCTTACGAACCGTGCCACGCGCAACCTGCAGCATCTCTACCAGCGTCCGCTCTGACGGCAGGACATCGCCTGCACGTAAGCGACCTTCGCTAATTGCAGTTTTTATGCAATTCACCAGTTGTAAATACAGCGGCAGCCTGCTGGATTCATCAAGGTGGAATTCAGTTGGTGAGGATGTGCTCATAGGTCTTCGTGGATATCCTGACTGGTTCAGAATGAGTGAACCAATTGTTATCCAGTAACGCGGGATTGTCATCATCAGAATGATATTGCAACCCGCTGAGCGTGATCCGCACCACAAATTTTCATCCAGATTCATAAACAAAATCGTTTGCTTATGAAAGGTCTATCAAAGGTGCATTAATGGTACATATCGATTTTTTATAATCTGTACGGGTACTTTTGAGGTGACTTTATGCAGGGAAACGCCTTTCTCATGATGCAACGGCTGGGTAAGGCTCTGATGCTGCCTATTGCCGTTTTACCGATAGCCGGGTTGCTGTTACGCCTGGGGCAACCTGATGTTCTGGATATCAGTTTTATCACCAAAGCCGGACAAACGCTGTTTGACAACCTTCCGCTGCTGTTTTCCATGGGCATCAGCGGTGGGCTGGCAAAAGATAACCACTGCGCTGCCAGCCTGGCGGGCACCATTGGCTATCTGGTTCTGACTTCCGTCATGCAGGCTATCAATCCCGAGCTGAATATGGGGGTGCTGGCCGGTATTCTGACCGGGCTGTTAGCCGGATTTATCTACAACCGCTTATGTAATATCAGGTTGCCGGAATTCCTGGCTTTTTTTGGCGGTAAGCGTTTTGTTCCGATCGCTACGGGATTAAGCTGCCTGGTCATCGGCGTTGCGCTGGGATGGGCATGGGCACCGGTGCAGCACGGCGTGAATGCGGTGGGAAACTGGCTGATCGCATCGGGTCCGGTTGGCCCGTTTGTCTACGGTATGCTGAACGTTATCTTCCGCGTCGTGGGCCTGCACCATATCGTCAATTCGCTGGTCTGGTTTGTGTTTGGTTCATATACCACTGCCGATGGAACTGTTATTACCGGCGATATTCACCGGTTCTTTTCAGGCGACCCGTCAGCGGGGGCATTTATGACGGGGTTTTTCCCGGTATTTATGTTCGCGCTGCCAGCAGCATGTCTGGCCATGTATCACGCCGCGCCGAAAAAAACGCGTTCTGCCGTAGCAGGGCTGTTTCTTTCGCTGGCACTGACAACGTTACTGACGGGCATAACTGAGCCCGTTGAATACACCTTTCTGTTTCTGTCCCCTGTGCTCTACGGTATCCATGCCTTACTGACCGGTGTCGCTATGGCCGTATGCCAGGCCCTTGGCATCAAAATGGGATTTACCTTCTCTGCTGGCCTGATTGACTATGTGCTGTCCTTTGGGCTTTCTTCACGCCCCTTGTTGATATTGCCAATAGGTATGCTGTGGGCGCTGATCTATTATTTCTTGTTCAGGTTTTTTATAAGCCGTTTCAATCTGGCCACGCCGGGAAGAGAAGAAACGGATAAGTCTTTTTCGCCTCCTGTTACCTCGGCGCACCGTGCAGCGGCCTATCTCGCCGCGCTCGGTGGGGGGAATAATTTAACGCGTATTGACTCCTGCATTACGCGCCTGCGGCTGGAGGTAGTCAGCATGGAAAATATTCAGGAGCACGAGCTTAAAAACCTGGGTGCCATGGGTATTGTCAAACGTGGAAATACGGGGCTACAGGTCATTGTCGGGACGCAGGCTGAAACTATTGCTGATGAAATTCGCTCGTTAGTTAATCAATAAGGTAAAACTGTCATGACGAACAAACGCTTACTGGACTGCTGTGCTTCTGATTATATGTCGATGGATAAAAAAGCGCTTTTGTATGCTATCCGTGCCAGTGAAGGCCGGGTAATGGTGAGTGAAACCATTGCAATAACTCAGCCACTGCTCAACGACGTGACAAATGCGGAACTGGCTGCATCACAAGGCGCGGATATCTTACTGATTAACATGTTTGATGTTGAAAACCCTCAGATCCGCGGGCTTCCTGCAAACATTGCACCACCGCAAATACTGCGTGAACTACAACGCCTGACGGGGCGTCTCATTGGCGTAAATCTTGAGGCGGTTGATCCTGAGTTTGCCGTTGCTCATGACAATATCTGGAAAATGAAACCGGGACGCGCCGCAACAATAGAAAATGCGCGTAAGTTAGTTGATATGGGTGCGAAATTTCTGGTGCTGACCGGCAATCCCAATAATGGCGTCAGCAATCACGCTCTGGGAATGGCTGTAAGAGATATTCGCGATGCGGTTAAAGAAAGCGCTGTTATCATCGCCGGAAAAATGCACGGCGCAGGGATCGTACAGGAAAGCGGGGATCGCATTATCAACGAAGAGGACGTGATCGGGTTCGCCTCCCAGGGGGCTGATGTTGCTTTACTTCCGGCACCGGGTACGGTGCCCGGAATGAGCCAGCAGCGCGTCGCATCGCTTGTTGACGCTGCGCACAGCCAGGGCGCACTGGTAATGACAGCGATTGGTACATCACAGGAGGGGGCAGATATCAGCACCATTCGTCAGATAGCGCTGATGAGCAAAATGGCAGGAGCCGATCTGCATCATATTGGCGACACGGGTTATATGGGGGTGGCATTACCAGAAAACATTCTGGCATACAGTATCGCGATCCGCGGGGTAAGGCATACCTATGCCCGCATTGGTCGGTCAATTAATCGCTAACAGAATTATAATTAAAAGGGATAATGATCATGTTCCATAAATACGTCAGCGAAGCGGATTTAACAAAGTCACATGAAACAGAGGGGGATGAAAAGGAGATTAAAAACAGCCCACCCCAGAATTTTAATGCAGAAAATAACAATATTGCTAAAATATTTTTAGCCCGCCAGGTCATTATGCCTGCGGCTAAAGACGTCGAACAGGCTCTTACAGGGCACGCTTACTCCCGGATTAAATCCCTCTGCGACGCTTTTATCTGGCAAAGAGCGGGATTCATTTAAGTCCAAATCTCTGTGCCATCCGGGGTTAACCAGACCACCCCGGCAGGTGACTTAGCCAGAAACCACATGCCGACCTCATCCAGTTCGTCGTCTTCTTCTACAGAGGGATACGGCGGCCAGGCCTGCTGTATTAGTGTGATTTGCTGCTCAACGGAGCCGGGCAAAAATACGCCTTCCGCGGCTAGCTTTATTTTCCCGGTACTGAGCAACGCGGTTAGCAGCACGAAAAACGCGTGTTTTCTGAACAGGTAATTATCAGGCAATTCAACGCATTCAACGCATTCAACGCATTCAACGCATTCAACGCATTCAACGCATTCAACGCATTCAACGCAGATATGTTGCCATATCGTCCCCATCGATAATCCATAAGCACTTTCTGTCACGGAAGCGCAGAGTTCAGTGATGTTTTTCATTATTTTCCTTTAACCTCACATCTTCGTGCCACATTGACCGAGCGCAGTTAATAACTGATAGTATTTCACAGTTCAACATCATCCCGGGTTCGATTCTGCTCCGCCGGTTGCGTCTGAACACCCTGCGCCGGGCCTGCGGGATGATTTCGGCGCGCGAGCATCGATATCATGCTGATTTTATTCAGATAATTTCAATGAAACAGAAGGAAGATAAGTACGCTACCGCCATCGCTCCCGTTTTAAGAAGAACGCTATATGAGTGGAATGCAGGTTGTGCCTTGCCGGTTTTATCTTTAACCCGGCTGGTTCAAGGGTTATCGGAGCATGATGATACCGGATTTTGAAATCTGACTGANTGAGTGGAATGCAGGTTGTGCCTTGCCGGTTTTATCTTTAACCCGGCTGGTTCAAGGGTTATCGGAGCATGATGATACCGGATTTTGAAATCTGACTGAGGTAGTAATGTGCTGATTATATTGTATTTAAGTGGATATTAGTTTCATGCTTCAACCGCAATAGTCTGCACCCTGAGCTATATCCGCGATGCGGCAACGTCTGAGCCGCTGCCGGCTATCACCCTGCGGAGACGCTGGCTGAGGGAGGCGGGGTTTGAGACCGGCACGCAGGTTTACGTCCGGGTCTCGCCCGGCTGCCTGATCCTGACCGCGCAGGAGCCACAGCCGGATCAGCAACCCCGGCAGGGCGGCGATGACCGAGAAAGCATCACCCTGCGGAGACGCTGGCTGAGGGAGGCGGGGTTTGAGACCGGCACGCAGGTTTACGTCCGGGTCTCGCCCGGCTGCCTGATCCTGACCGCGCAGGAGCCACAGCCGGATCAGGAGCCGGAGGTACTGAGCACGCTACGCCGGGCATGTGGGAAGCTTTCGCCCCGTAAGCAGCGCCAGGTAACGGAGTTGATCGAGGTGATCAGTAAACCGCAGGTCAGAACCGGTAACTGACTGAACAACAGATAAAAATATCCCGGCTCGGTGGCCGGGATTTTTTTGTTACTCATTAAAGCATAGAGATCATTTCTTAATTAAGGGTAGAAGGTGATAAAAAAACCATAAAATAAGGCTTACAGGAATTGCTCCGAAAGTGACACCTTTTAACCCACGCCATAAGTTATCAAAATAAAAAACACCTTCGGCTAAATAGTTAAGCCCCTCAAAAAAGAAGAAAAAAGCTGCAACAACAAAACTCATCGCCAATTCAAGCAGTAAAAAAACCTTAGCTAACACCATGATACTTTTCATTATTTCTTAGCTTCCGATTTTTTTTCTAAATACCCGGGTACTAATCCTGATGTAATAGAATTGCCTGCATTTCCAACAATAGATGGTAAAGGATGCTGGGATACAGGTTTTGTGATCGTCCATACACCTGTCGGCATCCATTCATACTGTTTCGATACAGGGTTAAAAATTTTATCCATTGGTACTTTGATAACGTTACCTGCCGCATATCCAGCGGAAGCACCCGCTTTGCTCATCAATGCTGCCAGAAAGGGATCGTTACCACTAATTTCAGCCTGGTAATAACCGCCTGCCGCATTCCATGCCATCGTCGGGTTATAGCCCTTACCGGCTGTGATAGCACCAATGACACCCGCTCCAATTACATCAGATAATTTCACTTCACCTGTAGTTCCGTACTGGATACCCGCACTTGCGGCCACACCGGCACCCACGGCAATAAGCTGTTCTTTGGTGTTATTGACGGCATTGGTGATTATGGCTTTTCCGCCCATTATTGCTACCGGCCATGACGTTGGAGTCATTACCACATCCATAACCCGGTCACCGGTCGTGATATTATCCCTGAGAAATTTCAGATCAGAACCATTAAGATATTTCACGATGGCTACAGCATCCGGATCCTTCAATTTCTCACTCAGCCTGATCTGATACTTATTTTCATCCAGAGCGACATTGGTATGCGCCTGTACCAGTTCCTCCCAAGTGACACATTTGACTCCGCCACCGGTGCAGGCTTCGATCAGCTCCCTACTGTTTTTGTTGCTGATTTCAATATATTTTTCAACAACAGACTTACAATCTTCACCCGAAGATTTGCAGGCAGACAACTCTTTATCAAGCTGCCGGGATTCTTTCTCGGTAAGATAATTGTTGGTGACTGTGGTATTACCCGCCTGGGCTCCCGCCAGCGCATTTGCGGTGCTGTTGCCCGTAATACCACCCGCAAGACCCGCTGCCAGTGTCCCCAGTGCGATGATGGTCTGTTTTTGCTCTTCACTCAGATCGCTGATTTTCGTCTCTTTGCCGTACAACTGGTCTTTGATGATGCCCGCCGCAAGTTCTCCGGTAACAGCGCCTGCCGCGCCTGCAAGTGCACTGTTGCCCTGCACCGCCGCGATCACCGCATTCACTGCCGCATGTGCTATCGTCCTCGCCGCCAGATCATCCGTGCTTTTCGCGATAATATTCGCAATATACGGTGCAGAACCTCCGGCAATAGCCTGCGCCATGCTGCCGCCCGCCAGGCCCTGCACCGCCGCCGTCGCCGCCTGGATGCCCTGCTGGATCGCGCTGCCGGTGCCCCACCGCGCCTGCGCGTTGCTGTGCGCCTGCTTCAGCACGTCTGATTCGCTGAACGGTTTAATGGTCAATATCAAGCTGNGCCTGCGCCATGCTGCCGCCCGCCAGGCCCTGCACCGCCGCCGTCGCCGCCTGGATGCCCTGCTGGATCGCGCTGCCGGTGCCCCACCGCGCCTGCGCGTTGCTGTGCGCCTGCTTCAGCACGTCTGATTCGCTGAACGGTTTGCCCTTCGACTCCAGCTCCGCCCGCGCCTCCGCCAGTTTCGCCGGGTCGGTTTCCGCCCGCAGGCCGTTGATTTCACCCTGAGTTCTGGCGATATCCGCCGCCTGGCTMCCTATCTCCGCAATAAGCTGCGCCTGCTGTAGCCGCTTCTGCTCCTTCTCCTTGTTAAATATCGGCCCGATGCTGCCGTTAGCACCCTCAACGTCACGGCTCAGCTGAGAAACATCCTGCTTCTGGGCATCCCCGTCGCGGATGGTGATACTGCCCGCACTCACCGCCGCTTTGGTGGTGCCTTCCGCGCTCTCTTTGTGGTTTACCCCCGCCAGCAGCGCGTTTTCCATATTGCCGCCAAACTGGCTGCCGATGCTGCCGCCGCTGCTCAGGCCCACGCCCTGATGTTGCGACTTCACGTCGGCCCTGTTGTGGATATCGCTCCAGCCCAGCGTGCCGG